>CAYHPU010000011.1:0-19616 GCA_964358525.1 uncultured Gammaproteobacteria bacterium
TCTTCCACCAGCCTACCGGAGCGCCACGGTTATAGTCGTACGCAACCTGCGCCGGTGTGCGGGCATAGTTGAAGATGCGGACTTGGTCAATTTTTCCATAATAATATTCAGATGAGCCTGTACTACCTATTCCAAGTGCTCCAGGAGTAAAAGAACCAGTTTTAGCTGCAGAATTGACCAATCTTCCATCAACGTATAAATATGCGTATGAACCATTATAAACTCCAGCAACATGGTGCCAAGAATCATTAATATTTGTCGTGTAGCCAATAGGATTAAAAGGACTATTACATTGTCCTCCAAAGTTTAATTGGTTAGATGAGAATCCGAATAATATATCTCCACATCCGCCTGCCACAATATCGTCCCAATCTGCAGTAGAGGTGTGATTTACCCAAGCTTCTACAGTAAGAGCGCTATTGTATTTTCCAGTTAATGTACCGACGGAAACTTTATCAGTACTGCCGTTGAAATTTAAACCAGCTCCTATTTTTCCTTGTGTCCATGTTGCACCAGTAATTGTTCCCACATATCCATTCCCACTCGTATCATACGCATTCGTACCGGTTTTCTCATCCATCTTCCACTCCGCAACTGGTGGTCTGTCTCCTAATCTTCCGTCATCTGTACCAGACCCAGCCGCTAAGCCAAAAGTTGGTGCATCCTCATCAAAATTCTTTCTTACTTCTTCATCTGCTAATTTGCGATTATATGCGCGAATAATACCTGTATATGCTGATGAAATTTCTGTTCCAGGATCTCCTAATAAATAAAGTGTTTGTGAACCAAGTGTTAATGTGTTTGTATATACTCCTGGAGCACTAACTAATACACCGTTCTTAAACATTCTGACGTTTTTATTATCGTCCATAGTAAAAGCAAATTGAGCCCATTGATTAGCAGTAACACCGCCGGTATTAAAATCTGGATACACATACCAATTAGTATTTGGTGAACCAAATAAAATCCTTTCAGTTGAGTTATTATCCATCCATGTTTGCCAGCCAATACCGGTACTTTTCTGCTTAATCCAAATTTCCCACGTTCGTGCTGTTGTTTGGTTCCAACTTGCAACAGAAAAGCCTTGGTTATCAGTATCGTTTGTTTCAAAGGCCTTAATCCCATCGACGGTTACCCAATTGGCCGAAGTAAGATTTCGCATAGTTGCTTGAAAACTCTGACCGCTGACATCGTTCCAGGTGGTACCCGAACCATTATAGCTAGAAGAATTATTGGCATCTAAATACAAAACAAGACTATCTCGTACAATATCTCCGCTTTTTGTCGAACCGAGTACCATTGCCGAACCGCGGTTATAGTCCAGCTTGATTTCGTCTTCGGTGAGGGCAGAGGAGTAAATTTTAACTTCATCAATTTGGCCAGTGAATGGGGAAGTGAAGCCATCATCCTCGCCGGCAGCTCCAATTACATAAACTCTCTGACTTCCGCTATCGGACATGGTCGTGCCTGTTGTCGTACCGGCAGTTTGAGCTGAATTAGCGCCATTTATGTAGATTTTTTGTTTTGATCCGTCAAAGGTGTATGCTACATAACTCCACTGACCAAGAGACACGGTAGTGGTCGTAGTTATAGTAGTTTCCCATTGACTTCCGGGGGTATTTGTCCAGATGTTTGCAGATAGGGTTCTGTTTGTGTTCATATACAGATACATTTGTGCATTGGGGACAGACCCACCTCCTTGGTGACCTCCAACTGGATTAAAAATATAGGAAGTACTGGCTGCCGAGGATGGATTGATCCATCCGGAGAACGAGAGTTGTGTGGGAAAACTTGTCTGGGGATCTGATTTAACGTAGTTTTTATTGACTCCATTAAAACTTAGCGCTTTACCGAATTTTCCGTTATTAGTCCACGTAGGTCCGTTGATTTCACCGTCCTGTCCGTATGTACAGGTTGAAGTGGAAGCGTGAGCAGTTCCGCTCCAGCTGCGTGTCCCATTGCCGGTAAGCGAGCCGTCACAATAGGGGGTAGTTGCGGAGGCTTGTTCCATTTGTACACCATCCGTATACCAAGTTATAGCCTGGATTGTGGTAACAGTAAAGATTCTCATTCTGACTGCCGCTCCTCCTGATTCCGTATAAGTGTTTGTAGTTATCTTTTGCCATGAACCGTTGAGAGTATAGTTTACTTCTACACCCATGCCGGTTCCCTGGACGGCGGTTTTAATAGTTGCTCCGGCTGGCCCCTTAACCCAAGCGCTACCGATGTAAGTCCCGTTGCCGATGTAAGTAGGTGTATAGAAACCTTCGTCTCCAGTAACGCCACTGGTAATCGTTTTTAGGCTGTAGCTACCGAAAAGACGTTCTGTAGAACTTTGGGAGACAGTAGCTGCCCACTGCGTATCATAGCCTGTGATATTGGTTTCAATGCTTGGGTTGTAAGTGTAGTTCGTCGTTGTTCCCGCTTGGTTCCAAACAGTCGAGGGAGTTTTTGAGCCATATCCCTCGTCAAATTTATAGTAAGTAAGCTGGCTCCCGACCGGCGAGCCGCCGACGGGGTGGCCGGCATTCATGTCCTCCACGATTTGCTTGGAATTTCGGGCGTAGTTGTAGATTTTTAATTCGTCCACATATCCATTAAATCGTTCATTATTATCTCCCCTTGCACCAACTTGTAGTTGTGTAGAAGCGGCTGCAAGGTTTATATCTCCAGTAAAAGCAGTTCCTGTATATACAAGCACCCCATTTGCATAGAAACGATGATAACCATTTTCATAGGATACTGCCAAATGAACCCATTGATTAAGAGGAACAGCATAAGTAGAGATTGTTTCGTTAGTTAAACCGGTAGTACTTAAATGTGAATAAAAATAACAATTTGAATTATAAGTATCTAGATCAAAAAACCTACTATTTACACTATCATACAGACCCATTACGGCTTGATAGCTGGAGCAATTGCGTTTGTATACCCAAGCCATGAGGGTAGCCGCCTTTAAAGTACCACTTTGATTAACTGGATTTGCCGTGGTTGCAAAATTATCGGTTTGATCTGCGTTGAGCGCTTTCCCAAATTTCCCCTGAACCCAGTCAGAGGATGTGAAACCATTCATTGTGGCTGTATTTCCATTTCCAGAACTATCATTAACGGTCGAAGTACCGCTTCCTTCATCCAGTTTGTAATACCCCACTGGTCCGGGGGCAAAAGCGTAGAGATCCCGGACTTCTTTGGGTGAGAGGGCGCGGTTGTAGATGCGCGTTTCGTCAATTGGTCCTTCAAAAGCATTTCCACCGCTCGAGTTCTCTGCGCCAACTATTAAAGAACCACCATTAGCGTACGACCAACCACCCGTAGTTGTTACTGTCTGACTATTTTCCAACTTTCCATCAATAAAAATACTTATCTTATCGTCTTTCCTAGTTCCAACAATATGATGCCATCTACTATCATAGACAACAGCGGTGCTATTGCCGGAAGAAGTATATTGTCCACAATCTCCTGCTCGCCCTCCAAAATAAACAGTCCCTGTAGTATTGGTTACAAGTTCATACCCACAACTGCTATATTTAGCCAAAGGAACTTGCACAGTAGATGAACTTGATGGTGCCTTTGTCCACATACTTACAGTAATATCGCCAGTTATATCCACGTCGTTGTCATCAACGCAGGTAGATCCTGAGCCACCGTTAGTACAGATTAAATGTCCATTAGCTCTAGTAAAACTACCCCCATTGCCATATTTACCAGCAATTATTGTAGCGGTACCGGTTGTGCCTTTGGCAACCATATAATTACCAATACCAGAAGAATCTGTAACTTCATTGGCAGTTCCATTCCAACTCGCCTCATCCATTTTCCAATACCCAACCAATCCATTTGAAAACGCATCGCTGTTTTTTGAACTTGATCCAAGACTGGCAGCTGTGCCTTTTACCGATCCACTTCCTTTTGAAGCATAATCGGCCTTGATTTGCGCGGCCGTGCGGGCATAGTTGTAAACCTTCGGCTCATCTATTAGCCCATTAAAAGCAAAATATCCTCCTGCATAAGTTTCTCGCCCAATTGTTGTATTGGTTGCATTACTTACTAAATTTCCTGTCGTCCCGGTGTAAGTACCTATACTATTTCCATTTACATAATAAGTAATTGTTGTTCCGCTTCTTGTAATTGAGACATGTGTCCATTGGCTTAATGGAAATGTATAAGCTTTTGTTGAAGGATAATTAGTTCCGTCGGGTCTACGTAGATCAATCCCGGTATTATTCTGATTAACTCCAAAAGCCCAATGGTTCACGTTCCAATCACCTGAAGAAATTATGGTTCCAGTATAGTTCTTGTGATTACCTATTGGTTTGATCCACGCAGACATTGTGTAATCGGTGAGTGAAGTAAAATTCTGATTCGCGATACTAACTCCATCGTCCACATTGTCAAAAGAAAGACATTTACCTGAAACGCACTGGTCCTCAGTTTTCCAAACAGGAGCACTTAAAAATGAACCGTCGTAATTACCACTTGTTGAATCTTGAGGAGTTGTTCCATTTCCCTCATCAAATTTCCAGTAGGCGACTGGGCCTTGCGATTTTTCTTCATTGGTAGGGGAGGCGATAGAGACAGAACTGGAGTATTTGCTAACGTATATCCAATCCCAACGAGCGTTATATGCTTGGGCAGTGCAGCATTCATCATATCTTCGGCCAAGAGCAATGGGCTCACTACTCACTGTATTGGTAAAAGCGGTACTAGTATAACTATTAGATCCTTGTTCCATTTTTACATACATTGACGCTGCTGCATCGCCATATACTTTATCAATATGATAAGAAGAAAACGTTACAGGGGTAGGGTTAAAATTAGTCCAACCCCCATCATTTCGCGTATAACCTGAAGTATCGCCATGTGGAAGAAAACCACCAAATGCATTTGCATTTGAAATATATGTTCCCAATGTTTCATGACCGTTGGGTGCAAATGAGGTTACAATATTTCTACTTCCCATAATAAACGGAGTGGTAAATGTTTGAATAGTTTGAATTCTTCCCGTTGTGTTTGTTCCAGTAAGTTCTCCCCCAGAGACGCTCCATCCCGTAGAATCGGTAATAGTCCATTTTGTTGTATCAATGTTTGATCCGGAAAAATCATCAAAAAACAAAAAAACATTATCTCCATTTTGCGTACTCACCGCAGACGGATTTCCATAGTAAAGAAAAACCGTTGTTCCTGTGGTTGAGATTGAAGGAACTTTTGTCCAGATAGCAGTCGTCGTAGTATTGCACGCATTCGTTCCCGTCTCAATCCAATGTGATAGAACCTTTCCACCCACGTCCGTAACACGGATATCATCGCAGTCGGACTGCATCTTGCCGGCGGTGACTAAAGCCGAAGTGTTAAGAGTGATGGCCACCTGGAAATCCGTCTGCGCCGTTCCGGCGTTTGTTACATCTACCCGTTGTCGATACCCCCACTGGTCGTTAAACCAGGCGGCCTCTACAAAGGGTTTTTTTTGGAGGACAAAAAATACGGCTGCCGCAACTACAAAGACCACAAAAACGATTAAAAACAGCAGTCGGTCTTTGGAAAATATTTTTTTATGTTTCATAATTTGTTATGGATCCCCGGATCTTCGCTTTGCTCAGCCCGAGGATGACAAATAATCAGGATGACACGTACTTATTCTTGACTTTTGTGTTTATATTTGACATACTCACTTTAGATTACTCGCTTTCGGATGGGTGCTTGCACCGGTTCGAGCGAGTTTTTTGTTAATAAACCACCTCTTAACCTCTTTCCAGTTTACTATTTTTTCCTCTACAATTTTACCCTTAATAATCTTGTAAAACTGATCGTCCTTTCCTGTTTGTTTCCATAGTAAGCTTCCTGCAATCATATCTGCCGTGTTTACGGCAGGTTCTTTGATACTATCAACATGCGAAATATTAACACTCTGGTTTGATATTTTTTTGATTATCGCATCAAATTTTTTCAGGTCAGAGGGGTTATGGAAATGGCGATCAAAAATAATAGAGATTACCGAATTTTGATAATAGTCCAAACAATCGTGAAGAATAAAAGAACAAATAGCTGCGAAATTCTCAGGTGTATCTGGTATTTTCTGTCCATGCTTTTCCAAAATTAGTGCAAATATTTGAATATCAGATTTCGACAAAACAGTGAGAAATTTCTTCTTTGTTTTATCACCTGATTTGTAAAACTTGATTTCATTACCATTGTTTCTAAACAGTGATTTTGAAGCTGATTTACTAGGCAAAATGAGCTGATTAATGGAGTAGGTTGCCACAGCAGCTATAACAATAATCGGTCCCTTAGGGTCAGGCAACGTACCCGATTCATCAACGTAGATAAAAATATGTTTATTCATATTATGGCAACCGCTGCAAAAACTACAAAGACGTTAAAAAAATTAACCTGTCTTTAGAAAGTACCTTTTTATTTTTCATTTAGTCCCTTGACAGCTTCTAATTATTTTGATATCTTATATTTTAAGGACCGAGCTTGAACGCCGACCAGAGTTGAAAGACACTCTCTTAAGCGCCCATCGGTCTTTTTTATTGCCCTCATAATTTCTTCAAAGCAAAGAACACGATCAGCCTTCTTTTTACCTATGAAAACATCATGGGCTGCGTAATGAACTCTTGGGCGGTTACCAATTCTGAAAAAATCAATTTCATGCGTAGGTTTATTATTAATCTTAAGTAGCTTTTCAATAATCTGAAGAATAATTCTGTCTTTTTTTTGATATTCAACATCAACGACTATTGATTGTTTTGTTTTAAAATCTACTATTAGATAGTATATTCCTACAGCAAAAGTATAGTAAATGAAAAACTTAGAGAAACCGCAAAGCCTAAATGCCTCCTGTAGTTTTCGTTTTGTTTTTCCAGAGATGAAAACAGATTTTTGTGTTCCGTTAGAATACGCAATAACAGTATTTTTTGCCGTATCTTCAATTTTTCCCGATTGGTCAATGTATATACGCATGTTTAAAAAGTTTTATATTTGTTCTGCGAAACAAAAAATACTACCGCTACAACGGCAAAAACTATAAAGACGGTTAAAAAAACCAACCTATCGCGGGAAAGTACTTTATTCTTGACTTTTGTGTTCATATTTGTTACATTAACAATGCTCGTGACCCGCAAGGGTTGTGCGGCTAAAACTTAAGCTGCAAGCGAGCATTTCACCCCTAACTCTCCTCCAAGCCGGTATTACACTCCAAAAATGTTTATTTCCGTTACCTATTTCTTTTTCCGACCGGGCGAATTTTGTTTGTCCTCCTTTATAAAATATATGATGTAGCCCCTTGCTGTTAAGTACAACTTTTTCATTTGGAAAAGCAGGGCAGGAAATTTCCTTGTTTTGGTCGAATATTTTTTTGATCTGTTTTTTATACGTATTCATAGGTATCATTATAGTGAATTTTTAGATTAAATTTAGGAAATTAGGGAATTTATTTTCCTATTTTTCGTTCGCAAAGACGGTTAAAAATAGCAGCCGATCGGTAGAAAATACTTTTTTATGTTTCATAAATTGTTATGGATCCCCGGATCTTCGCTTTGCTCAGCCCGAGGATGACAAATATTCTTGACTTTTGTGTTCATATTTGTTACATTCTAAATAAATAGGTTGGATGCTTTAGCGACCACCGCTCATAACTCGCGGTCTTAGCTAAAGGTTCTCTCGGCTAGACCGAGATCTCCAACCTTTTTTTAGTGTTTTTATTTATCAAAATCTTCAAAATAGTTTCAGCTTTTAAAATAATAGTAGCCTTCTTGTTGCCTCTGAATGTTTCGATAGCATGAATGTGCGCATTGCTATGTTTACCAATAAAGCCGAAATTTATATTCGGATAAATAGATTTTGTTTTTTTAAATAACTGAATTAGTTTTTCTTTAATACTGCCGTTGTGCCCTAAATATTCGGTGTCAATAGTTACGTTCTGTATTTTTGAGTCTCGCAGAGCAACATAAATTAGTACAGACAATATTTCTATTATATATGTTTTATGAGGTCTTTTTAAGAGGGACAAACTTTTAATAAGTTTTCTTTTTTCGATAGAAGTTATTTTGACCGTTAGAAAGGCGCCATTAGCAAGTGCCACAATGGTGTCTTTATTTGTTTGCTCAATTTTTCCTGATTGGTCAATTTGATAAGTCATGGTTTTTTATGCCTCATATTTAAAGGAAATTAAAGGACAGATTCTCTACTTTCCTCTACCTCCTAATACCCATAAGTTCCAGTTTGTAATTCTTTTGCTTTAATTCAAGCGACTCTACTAATTTTTGAAGCAGCCAGTCGGTTTTGTTAATAAGTTCCATAAAAATTTCATACGTAAGGGCAGAGGCGCTAACGGCATTAAGAGGGGGGTAAAGAAGAGTTATCGGACGGTATGCGAAATCGGAAGAGGAGGAATTAAAGAACTTTAGAGGATTATTATTATCATCCTGTAATTTCCTTTATTTTTCCGTAGGCTTTGGTTAAAATCGCCAAGGCTCATACCAATTCCAGCCAAACTTGAACCAGGGACTGACTTTAAGAATCGGTCCTCAGTTAATTCACGCACATCTCCTTTAACTTCTTCCAAACTTCCTTGGCTAAATCCAATAAATTCAATATATTCCCTTGTTTTTGCCCGTTTATACCCTTCTTCGATATTCCGAACAACACTCCGCGCAGCGTCATCTATACCACTCACACTTGAAAGTGTTCGGGTATATACCCCTCTAAACTGCTTTGATCCCGCTAAACGGGACAAACCAGTGTAAGACGGGTATACTTGCGCTTTCCGTTTGAATTCAGACTTTGGCAAAGACTCGGTGAATTTCCTAATAAAGAATCGAAGTAGCACGGCGTTTGACCATTGAACGAGATATTTATACCCTTCGGGATCTGTCCATACGCGCGAATCTTGTTGCGGTTTTTTCGCGGCCATTTCAGCATCACGAAACTCTTTCAGAGTCTTTTCAATTAGTTGTTGCGAAATTGTTTTTGTCATATGAGGATACTATTATTCTACGTCATTCCTTGTTATTTTCTACTAGTGTAAGAGTTGTTCGCCGCATCAAAACGTAGACACGGCGGTGTATTTGAGGGTATTGTAGTAGTAGCCTTAAGAAAACCAGTCGATCTTTGTAAAGTACCTTTTTACGATATAAAATCCAAATAATTGTTTCTGTTTATTACCGTATAATCGCTTTCGGGATATGTTTTTGTCCAGTCTCGGGGAGGGCGGACTTTTTTTGACTGTTTCGGTGACCACTTAAATTCGATCCCATGTAACTTTCCCGCGTAATCTTCGACAAGATCGATTTCCTGGCGGTCGTGAGTTCTCCAGAAATAGATGTTACTTAATAGGTCTTGATATTCTCTTTTTTTGGTTCGTTCTATAAACAGATAATTTTCCCAGAGCTGGCCGATGTCTGTTCTAATTGAGAGTGGATTGAAGTTGTTTATAAGCGCATTTCGAATACCGTTGTCCCAAAAGTAATACCGATGAGTTTTTGTAATCTCCTTGCGCAAATTTCGGCTGAAACCATAGACAGTTTTAATTACAAAAGTCTTTTCCAAAAGATCCACATACCGTTCTACGGTAGCAAAATTGATACCGAGGGCACGAGAAAGCTCGCTGAGCGAGACTTGGCCTCCTATCTGCAAAGCCAGCAACTTGGCCAATTGGATAATTTTGAGCGGTTTTTTAACGCCTTCCAGTGTAAATATATCTTTAAATAACACGCCATCAACAATTGAGTTGAGGAGAGAGGCTTTATTTTGGTTGCTTTCGGTCAAGAGCACTTCAGGATATGAACCATAAATAAGTCTTTGTTCTAGTAGGGTATTACTTTCAAAAGGTGTTTCAAACGGTTGCAGTTCCAGTTGGGACAAGGGATAGAGGGTATAGTGCCATTTCCTACCTACTAGCGGCTCACCAACCTGGTTTGCCAGCTCAAACGATGAAGAACCAGTGGCAATTATTTTTATAGCGGGAATATTGTCTACCAGTATTTTCAGATTGAGGCCTATTTCATTTACATATTGAGCTTCGTCAATAATAATATATTTGTAATTGCCAATACCTTGCTTGAGGGTATTGAGAGATTTGGAGGATAACCAGCTCTGTACGTCCAAATTTTCTCCGGTTAGCCAGAGAATTGGTTCGGCTACGTGTTTTGCAATTTGGTGGAGTAGGGTTGTTTTACCCACTCGACGCGGACCATATATTACCACTACTTTTTGAGGCTGAATATGCTGAATTATCTTTTTTTTGACATACCTATCTATAGGAATTGTATACTTTTTGTCCATATAATAGAGATTATACGCATATACTTTCTACCTGTCAATGTTAATAGTATGTGTGTTAGAACGTCGATACCGCCGTGTATTTGAGAGTATTGTAGTAGTAGCCTTCCGGCTGGGTGGCGGGAATATTTATGCGGTAACACACGTACACACTATTTGCTGCAACGGGGCCGGTGTTCAACATTAACTCTGCATTGCTTTGTAAATTACTTTCTCCGCCTTGCTTATCCGCAAATTGTTTGGCATTAAAATTTGCCGAGCTCTGGTTATACGTAAATTTAGCGTCTGTTCCACTGGTATTTTCAAGCGAATATCCCAAGCCATAATAGGTTGTAGGCGTAGCGCCCCAGTCTCTCAGTGTCGTTTCAGTACACCCTGTTCCGTCGCACACCGTATCTCTAATACAGGTGCCTGCGCTAAAGGTATATTCGCCGGCGCTTGGCGCGACACCAGTACAGACATTTCCATTTCTGCCCATTTGGTCGTTCTCTTCTGCATACACTTTATATCCACTTAATGCATTTGTTGAAACGGTCAGTTGATGGTTTGTGTTATGTGTTGCGGCGCCGTAGGTTGTTGCAAGTGTTCCCCATGGCAAAGCGGTAGCCGTTGTATCGGGTGAGGCGGATGTCCTCGTTACACCACAGTAGCTTCCTGTATCTGTTGCTATACCAGCAACGGTAAAGGCAAGCGTTTCGTCTACGGTTGCAGAAACAAATACCGCTTCAACAGGAGCAACCTTTACGTCAAGGCTATCTATTTCATTGTCTCCGCCGTCGCGGGTCTTGATATTAATTGTGTAAATATCCGCTCCTCCTTGGGTATGACCACTCGTTACCGGCGCGGGGTTTATCAAATTCTGGATGGTCACTGTTATAGCTGAGCTTCCGGCACAGCTTGCGGTTTGGCGGTCTACGCGGATTAAGTTGTCGGTTGTGGCGGTTCCTGGAGTAATAATTTCTGTGGTAACCCAGTTTCCGTCGGTACACCCGGTTGTAGCTACTTGGGCTGCCGCTATACTTTTTACGTCGAATCCGTTGGTTAATAAACTAGCTGAGGTATCGGGAAACCCGTCGTTTGGTTGACTGTTTTGGTCTATTGCCGGAATAGTAATTAATATATCTCCAGCGGTAGGAATTGCGTTTACCGTGGTAAACGTTATGGTCAATGTTCCTGATTGGGTTGAAATAACATAATCATTCGCGCCAAGTCCTGCAGTGAGCGGGGTGTTGATATTAAAGTTTGTCGTATTAATCACGTTGGCAACCGTATAGGTAGTAGGACCCGAACACCCGGAGAAATCTGCTCCCGCGAAACACACCGTGTCTCCTTTAAATATATGATTTGTATCGTTGTCTCCGTTTGCCGAACCGTCGATTGTAATGGTTGACGTGTTAATAGCACCTGTTGTTACACCGGCTCGGTACGACAAGCGAGGATTACTCATTGTTGCCGTTGCGGTTGTAAGGTTGGCGGTGTGGGTTGTACTGGGAAGAACTAACTTATATACCACCAACTGGCTTACTATAAGGAGAGAAATAGATAACCTAATAAATAATTTTCTCAAAGCAATTATTCCTTTTTGTTTTCTACCATTTTGCGGAGGTCTTCAATTTCCTTTTCTTCTTTTTGCAATTTCTCTTGAAGTTCTTCGACGTGTTTCTGAGAAGAAAGAATAGTGCGGCTGAGAACTGACCAGAGAATGGCAACACCGAGAATTACAATTGCAATGAGTCTCCAGGGCATTATCCACAAGTACAAACTTGACTCAAGTGTTTTTCCACTGGCATACGAAGCGGCGAGGTTCACGGTGTAGCGTCCAAACATCCATTTTTTACCCAGACTGTTTTCAAACGTGCGTACCGTATCGGGGAAAATATTTTGCTCTTTTAAACTCGATTGGTCAACGAGGCGTCCAAACATATCGGTCATCGTAACTGCTCCAATGGGACGAATGTGAAAGTCTCCACGGTTTAATATTTCAGCTTTTACGGTGACGGGTCCAAACTCCATAAAAGACGGAGCACTAAATACATTTACAATTGCCTTTTGAAACGTGTCTCCCTTAACCTGAATATAGAGAAGGGAAGCGATGCGAGAAGCAAGGCCAGAGCCTGCTCCTTGCCCAGTCTTTGACTGTGGTACACCGGTATTTGGTTCAAAGTAAACGGCAACATACCGACCACCGGGCTTCGCATTCGCGGGAACAGTTATAGGCACGTACATAGATATTTTGTCATTTGCCGCAATAGTAACGTTTTCATACGGAAGGTTAATCCATGTTGAACCGGAGAAACGAGGAGACGCCAGTTTAACGTTGTCAATTATTTGTGGCGAGCCCTCTTTATCGTACACAATAAAATCGGCTACCCGCACAATCCCCGAAAGAGGGCTGCTGGCTTGATTATAAAAACGAACGTTCACATTGGTACTTTCTCCCGGGTCAACCAACACTTCCTGACGAGCGGGGGAGACAACGAGGGGAATACTGTTTTGGGCACTGACTTTGATAGCTGATAGCTGATAGCTAATAGCTAAGAGAAAGAATGCTGCTATAGCTACTAGATAATAGTTACTAGTTAGGAGGAATTTGAATTTTTTCATCTAATCTTGTTTTTAACTATTAACTAATAACTACTAACTATCTAACCTAGGCCGCATCTAACGACGCGGCATAAGGGATCGTAATTACAAATTTTCAATTTGCAAACGATCCCTAAAACGTCGATACTGCCGTATATTTAATCGTATTGTAATAATATCCTTCAGGTTGTGTCCCCGGAAGGTTAATACGGTAACAAACATAAGCGCTGCTTCCACTTACTGGAGAAGCGGCGGTCATAAGTTCTGCGTTACTCGCTGTTTTACTTTCGGCTCCTTGAATATCGGCAAACTGTTTCGCGTTAAAACTTGCTGCCGCCTGGTTATACGTAAATTTAGCGTCTGTTCCACTGGTATTTTCAAGCGAATATCCCAAGCCATAATAGGTTGTAGGCGTAGCGCCCCAGTCTCTCAGTGTCGTTTCAGTACACCCTGTTCCGTCGCACACCGTATCTCTAATACAGGTGCCTGCGCTAAAGGTATATTCGCCGGCGCTTGGCGCGACACCAGTACAGACATTTCCATTTCTGCCCATTTGGTCGTTCTCTTCTGCATACACTTTATATCCACTTAATGCATTTGTTGAAACGGTCAGTTGATGGTTTGTGTTATGTGTTGCGGCGCCGTAGGTTGTTGCAAGTGTTCCCCATGGCAAAGCGGTAGCCGTTGTATCGGGTGAGGCGGATGTCCTCGTTACACCACAGTAGCTTCCTGTATCTGTTGCTATACCAGCAACGGTAAAGGCAAGCGTTTCGTCTACGGTTGCAGAAACAAATACCGCTTCAACAGGAGCAACCTTTACGTCAAGGCTATCTATTTCATTGTCTCCGCCGTCGCGGGTCTTGATATTAATTGTGTAAATATCCGCTCCTCCTTGGGTATGACCACTCGTTACCGGCGCGGGGTTTATCAAATTCTGGATGGTCACTGTTATAGCTGAGCTTCCGGCACAGCTTGCGGTTTGGCGGTCTACGCGGATTAAGTTGTCGGTTGTGGCGGTTCCTGGAGTAATAATTTCTGTGGTAACCCAGTTTCCGTCGGTACACCCGGTTGTAGCTACTTGGGCTGCCGCTATACTTTTTACGTCGAATCCGTTGGTTAATAAACTAGCTGAGGTATCGGGAAACCCGTCGTTTGGTTGACTGTTTTGGTCTATTGCCGGAATAGTAATTAATATATCTCCAGCGGTAGGAATTGCGTTTACCGTGGTAAACGTTATGGTCAATGTTCCTGATTGGGTTGAAATAACATAATCATTCGCGCCAAGTCCTGCAGTGAGCGGGGTGTTGATATTAAAGTTTGTCGTATTAATCACGTTGGCAACCGTATAGGTAGTAGGACCCGAACACCCGGAGAAATCTGCTCCCGCGAAACACACCGTGTCTCCTTTAAATATATGATTTGTATCGTTGTCTCCGTTTGCCGAACCGTCGATTGTAATGGTTGACGTGTTAATAGCACCTGTTGTTACACCGGCTCGGTACGACAAGCGAGGATTACTCATTGTTGCCGTTGCGGTTGTAAGGTTGGCGGTGTGGGTGGCGGGAGGAGTGAAGAGTTTAAAACCCACAAAAAAACTTACTAATACCACTACCTTAACACAGCGGGAATAAATTCGGTTCATACTGTTTTATTATTGATTATTTGATAATATTGTCAAGCTGACTTTGCATTTTGGTGATGAGTATCACATAATATTGTTATGAAGAGGACTACAATAAACCGCATGTCACTTGCGATTAGGAAGAAATTAACTGAGTTTTTTTCTGAATATCCTGAAAAGGTATTTGAGAGTGGTCAGAAAATAATTAACGGTGATCAGGAAAAAAACTCACACGTGTACTTTGTTGAAAAGGGATATGTACGTCTCTTCTACGAAAGTGAGCATGGAGAAGATATAATGATCCACATTTTCAAGGAGTACTCCTATTTCCCTATGGCACTTATTCTCGCTGGTCAGAAAAATATATTTACCTTCGAAGCGCTTAGTACCGTGCAGGTTCGAGTTGCACCACGAGAGGCAGTCCTTTCATTTATAAAGCATGAACCGGACGTGTTGTATGAACTTACCTCCCGACTTTCAAGCGGACTGATGTATTTGTCCGAAGCAATGTGCCACATGTTTTTCGTTTCTGCACAGAAGCGCATAATTAATTTTCTTTCAATTTATGCGCGGCGGTTTGGCATAGAGAACGGGGAGGCGTGGGTTACAATTCCGTTTGTATTGCGTCATAAGGAAATAGCAGATTCTATTGGTTTAACGCGTGAAACGGTTACGCGGGAAATGAAAAAGCTGGAGAGAGAAGGGAAGGTGAAGAAAAAAGGACACTTCTATTCTATAAATATGGCTTTAGGTAAGGGCGAGGCAGTTAGTAAGGCATAGGGCAAGGGTATTGGGTTCTAAAACTTTACCCTAACCCAACTACCTACTGACTGCCTAACCCTTACCCTCACCTTGCAAAATCTGCTTGACAAAAAATTAACGTTTGCTTTGTTTCAGTTGTATATTGTCAGTCTTATAGTCCAGCGATACTTTAAAATGGTCAAAAAAACCACGTTGACCCAATACTCCATAACCAGAATTGGAGATGTCACTCGAAAACATAATAGGGCAATCATAAAATTCATCATCAATTCCGAGTTCAAGTACGGTAATGTATCCGTTGCAAAGTCTATCTTTTTTTATTCCTGCAAATTGAATTTTATTTAGTACTCTGAGATCAATTTCAAGTAGCCTCGCTATATCAATATGAAATATATTCGAATCTGCGCCAGAATCTATTAATGCTAAATATTTTATTACTTTACCTTTGTGCTTGATAGAAATGGGAATAATAGGTCTTTTATAGTCACCAGCTTTTGTGTATTTAAATATGTGTCTAATGTTGCTCACACCAATTGAGACCGAAGTATGCTGTATTTTTTATAGGTACTTTGAACATAATCGGCGTTTTACTTCCTCTTTGGGTAGCTTGTTTATATGCTTTCTGAGCATTTTTGTTATGAGACAACACCTTATTGAGATTCTCATCTAATGCAATCCAAAGACCTTTATATTGCTGGTAAACCTTAGTTAAATCTATATTCATGTTCATATTATTACATGATAAGAAATAATGTCAAATAAAGTCTATTCATAGAAGGTAAAGAAAAAAGACACTTCACCCTTGCCCATCAAAATACTCTTGACAATAATTTAACGTTTGCTACATTAGCGGTATATCCTTCGCACTTTGATAGGTGCTACGGATATAAATCTTTCTAAACCGATTTAGCAACTTTACGTTACAAAAAAGTTACAAACTCGGTAAGAAATCTATATATGAAGGCACAAATAAAAGAACGGCGAACACGAATACTTCTCACCCTTTTTTTACTCGGCAAAGACAAAGCACACGATATTTTTAACGAAAAAATAAAGAAGATATTTTCGCTTCCTGCCGATTCTCCTCGTTCCCGTGGCACCATTCGCCAAATGATGCATGACGAGGTTATTACAAAAGAAGATACAGGCACTTATGTGATTACCGAAAAAGGGCAGTTGGAACTTGCGCTCAGCTTTCCGCTCGTACGGTTTATGTTATTTCCCTGGGACGGCAAGTTCCGAATTCTGAGTTACGAAATACCGGAAAAAAAACGTTCATTGCGGGACGCGCTTCGACGCGAAGTCACCGGGTGGGGACTTGGCCCCTGGCACCGATCTTTTTGGATTACCCCACACCCCATTATTCCCGAACTGAAAAGCTTAATGTCTAAAGACGAACTTCAGGAATATGTGCAAGCATTTGAAGGAGTACAAGTAGTTGGAGAAGAAAAGGTACTCATTGAAAAAGTATGGGAGCTTTCGAAGCTGGAGGTGGTGTATAAAAAGACGTTCAAAATGTGGCACACGGTGCTTTCTGAAGAGAAAACGGGCAAAGAAGAAAAAATGCAGCAGGTGGTAAACGCATTTTTGGAAGTCTTAAAAATGGATCCGGGACTGCCAAAAGAACTCGTAGGGAAACAATGGATCGGCTTTGAAGCATTTGAAATTTTTCAGGAAATGAAGAAAATACTCATGAGTGCATGAGAAACAATTGTTCAATTGCTATATTGTTCAATTGTTATATTGTTAAAATTGTCTGGAGCAATTTAACAGTTTAGCAATATAGCAATAATAATCACTGCTCAAAAGTTATATATTCATCCCTATCGTTCTCTCTCGCCGGAAAGGGAATAACTTTTTTCTGATTATTATTTTGGAGAATTATCGATTCATTTGTAATCTGCAATCTAACATCTCTAATTAGTGCCGTATCTTTCGGCTGCACCATGAATGTCTTTTTTATGGTGAACGTGGAGAATGGTGGCTTCTTGCTTTTTGATTGAACCACTCGGGCGTTTATGAGTAGTTCGACTGTCCGATCAAAATAAGGTAGCTGACGATTTAAACAACGCTCTGCATACAAGGGCAGTCCCTTTTTCATGATAAATAAATCAGTGTCAGCGAGTCGAATATATGCAAACTGAACGTTTTTCCCACTACAAAGCACGATACGGGGTTGAGAACGGTGAGAGTTTGTAAAAATAAAATAGAGCGTAATAAAAGTTCCAAGGGCGATGGTGATGAAAAAAGGTTTATTCATTTTATTGTTGTTTGGGCGGACACGGGGGTCCGCCCCTACAGGAATTACTAATTATTTTGCATTGTCGTTGGTAACATTTATTTTACTATGTAGGGGTCGACCTCCCCTGCGGGGACTATAGCCTGTGTCGACCCAAACAAAAAAGGGTTTACGTCTAATGGGTTGTATAAAATATACGATCGAACATTTTGTAAATCTCTTTCATTCCGAACGATGTGTTCAAAATAATTTCGTTGCCATAGTTTTTTGTTGAATGGCGGCCAATTATTTATTTTGACATTCTCAATGTAAATGTTTGTTGTTAATGTTTTGAAGCGTTTGATATATTCACCTACTGTAGGGGTCCCCCGAGTTCTCGGGGCCCGTGCCGACCCGATAATATTTGATACAATGAGAATTAAATGGACGTGATTAGGCATTATGCAATATAAATCGACATCAACTCCTTCATATTTCTTTAATTCAAGAATTTTATTGTCAACAATTTGTCCAAACTTACTAAGAACTATTTTGGGGTAGGATTTGTTTGGGCGGACACGGGGGTCCGCCCCTACAGGTACGATGTGCCCTAATAAATTTTTTCTATTTCCTACACATATCGTAATAAAATAATAGCCGTATTGTGCGTAATTCCATGTTTTTAAACGAATTTGTTTCCGTGCTTTTAATAAACCGTGTGACATCTTATTATTTTGTTTGGGCGGACACGGGGGTCCGCCCCTACGATATGTTTGTCCATTCATAATGTATTGTCATGTTGTTATATGTCTTATTCAATGTTTGCATTGTTTGGGCGGACACGGGGGTCCGCCCCTACGGTGATTATTAACCATTCTGTATTGTCGTTGACAATATTCATTTAATTATTGTAGGGGTCGACCTCCCCTGCGGGGACTATAGCCTGTGTCGACCCAAACTGCTATATCTATATTCTAATCGTCATAAATTTCCCAATTTCATACCCGTACCGCACAATTTCCATAAACAACTTCAATAGTCCGAACAGGGGAACGCTAATAATGTGGCCAACGAATGGAATATGGCCTGCAAAGCTTACAAAAAACCCCAGCACCATAATTGGCTCAACGAGCCACCCCACCAATACATTCATCGGGAGCGCTATAAGCGTTGTTTCTCGGAAAAATAACAAAATAAGGGGTGTCGTCAGTATTTGGGCGGACAGGGAAATAAGGAATGTAGTTACGAAATAATTACTGCTTTTTATTTTTCGAACACGGCAGTATTCGCGCAGGGGCGGGTAAAAAACAACAATGCCGAATGTGGCAGAAAACGAGAGCCAAAAGGAAATGCTTGCTATCCATTCAGGTCTGACGATAAGCATAATAAATGCTGTAAAAAGCAGTATAGGAAGCGACCATACTGTTTTCTGCATAAGAAGAGAGAGGGTAGTTACTACTGACATAATACTCGCACGAACAATGGATGGTTCGGTAAAGAAGACAGATAGATAAAAGAGGCTTATGAGCAATTGAATACACAATTTTACGGTTCTCCCGAAATATTCTCCCGTCCATTCAAAAAAACCAACCATAAGAGAAATGTTTTGGCCAGATAAGACAAGTAAATGAAGAAGACCTGTTTGTAAAAACAGATCGCGATAATACGGAGTAAGACCGTCTTTCTGTCCCCAGACCATGGCGGACAAAACGGCCAGCAGGTCGGAGGGAAAGTATTGTGAATATGGTTGGGTGAGCCAGTCAACAATAGGCATAGAGAAATTGTTAAATTGTTACATTGTTAAATTGTTCCATCACAGAATTGCTAGATTGCTAATTTTTGATTGGTAAATCGAATAAGACCATGTATTTCTAGTGGGATTTTATTTAAGAGTGATGCTATCTGGATGTATTCAGAGGGTGTAAGTAATTTACGAGTTTTTGCTTTTTCTGTCCAGTCTTTAGATTCGTATACAGATCCATAGCTGTACCGATAAAAGTTAATTTTGTCTTTCTTACTAAATCTTCCAAATCCTTCTGCAATGTTTGCGCTAATGGAGTCTATTGCTCGCACATATTGAGTTCCTACAGTCGTCTTACTGAAGTAATCCCATTTAATAACGATATTCCAAACGATAGTACTTAAATGAAACGA
>CAYHPU010000012.1:0-19544 GCA_964358525.1 uncultured Gammaproteobacteria bacterium
CGCCGAGTTTTTCTTTTAAGTGACTATCTGTCGACAGTTTTTTAATTTTATCTTTAATCCGTTCCAGCTCTTCCGCAAGACCCTTGGTAAAATACTCAAGCCACGGGGTAAGGTCTCCTTTGCCCGCCTCTTGCAAATGTTCGTAATACGTTAGTGGATCTTTGTCAAAATACTCTTCAAGCGAAAAGAAACGACGGATATCGTACCCGTCTGCGTACAACATAAGCGTCGCCAGCGCGCGTGCCACACGGCCATTACCGTCTAAAAACGGGTGGATACGAACCAGCTCAAAGTGCGCAATCCCCGCTTTTATAACCGGATGCATAGTATCTGCCTTCAACATTTCAAGCCATTTAAAAAATTCATTGACGAGATAAGGAACTTCTTCGGGATCGGGTGGCTTGAACGTAACCAAGCCCGTTTGGGTATCCTTAATAACTACCCGCTTTGTACGATATTGACCTGAAAGCTCCGGGGGTAAAATTTTGTCTACCGTCATTTTGTGAAGCGCGAGAAGGGTACGCTCTGAAACAATATGCGTTGCAGTATCATTTTCAATAAAGTCCATTACCGCACGATAGTTGAGAACTTCTTGAACGTCCCGGGTTCGAATGGCATGCAGGTTTTGACTTAAAATAATTTGTTTTGCTTCTTCTTTATCCAACTGATTACCCTCTAAATGCGTTCCATGATGAACTTGGCGTACCAGAGCGTCTTCTTTGAAACGCTTTTCCCAAAGCGGCAAGAGTGGCGCGTCCATAATAACTTGACGGGCGGCTTCAAGACGACCGATGTTTATGAGAATGGCGTTATTGACGGTGTAGGTAGGCTGGTACATACGTATGATTATACAAATTTCTAACCAATGAGAAACCCCACCTTAATCCTCCCCTCATAGGGGAGGCAAGAATGGGCGGGAGAACCCCATCTTCGCGGGAACTTTAAAAGGAATCTAAAGGAGATTAAGGGATTCTAAGGGTTAATATTAGAATGATGATTTAATTTTCTGCTTTACTTCTTCGAACAAGTTACGGATGGGCCAGAGGAAGGAAAATATTTTATAGGCCACGGGATTTATTACCAAATCAATTGTAGGTAAATAGGTTTTGTGCATTCCTCCATACCCTTCTTTAAACCGATGAAAGCCTGCCCACGGATCTTTTGGATTATAATTTTTTGGCAGCGCTCCCCACATATCAAACCACGTGCAGCCTATTTTTTTTGATAACTTCAACGCCTCCCACATAAGTAAATTTGACGCCATTACCTCTTTATTTTCATTACTCGAGCCGCCGTACAAATAGTAACCAGTGTTTTTATAAAAAAAAAGTTCGTATGCCGAAAGCGGTTTGTCTTGAGAATAGGCAACTAAAAGACGTGCGTAGCCTGCGGCTTTCATTTTTTCCCAGACGGTTTGGTGGTACGCATAGCTGTGCCCGAGATAATTTTGACGTTTTACCGTTTCTAAATAAAGCGAGTAAAAAACATCGAAGCCATCTTTTTCATTAGAAACATCGCGTACAACAACTCCCTTTTTCTCTGCGAGGCGGATATTGTAGCGTGTTTTTTGGTGCATACGGGCAAGTAACTCTTCCTCTGAAAAACGGAGGTCCATTAAAAATGTATGTGGAGCAAATACACGAGAAGAGGATTTAACAAAAAAGAGATTGTCTACCGTCCACTTATTTAGTAATAGAGGAAGTTTATATTTTCCCGATTCGTTTGTACTGCTATCTGTTTCGAGTTTCAAGAAAATAACATTTTTTTCTTTCAGTACTTTTTGTAAAAATTGCAAAACTTCTTGTGGTGGCCACGCGCTCCGCGCGCAATTACCTATTTTATATTCTGTATAGGGAATGGCGTGAATGGTTATGAGAAAGCCTTGAACTAATTTATCATTATCAAACAAACCCACTCTCAAAATTTCGTTTCCCGCTGCTTTTTTTACTTCTCCCCACTCTCCTGTTTGTAGTGGATGATGTACCACTCTGTTCCACGCTTCTTTTTGCGATTCGTCTATAATAAGTTTTATTGACATGCCAACTAAATTAAAAATAATTGTTATATTGCTACTTATTGCTACTGGTTTATTTATAATTGTAACAAGGAGAATGGAAAACACCAAACGTATGCCGCAGCTTACCATTTCAGACAAAGTAACCATTTCGGTAGACATTGAAGACACCGATGAAAAGCGGGCACTAGGATACTCGGGCCACAAACCTATTACCTTCTCTGAAGGAAAATTATTTGTATTCTCTGTTCCTGGAAATTATTTATTTTGGATGAAAGATATGCTCTTTGACTTGGATTTTATTTATATCAGAAAAAATAAGATTGTAGATTTGAAAGAAAATATTCCTTCGCCCCAGAATAATAAGGGAGAAATTGCGTATGTAAATGCCACTGTTCCTTTTGATTCTGTTCTTGAAGTAAAAAGTGGGTTTGTGAAGAAGTATGGGGTGAGAGTTGGGAACTCTGTGAAGGTGTCACCTTAGCTTCGCAAAGGATGACACCTTAAGACTCAAAGAGGACTATCTTATAGTATAATAGGAGCATGGGTTTTTTAACAAGAGGGCTAGAATTCCAGTTAGGTACTCTTCATCCTGATCAAGCTTTTGTAGAAATGAATCGAGCTTTTCGATTTTCTGATTCTGCCAGAATTTCCGCTTTGGGATGTCTTAACACTGAAACTCTTATTCGCTCTTCTCAAAAAGGAGAGCATTTACGCGAGGTTATTGAATACATTGAACATTCTCTTAGTCCACGAGATAAATTATCAGATACAGCAAAATTAACAATAATCGAAGCTGCAATGTTGCTACAAAATTTGGCATGGCATAATGGTCAACATTTGTCTGAGGTAGTTTTACTTGCAGGATCTTTATTAGGACAAACTTCTTATCCTCTGCTTGCACGTGAAAATGCGGCAGCTGCATTGAAAAATGCTGCATGGTATAAAGGTAAACACCTGCTAAAAGCTATAGAAGCTGTTCTTAGTAGCGGATTTAGAAGTCCCCATGGTTCCGATAGAATAACAAGCGAGTGTGTAAGAGTTCTGCAGTATGCTTCACGCCACTCAAAAGCACTATTGAGAACTGATACTGTCAGAAAATTTCTAGAAATGGCAAGTAATGATACAAACCAAACTATTGCAGGAAATGCCCAAAAGACATTAGCTGCTATTTTTGGTTAGAGAACTAGATCCCCGCCTTCGCGAGGATGACATTGGAAATTGAAAATTAAGAAGTCTTTTTATTTTGCGGTCCCATGCGGTCTTCAATAATTTTCAGTTGAATTGCCTTGGGTACCTCTTCGTAGTGGGACGGTTCCATATAGAAGAAGCCACGTCCCTGAGTGAGTGACCTAATCTTCGTCGCATAGCCCGAAAGCTCTGCAAGCGGCCCATTTGAGGTAATAACAATTGAATCTCCACGTTTTTGCGTTCCGAGTATTTTTGCACGACGACTGGAGAGGTCTCCAATAACCGTACCCATATTAGCCTCCGGCGCGGTAACTTCCATTTTCATAATAGGTTCAATAATTGTAAGGCCTGCTCGTTTTGACGCCTCTTTAAGTGCTATTGCGCCAGCTATTTTAAAGGCCATATCGGACGAGTCGACATCGTGAAAGCTTCCGTCGAAAAGTACTACTTCAAAGTCGACCAGTGGATAACCAGCGAGTACCCCTTTTTCCATAGCTTCTCGAATACCCTTTTCAATAGATGGAATAAATTCTCCGGGAATAGACGCTCCTTTAATGGCGTTGGTAAACTTAAAACCCTCACCCCGGGCGAGCGGTTTAATTTCTATAACACAGTGACCATATTGCCCACGACCACCCGATTGGTGAATATACTTTCCTTCTGCCTCAGCGGAGCCAAGAATTGTCTCACGGTATGCCACCTGTGGCTTACCCACATTTGCGTCCATTTTATATTCGCGACGCATACGATCTACTATAATTTCAAGATGCAACTCGCCCATTCCGGAAATAATAGTTTGGCCCGTATCGTAGTCGTACTTCACTTTGAATGTTGGGTCTTCGTCGAGAAATTTTCCTAGAATAAGCGATAACTTTTCCTGGTCTGCTTTTGTTTTTGGTTCAATAGCCAAGGAAATAACGGGTTCCGGAAATTTAATAGATTCAAGAACGAGTGGCGCGGATTCGTCTACCAGTGTATCGCCTGTCTTTGAAGCCTTCGGCCCAACAAGCGCGACAATTTCCCCCGCATATGCCTTGTCTATTTCTTCACGATTATTTGCGTGCATAAGAAGTACGCGGCCAACCCGTTCACGAGTATTTTGACGAGGATTATAAAGATATGTCCCCGCTTGTAACACACCTGAATAAATACGCGCGTAGGTTAATTTACCTACGTGAGAATCGAGTTGTAATTTAAAGGCAAGCGCACATAGTTTTTCGTTTGGTGATAAGTTACGCGTTTCCTTTTCGTTCGTGAGTGGATTAATTCCGGTAATTTGTTTAAGGTCTCCGGGCGACGGTAAAAAGTCTACCACGCCGTCTAGCATTGGCTGTACGCCTTTATTGCGCAGACTGGTGCCACAATAAATAGGAACAATTTTGTAGGCAATAGTAGCGCGGCGAATGCCACCCATAAGTTCTTCGTTGGTAACATCTTTTTCGTCTAAAAATTTCGCCATAATGGCGTCGTCGTGCTCTGCAACGCGTTCGGTTAACGTGTGACGCTTCGCTTTTGCAATTTCTATATACTCTGCTGGAATTTCTGTTTCGGTATATTTTATTCCTTGGGGATCTTGATCCCAATACAACGCCTTCATGGTTAATAGATTAATAACGCCCTTAAAGTCTGATTCTTTACCAATAGGGAGTGTGATACTTACGGGAGTTACTCCAAGCCGTTCTTGAATTTGAGACAAGGTATTTTCGTAATTCGCTCCCAATTTGTCCATTTTATTTATAAAGCAGAGGCGGGGAACATTATATTTGTCTGCTTGACGCCACACGGTTTCGGATTGTGACTGAACACCTTCTTCCGCGTCAAAAATCACCACGGCGCCGTCCAAAACTCGCAGTGAGCGTTCCACTTCTGCGGTAAAATCTACGTGGCCCGGAGTATCTATAATGTTAATTCTGTTTTCTCGCCAAAACGTGGTGGTAGCTGCCGAAACAATAGTAATCCCCCGTTCTTTTTCTTGCTCCATCCAGTCCATTTGCGTATCTCCATCGTCGATATCTCCAATTTTGTAGGTTCTCCCTGTATAAAAAAGAATACGCTCAGTAGTTGTTGTTTTACCGGCGTCGATATGGGCAATAATACCTATGTTGCGGATTTTGTCGAGGGGGACATTTCTATCTTTGGTAACGATACT
The DNA here is from genome assembly GCA_964358525.1 of uncultured Gammaproteobacteria bacterium. Lineage (GTDB taxonomy): Bacteria > Patescibacteriota > Microgenomatia > UBA1406 > UBA1406 > CAYHPU01. The sequence continues at coordinate 5,355 of CAYHPU010000012.1, forward strand.
TTGTTGTGCCATATAGTTACCATGCAAAATGAGCGAAGACCTTGTTAGCATCGGCAAGCTTTTCTGCTTGTTGTTTTTTATCAAATGCGGCACCCTTTCCGTTTGACGCATCGATGAATTCTGCAGCGAGTTTTTCTTCAAATGTATGAAACTCCTTATTACTGCGAAGACGTGCCGCGTCTACAATCCAACGAATAGCTAAAAATAATCGATGTTTTGGCGTTGTTTCTTTTGGAACCATGTAGGACGCTCCACCAATGCGGCGAGGACGAACTGTCATACGAGGTCCAATAACTTCTGCTACTTTTTCCATAACCTCTTGGGGATTAATATTTTGTTTCTTCATAATTTCCATAGCGCTATACACAATTCCTTCTGCAACACTTTTTTTACCGTCGTGCATAATAATATTGATGAGTTTCGAAACAATACGACTGTTGTGAATAAGATCTGGTTTTACTGGTCTGATTTTATATTTACGGCGTGGCATATTCGTTTATTATGCACTCTTTTGTGCAATATGTAATTTCACTCCGTACTTAGAGCGTGATTGCTTTCTGTTTTCAACACCCGCGGCGTCATACACACCACGGACAATGTGATATTTTACCCCTGGCAAGTCCTTTACGCGGCCGCTACGGACGAGTACTATAGAGTGTTCTGCCAGATTGTGACCGATACCGGGAATATAGGCGGTTACTTCTACTTTATTTGAGAGACGGACACGGGCTACTTTACGAAGCGCTGAGTTTGGTTTTTTTGGCGTCATAGTGCGAACAACTGTACACACCCCTTTTTTAAGGGGGGACGCTAAGCGTTTATACCCACCCGTAAGGTGGTTAAACCACTTTTTAAGCGCGAGAGCTTTACTACTTCGCACTTTACTTTTTCTACCTTTTCGCACTAATTGATTAATGGTTGGCATAAAATAAAATTAACCGTAATACTTCTTAATTAACTCTTCGGTTGTAGGAATTAGTCTTCCGATTATAACATTTTCTTTTAGACCGTACAAATAGTCTATTTCTCCCTTTATAGAGGCACGTGTTAGGACACTGGTTGTATTTTGGAACGAAGCGGACGATAACCACGAGTCAGTATGAATGGAGGCGTTCGTTACTCCCATAATGACTGCTTGTCCAGACGCTGGTTTTCCACCTTTGGCGACTACTTTTTTGTTTTCTTCAATAAACACGTCTCGGCTTACTGCTTCGCCGACTAAGAAACTGGTATCGCCTTCGTCGTCTATAACAATTTTGTCACTCATTTTTCGAATAATAGTTTCAAAATGTTTGTCGTGAATACCAATTCCTTGTGATTCGTACACGTTTTGAATTTCGCTTAGGAGATACAGTTGTGTTTCTCGTGTTCCCCGAACTTCGAGAAGTTCTTTAATGTTGAGATACCCTTCTGAAAGTTGAGTACCCTTTGCAACGAGTTGGCCATTTTGAACATGTAATTTTTGAGTCATAGACACCGAGTAGGTGCGAACATCGTCACCACTTGTCGCACTAATCTCAATTTGATACATATCGTTTTCTGTGTCCTCACTAATTTTTGCTTTACCCGCAATTTCTGCCATGGGAGAAATAATTTTTGGGTTCCTCGTTTCAAAAAGCTCCTCTACGCGAGGTAAGCCTTGGGTAACGTCGGAAATAACTATTCCTCCAAAGTGACGGACACGCATAGTAAGTTGAGTTCCTGGTTCTCCAATAGATTGCGCTGCAACAACGCCAACGGGCATTCCAATTTGTGCAGGTTTATTAGTGGTGAAGTCTAGCCCATAACATTTAATACAAAGCCCCCGTTTTGTTTTACAGGTAATAGGAGAACGAACATCTATTTTTGAAATATCCGCTTCTTTAAGTTTAATAATGACTGCTTCGTCAATTAAGGTATTTTTTTCAAGCAGTACTTTTCCATTCTTTACTACATCTTGGGCGCTGTAGCGACCACTAATGCGGTCGAAGAATTTTGCGCCACGAATACCGGTGTTCGTTATTTGAATACCGACTTCGTCTCCACAGTCGTCTTCTTTGAGAATTACTTCGTGTGCAACATCTACAAGACGACGAGTCAAGTACCCAGCGTCCGCGGTTTTAAGTGCGGAGTCTGCAAGACCCTTACGTGCGCCACGAGTTGAAGTAAAGTATTCAAAAATATTAAGACCTTCGCGATAGTTAGATTTGGTTGGCAGTTCTACAATTTTACCCATTGGGTCGTATACAAGTCCTTTAATACCAGAAATCTGTTTAAGTTGTTCACGGGAAGCACGAGCGCCTCCTGATTTAATAATAATTTTAACCGGATTTTCTTCTGGGTACACACCCCACGTAAGATCTGCCAGTTTTTCTGTTGTTTCAATCCATACGTTGTTTGCAAGTTCACGTTTTTCTTCGATTGTCACAAGTCCTTGCATATAATTCTGTTCTATTTCGGTTACTTCACCTTCTGCCTCTTGTACAACTTTCTCTTTGTCGTCGTGAATAACACAGTCGGTAAAGCTAAACGAAGACCCACCAAAAATAGTAACTGCCCAGAAACCCAAATTCTTAAGTGTGTCGATAAGTTTTGCAACTTCTTCCTGATCTATTTTTGCCGAAGCTTGTTTAATAAGACCCTTAACGTCTGCTGCTTTGAGAACATAATTAATGTACCCGAGTTCTTTTGGTAAGTTTTGATTGAGAATAATGCGGCCAACAGTGGTTTCGATTACAGCGCCGTCTAGAAGAAGTTTTACAACCTCTCGAAGCGTAACTCTGCTCAAGCGATACGCCATAACAGCTTCGTCCATAGAAGAATATGCATGGGTTGTCTCTGGCTTGACCACCAAATCTTCATTAATACTAGTCAAATAGAAAAGACCGAGTACCATTTCTTTATTCGGGACTGCTATTAATGAACCGTCTGCAGGTTTTAACAAATTTTTGCTAGGCAACATATAGTCGCGAGCTTCTTGTTTTGATTCTTCAGAAAGAGGAACAAATACACCCATGGCGTCGCCGTCAAAGTCCGCGTTGAAACCAGAACAAACACACGGATGAAGACGAATGGCAATGTCGTCTGTTAGAACAGGATAAAAGGCTAATATACTTAATTTATGAAGGGTCGGCGCACGATTTAACAATATAGGATAATTGTCGACAATCTTTTCAAGAATATCGTATACAACTGATTCTCGTTGTTCAAAGAAATTTTTTGCACTCTTAATATTTGTTGCAAATCCGAGTGACATTATTTCACGGAGAATAAACGGTTTAAAAAGTTCAAGCGCCATTTCTTTTGGTAAACCACATTGGTTAAGTGACAACTCTGGCCCGACAACAATTACCGAACGACCAGAATAATCTACTCGTTTTCCAAGTAAGTTTTGTCGGAAACGACCTTGTTTTCCTTTTAAGATGTCTGACAAGGACTTCTTTTTCTTAACACCGGCGCCTGCGCGAGATGTTCGACCCGTATTTTTACTTATGTCGATAAGTGAGTCTATTGCCTCCTGAAGCATACGTTTTTCGTTTCGGAGTATTATACTTGGTGCGCCAAGTTCAATAAGATGACGTAGACGATTGTTGCGATTGATTACACGACGGTAAAAATCGTTCAAATCTGACGTTGCAAATTTACCACCGGTAAGTTGCACCATAGGACGAAGGTCGGGAGGAATAACGGGAAGGACGGTAAGAACCATCCATTTTGGTTCAATTTTTGCTTTTATGAAGGCCTCAATTGCTCGAACTCGTTTCAGAAGTTTCAGACGAGAATCACCTTTAATTGTTTCAACTTTTTTGTGTAGATCTGCAAGTAGCTTATGAAGGTCTACATTTGCAAGTACTTCGAGTAAAACTTCTGCGCCCATGCCAACATCCATAAGGTCGTCTATACCAAAGTCCTTAAATGCAAGAAAGTCTTCTTCTTCAAGAACCTCCATTACTTTAATGGATTGAGCCAGCTTTATAAGACGGTGATAGTATTCTTCTTGAATATTCTTTTTTTCGTTGTACTCGTTAGTGAGAAGTAACTTCTTTTGCTTAAACTTATGCTGTACTTCTGTAATAGCAATATTTGTTTGATCTTTGTTTGTTATGCGTGTTTTAACGCTGTCTACTGATTTTGTTTCGTCTTCCTTTATTTTATTTTCTACTGTAGTAAACCACTCATCTAAGTTTTGTTTTGACAATTTTTCTTTTTCTCGAATAGCGGCCTCAGCACTCTTTCGTTTATCTTCTTTGACACCTTTTACTAAATATAGGGCGAAGTAGACAATACGTTCTAGCGCGCCAGTAGGAATACCGAGTACTAGTGACATAGGTGAACTGGTCGCCTTGAAGTACCAAATATGGGCAACTGGCGCAGCGAGGGTAATATGCCCCATTCGTTCACGGCGAACGCTTGAAGAGATTACTTCGACGCCACAACGGTCGCATACAATTCCTTTGTAACGAATACGACGATACTTACCACAATAACACTCGTAATCTTTTGTCGGACCGAAGATTCGTTCATCAAAAAGTCCATCTTTTTCTGGTTTAAATGTGCGATAATTTATTGTCTCTGCTTTTAGAACCTCCCCATGAGATTTTTTATTTATTTGCTCAGGAGAAGCCAGACTTACGCGAAGAGCACGAAAAGTTTCGTCCTCGCCGAATTTTTTATCCGCATTCAAGGAATCTGTTACTGGCTCAGGAAGTTTAATTTCTGGCACCTCAACAGAGTCTACAAGTTGTACTTTGTTTTTATCGTTTTGTACCATTATTTGAGCATTTCAACTTCTAATCCAAGTGCATTGAGTTCTTTTACTAAAACCTTGAATGATTCTGGAATTCCAGGAGTTGGAATTTCAAGTCCTTTAATAATTGATTCAAATGCTTTGTTTCTTCCTTTGATATCGTCGCTCTTTATGGTGAGCATTTCTTGGAGCGTATTAGCTGCGCGATGTGCTTCTAGTGCCCATACTTCCATTTCTCCAAATCTTTGACCACCCATTTGCGCTTTTCCTCCAAGTGGTTGTTGACTGACGAGTGAGTAAGGCCCGGTTGATCGCGCATGAATTTTGTCTTTCACCATGTGTGCGAGCTTTAGAATGTATTCATATCCGACAACGATACGATTTTCATATTTCTCGCCAGTTTTTCCATTCATGAGTGTAAATTTACCATCAGCTGGAAAGCCTGCTTTTTTCATTGCTTCAATAAGTAGTTCCTCAGGAAGACGGTCAAATACTGGTACTGCAATGTGTAAGCCAAGTTTTTGAGCTGCCATACCAATATACGTCTCAAAAAGCTGACCTAAATTCATACGAGAAATAACAGATAAGGGAGAGATTATTACGTCGATAGGTGTCCCGTCTTCAAGGTATGGCATATCTTCGACTGGTACTATACGCGACACAACGCCCTTATTACCATGGCGCCCAGCGAGTTTATCACCGACCATAATTTTCCGTGACTCGGCAAGTTTTATTACAATTCTCTTTAAAACACCAGGCTCTAGTTCGGCTCCTTCTTTTTCTGTAAGGGTTTTTACGTCAATAACAGTTCCACTTTTTCCGTATGGAACGGTGAGAGATGTATCTTGAACATCTTTAGCTTTTTCTCCAAAAATTGCTTTAAGTAATCGTTCCTCTGCAGTTAATTCTTTCTCACCTTTTGGAGCCACTTTGCCCACTAAAACATCCCCACCTTTCATAACCGATCCAATAATGGCAACACCTTTTTTGTCTAAATTTGCAAGTACTTCCTCCCGAACATTTGGAATATCACGGGTAATTTCTTCTGCACCAAGTTTTGTATTAACTACGTCGGATTTGAACTCCTCAATAACTATTGAGGTAAGCAGATCTTCTTTTACAACGCGCTCTGAGATAACAATTGCGTCCTCGTATCCCATTCCATCAAATGCCATATAAGCAACTAATAGATTTTGCCCAATTGCTGCTTCACCGTTTTTCGTGGTTGGTCCATCAATTAGTGAGCTTCCTTTACTTACTTTTTCATCTCCAGAAACAACTGGTCTTTGCGAGAATGCCATATCTTTGTTGGTTCTTTGAAAAACATTCATCTGGTATTTATGTTCTTTTCCGCTTTTTCCCTTAAATAATAAGATTTCGGAGTCAACATATTTCACCACTCCATCTTCTGGAGCAAAGATCGTGCGTTTGGTTCCTGCAGCAATGAGTCTTTCTATTCCTGTTCCAATAATTGGAGCCACTGATTTAATTAAAGGCACCGCTTGACATTGCATGTGAGTTCCCATGAGGGCTCGAGATGCATCGTCATTTTGTAAGAATGGTATTATGGATGCAGATAAGCCAACAACTTCTCGAGGAGAAACGTCCATGTATTGAATTTGTTCTGCAGGTACTTCTTTAAATTCTCCCATGTAACGCGCAGGAACACGTGCCTCTGTTAAATATCCTTTTTCGTCAACATCTGTACCTGATAACGTAATAAAATATTTCTCTTCATCATCCGGTTGTAAATACACAATTTCAGTAGTACGGCGCATGCGTATTTTTCCTCCAACTTTTTCTTTAGCGACTCGCACATAAGGAGCTTCAATGAAACCAAATTTGTTTATTTTAGCGTACAGAGCCATATAGGTGACAACACCGATATTCGGTCCTTCGGGACTACGAATAGGACAAATACGTCCATATTGCGAAGGAGAAATATCACGAATTGAAAACGAGGCGCGATTTTTTTGTATTCCACCAGGACCGCTTACTGTTAAACGATTCAAGTTGTCAAGTTCAGACAAAATATTTGTTTGATCAATAATAGTTGAAAGTTGGCTTGTTTTTATAAATGTGTTTACTGATGCTATTAATGGCTTCGGGTTTATCATTTGACTTGGAGTAACATCGTTCGCTGGAGCTATAATACTCATACGCTCTTTGGTGTCGCGCTCTACACGCATCATACCAACGCGCACACCATACATACCAAGTAGTTCTCCAACGCGACGCACACGACGATTTCCTAAATGATCAATATTATCGAAACCATCTTTCTTTTTAACTACGTTTACTAAAAATCGCACAATCGCAACGATGTCCTCTTTATTTAATAGAAAGTGTTCTTTATCATTTGGCACTGTCAACCCTAGTTTCTTGTTTAATTTATATCTACCGACACTTGCAAGCGAATAACGACGAGGATTAAAAAACAAATTATTAATTGTTTCACGAGCGTTTTCAAGTACTAATGCTTCTCCCGGTTTTATTTTTTTGTAAAGTTCAAGTATTGCCTCTTCTTGGGTTTCGGACTTATCTTTATCTAAAGTATTTACAATATAATCCTTGTATAGGCCCTCTTCCAGATTTGAGAATGCACGCATTATTTCGTCTCTACTCATACCAAAAACCTTTAGAAGGAGTGTGGCAGGAAACTTACGCCTCTTATTGATCTTCGCTTCAATTTGTTTTGTCTTACCAATAAATAAATCGAGCCATGCTCCTATGTATGGCCGTACTTCAGCGTTATAAACAGTGACACCCGAAGTTCGGTCGAGTTCTGCGGTATAATAAACACCAGGAGCCCGTGAAATCTGCCCTATTACACAGCGTTCTATTCCATTAATAATAAATGTTCCCCGCTCCGTCATCATGGGTAAATCACAGAAATAAAGTCGTTGTGACTTTGTTTTACCGGATTGGTTATTAACAAGGTCTAGTTGCAGATAAACGGGAAATTGAAATGTAAGTTGTTTTTCGAACGCTTCTTTTTCAGTAATTTTTGCTGCTTGGAATTCTACCTTACGTAAAAAGAGAGTCCAATTTTTTTTTGTGTAATCCTCTATGGGAAAAAATTCATGCAATATCTTTTCAAATTCACCCTCAAGAAGCTGAGCATAAGACTCTTTTTGAAAAGCTAAAAAATCTATTTCTCTCAAATCGTTGTCTTTTGTGTGAGGAGATAAGAATGTGCGTGTAATATTTCTTTCTTCGGGTTGAGATAAAGATTGTTTTGCCATTCTTACAAGTGGGGGAACAAAATAAAAGCGTACAAAGAGTACGCTCTTTTAGTCAGTGAAGGAGTAGTATACTCTACCTACAATTTACTGTCAACACTTTTTTTTAATGCTTTGCTACCACTCTTGAGCTTTTCAACAATTGTTGAAAGTTTTTCCTCAATATGATCTTCTCCACGCTCTCCAAAATCTTCAGCATACTTTAATAAAGACAGTGACAGTTTTCTACCCGATTTGGTCATGTATAAATATGATGCTCCAACCGCAAGAATACCCCCCAACATGAACCCAGTAAAAAATGAGGGAGCACCAGAAGTAGAACGATCTGTCACGATTTGTCTCCTTCGTTTTTGTGTTTTATATTACTCAGAAAATGCATAGCACTTCTCACTGTGTTCATAAAACCTTCAACATCGGTAACTGATTTTTCAAACAGACGAGAAACAAAATTAAATCCATTTGAAATATTAGTTACGCGTCTTACAATAACTTGTATATCCCGTAAGAGAATAATAACTTGTATTCCAATTACCGTGACAAATATTGTTGAGATCGAAAGAGATACAATAACAATAATTTGCACCGTGTCTACATTCATATTAATCATAATACAGAATTATTGGTAAAAGATCAATATAATGTTGCACGTTATCGTACTATGCATCCTGCATTTACTTTGTGCTGTGGAAATAATAAGATTGGCTTATCTGTGTCGTCTGCCATAAGTATCATACCCTGACTTTCAAAACCTCGAAATTCGCGAGGTTCTAAATTTAAAAGTACCGGAACTTGCTTTCCAACGAGCGATTCTAGATCTGTAATAAACTCCGCAATTCCACTCATCACTTGACGTTTCTCACCTCCAAAATCAATAATGAATTTCAGCAACTTGTCTGCTTCAGGAATTTTATTAACACTTTCAATCGTGCCTATACGAATGTTACATTTCTGAAAATCTTCAAGATTTATCATAATTTTATTCAACTAGTATTGTAATTCTCTTTTCCTCGATTTTACCATTTTGGCCAAATGCTTTTAATATAAGTGCCCTTTTCCCTCTTTTCAAAAATAGTTCCTGGTAAAACGCTCCTTTTTCATTTTGATATAATCGCTCTTCATTTAAATACAATAAGGTACCAGGATCCGTTTTACCCCGTACAATGACACTTTTTTGAGAACTCGCTTTTTTCGGAATATCGTCAATAATAAGTAGCGGTCGTCTCCATGAGAGCAAAAGCTGAATTCCAAAAAAAAATAAAAACGTAAACAAAAAAAGAAATAAGTATACATTCGGAGAAAAGGGTGTTGTTTCTTTAATATATTTGCCCTCGCGAATAAACTTTACTTCTTCAACTTCAAACTCTCGTCGAAGCAATGCAACTAAAGTTTCTGATGGAATCTTAAAAAAAGTTCCATATTTTTTTACCATTCCTTGAATATATACGTACGAATTAAATGCATCCCATTTCCCCTCTTCGAGTAAAATTAATTGCTCTAGTGAAATTTTCGTAAGCTTTGAAACAGTTTGAAGCGAGTTTCCACTTTCAATTCTTTTTTCCTTGAGAAGCTCATGAATTTTTTTCATATCACTCCCTTCTCTACTTAGCTTGCAGCTCCTCTAGGCTTGATACCAATATTTCGCGGGGCTTTGAAGCGTCGGGCGCGCCAACAACACCAGCTTCCTGAAGTTCGTCAAGAATACGCGCAGCACGAGAATAGCCAATGGAAAATTTTCGCTGTAGCAATGAAGCAGACGCTTTTTTTGTTTCGCACACAAAATTAACCACATCGTTAAATAATGGATCTCTCCCTTGTGTTTTAATAGTGACATTTCCATTTGAGTCAACAACAGATTTCACTGGTTGTTGTATAACTTCTTCGGTATACCTGATTACTGGTACTTGCGCTTTTAGGAATTCCACTACATTTTTTGTTTCCGGTTCAGAGACAAAGGGACCCTGAATACGCTTTGGTTTCGAAGTATCGGGTGACATAAAAAGCATATCTCCCTTGCCAAGAAGTTTTTCCGCGCCCGGCATATCCAAAATAACACGAGAATCTATCATGCTTGAAACATTAAATGCAAGACGCGCCGGTATATTGGCCTTCATAAGACCCGTAATTACATCAACCGATGGACGCTGGGTTGCTACAATTAAATAAATGCCAATAGCACGCGCTTTTTGCGCAATACGGGTAATAGAGTCTTCCACTTCCTTTGAGGCATACATCATAAGGTCTGCTAGCTCGTCAATAATGATGACAATAAAAGGCATTCGTTCTTCGGGTGTTTTTGAGCTTTCATTAAACGAATATACGTCACGACATTTTGCTTCGGCAAGTTTTTTATACCGTTCTTCCATTTCGTTTACTGCCCATTTAAGCGCTGAAACTGTATCACGCGGATCAGTGATAACGTTGGTCAGCAAATGGGGAATCCCTTCAAACAACATAAAGGTAACGCGTTTGGGGTCGATAAGAATAAATCGAACCTCATCTGGAGTCGTACGAAGTAATATGGTACTTATCCAGGCAGTTAACATAACAGACTTACCAGAACCGGTGGTTCCGGCTACCAATATGTGCGGCATTTTATTTATCTCAATAACAATCGGGTTCCCTGAAACATCTATTCCCATTGGGACCATTAGCAATTTCGATCGGTCTGCAAAAACTGGTGACTCTAACATGTGTCGCAATGTAACCACCTGCGAACGAATATTAGGAACTTCAATACCAACAAGCGATTTTCCGGGAATTGGCGCTTCAATACGTATTTGTCCATTTGGTGCGGCAAGCGCAAGAGCTAAATTGTTTGAGAGTGTCATTATTTTGTTTAGATTAATTCCCATTGCAATCTTGATCGCGTACTGAGTAATTGCAGGACCATAATTAATGTCTGCAACTTGTGCGTGAATCCCAAAGCTTTCAAGCGTTTTTTCAATTTGGTCCGAATTACTCTTTACGTCTCCCCTATCTGCTTCCATACCCTTGCTTGAATCGAGTAAATCAAGGGAGGGGAACTTCCATTCAACACTTCCTCCAGTAAGTTTACGTTCCACCGATTTTGTAAATGGATCTAACTTTGCATTTTGCTGTTTTAGAAGCTGTTCTCGGGCAATGTCCATTTTGTTTTTCTCAGGGACCATGGGAAGTTTTTCTTGAAAAGGGGCAATAACAAACTCATCCTTTTTTTCTATTTTTCCATTTCCTTTTACTTGTTTGTCGCCAACCATATGTACTTCATTTGATTTTTTGAAAAATTCCCCTACATGTTCGCCAATAACCGAGGTTATTTTTGCAAGTACTTGCAAAAAATCGTGTAACGAAAGCTCAAAAGCAATAAAGAGTCCAACGATCATAAGAACAGTAAAAGAAAGCATTGCTCCCGGTCGGGAGATAAGCTTGCTCGACTCGATAATAATAAATGAGCCCAATGTTCCTGTCCCTAGAAGTGTTATAAAAGAAACAAATATGAAAATATATCCAATAAACCATTGCGGTTTAATAAGCTTTAACTTCTTTTGTTGAACGAGTACTCCCGCCAAAAATAAGAAAAGAAAGGGAAAAAACAGAGCACCGTTTCCAAAATTTTCCTTCATCCATTGCCGGTAAGAATTGAGTGCTGTAGCGTTTTGTGTAAATGCAAAGAAAGAAAGCGCGCACGCAAGTAGAGAGAATAATGAAAGTACGCTAAAAATAGTCTCCGACTTTATTTTAATCTTCAAAAAAGGTATGCGTGCTGCTTTATGCCGTCCCATAGAAGGAATTATACTTCTTGCTATATTATTTGCAATGGCGTTATGCCAAGCTTAACGCTGCATCAATCCGTTTTTCTACCATATTGAAAAATGGATCGCTCATCTTCAGCGATCCGTTCGCCCTTTTTCGATTTTCATTCAGTACTTTTAACATTTTGATAAGCACAAATGGGTCATTAACACCAAATTCCTGCAAAGAAACTGCCGCATCAAGGATAGGTTGAAGTACATGTTGATTATAATCTGATTGGGACGTACCATTGACTGGAGTGTCAGACACTATTTTCGAAAGCTGCAAACCAAGTGCCCAATACACTTTTCCCAAGGCGGAATTCCCAACTTCCTCATGACATATAAAATTAATAGATGAAAATTTACGTGGACTTACTATTGTACTTCCGTTTGACACACTTAGTGACATTTGGCCGGATTGAGGAGTAAAATTAAGTGCAGCCCCATTTTTAAGCTTAATCTGTGGACACTCTAAGGTTATGACGCATATCTCTCCACCTCTATTTATTACAGGAATTTTATAGGCACTTCTTCCATCTTTTTTTTGATTTCCTGCAGGTCTAAGTTCCACTGCAAATCCTCTTAATAATCTCTCTCTAAAGATTGATCTTTCAAAATGGACGCTCGTCCTTCTTCCTCTTGACTCGGTTGCTAAGGAAATATAGTCGATTAAATCCATCGTCCTATCTGAGAGTGAGGAACGTTGTTCACCTTCAATTCCTCCTCCTGCGTTGCCAACCGTACCCCAGTCCGGTGAAATGGCAGAGAAGTCTAAATCTGAGTTAAAATCTAACTCACCTGTTACAGCTGTCCCATGAAGATATAAACTCATTTTGCGATGGCCTAATACTTCTTCAACATGTGAAATTTCACCATTTACAAGCGGCACCATTGTAATTGTTTGGCAACTAAAAAACCCCGCGTATGTGCGGGGTAAACTGATGAACGGGATTTTGTCTAAAACGGATTCGTACCATATTCAATTATATATACATAAAAATTATTCTGCAACGTGAGATATAATAGAGACTCAAATGATTAATAAGGAATCTATTCGTGCCGTTGATAATTCTGTTTTTGGCTCTCATTTTTCAAAGCCTCTTTACAAATCTTATTGTTTTTCCCTCATTCCCCAAACAATCCAAAATGCATTTACCGGAAATTCAGTTGGTTCATTACCAAAAGATGTCTATGGAAAATTTTCAAAAAAATATAAAAAGGTTATTTTATTTTTTATAGATGCATTTGGGTGGCATTTTTTTTCAAAGTACAAAAATAAATATCCGTTTCTGAAGTATTTTCTTAAAAAAGGAGTGGTTTCAAAACTTACGAGTCAGTTTCCTTCGACAACTGCAAATTGTGTCACCTGCATAAATACTGGCCTACCAGTTGGGGAGAGTGGTATATATGAATGGAATTATTACGAGCCGAAATTTGATGCTATTATTTCCCCTCTACTCTTTTCTTATTCCGGAAAAAAAGTTCGAGATACGTTAGTGCCGACCGGTACTGCCGCAAAATCTATTTTACCGAATGTAACCGTCTATAAAAAACTCAAAGCTATTGGTGTAGATTCGTATATTTTTCAACATAGCGATTACACCCCTTCTGCTTACAGCGATGTTGTATTTGAAGGCGCTACAAAAGTGTTTCCGTATGTGAGTTTCTCAGAAGCTCTTACCAATTTGGTTAAAACTCATAAAGAGGTAACAAATCCCTCCTACTTCTTCCTTTATTTCGATAAGGTAGACGGAATGGGTCACAAGTATGGTCCTACTTCACCGCATTTTGAAGCAGAAGTAGATACACTACTTAATACACTTAACCGTCTATTCTTGCCTGAAATGAAAAGAAACAAAAAGAAAGATACTTTGTTTTTGTTTACCGCAGACCACGGCCAAAGCAACATAAATCCCAAAACCACATTCTATTTAAATTTAAAAATTCCCGAAATTATTCCATTTATCCAAAAAAACAAAAAGGGAGAATTACTTGTACAAGCTGGTTCTCCACGCGATTTATTTTTACACATTAAGAAAGATTGTATTAATAAAGCACAAAAATTACTTCAAGAAAAATTAGTAGGGAAAGCAGAAGTTATACAAACAGCAGAACTTATTAAACAAGGATTTTTCGGGAAAACTATTTCAAAGGAATTTTTATCACGAGTCGGAAATCTTGTTATTCTCTCATACGACAATGAATCTATTTGGTGGTATGAAAAAGATATATTTGAGCAAAAATATTTCGGCCATCATGGAGGATTAACGAGGAATGAAATGGAAATTCCACTTTTACTGTGTCAGTTTTAGATCATTCGACTGGTAATTTAAGATGATGTGCGTTGTCCAGTTTCCCGTTTGGAATTTTAACAAAATTACTATTACCATCTTTGAGTTAAGTGACAAATTGTGGAGGTGAAAATATGTGTTTGGATTGTTTTAATCTT
>CAYHPU010000013.1:0-18451 GCA_964358525.1 uncultured Gammaproteobacteria bacterium
TAATTTGAACTTCACGGCGATAATCGTCTGAAAAAAGAGGACGAATAGAACGGTCGATTAAGCGAGATGTTAAAATAGCGCCATCTGTTGGTCGGCCTTCGCGCTTAACCCAACGCGAACCCTTAATGCGTCCACCAGCGTAGAGTTTTTCAACATATTCGACGCTCAGTGGAAAATAATCTATATCTGTTTTTTCTTTTCCAATGACGAGTGTTGTAAGAATGGTTGTTTCACCATATTGAGTAATTACCGAGGCGGTTGCTTGTTGCGCCACTTCACCAATGCGAAATGTAATTGTTCGACCGGCAAGATCGAGAGTTTTTGTTAACTGCTTCATGTAACGTATTTATTGAGTTTTCTGATACTCCTGGATTTTTTTCTCAAGCACACCATACCTCTTTTCATCCTTCTTTTTCAAATAGTTCATGATGCGGCGGCGCTTTGAAATTATTTTCAAAAGCCCACGGCGAGAATGATTATCTTTGGTATTTTCTGCCAAATGTTTTTGTAAACGTACAATTTTCCATGTAAGAATAGCTACTTGGACTTCTGGAGAACCCGTATCACCTGTTCGAGTAGCAAATTGTGAAATAACTCCTTGTTTTTCTTTTTCGTCTGCAACAGTCTCAACAGTTTCTGTAGTTACCTGCACAATTTTCTTTTCTATTTTCTTTACCTCTTTTTTCACTTCTTTCTTAACTTCCTTTTTTTCTTCTTTCTTTTCTATTTTTTTTGTTTTTGAATCTTTTACCATAGACAAGGATTATACATGATAAATACTGAAAAGCAAAACAAAATTTTCGCTAACAAACGCTTCTCAAGGCTTTGTGAATTGTTTCGAGTGATAATAGTGCACACTTTAGGCGCGTTGGGGTAAGTGAAACATTTAATAACCGAAGAACATCTTTCTGATTTATTTTAAGTACATCGGCAATTTTTTTATTTTCAACAAAACTCATGAGCATACTAGCCGACGCGGTGGATATAACACACCCCGATCCATAAAAATAGGCTTCTTTGATAACATTTTTTCGTACAGACAAATATACTTCAACCTTGTCTCCACAGAATGCATTAAAACTACTGGCGCTGTGCGTATATTTTTTTCTTTTTTCAAAATGGTACGGATCTTTGTATTCCGCCAGCAGTTCCTCACGATATAAAGTATTTGACATAGCTAGTAGTTAATAGTTAGTAGTTAGCTTTTCTATACCGGATTTTAAAAACCCATCCACAATCAAATCTTCACTCTTTTGAAATGAAAGACCGCGGGTCATTAAATAATATAGTTCGTCTTCTGATGGAGCACTTATTGTAGCGCCGTGTGTGCAAAAAACTTCGTGCGCCTGAATTTCAAGTAATGGTTCCGAAGTTACTACTCCTCCTTCCCCAATTACTAAGTTTTCATTGCGCTGATATGCGTGACTATGGTTACCTTTTTTTGTTATTTCGATTACGCCGTTGTAGGAAAATTTCCCGTCCTTTACCACTGTCTTGCATAAAAAATCAGAATACCCCTCCTGTGCGTTATGTATTTGTTTACTATTTAATAGCACAGATCCAGTACCGGTAATGGATACTATTACAACACATACAATTCGCGCGCCTTCTCCTACTGAAAGAAATATGGGTAATTTTACATCTCGGTCTCTCACATTAACTTCAACCAAAACATACTTCTCCTCGCTTTTGTTTGTATCAACGACAACTTCCTTCGGATTTTTAAATTTTAAAATTCTACTTTTCATTGATCTTAACTATCAACTATTATCTACTAACTATTTACTTTTAACTATTTACTTTATCCAATGCTTCCTTCCATCTCCAGCATAATGAGTCGATTTAACTCTACCGCATACTCGAGTGGCAATTCGCGTACGACAGATTCTAAAAAACCATTTACAATAAGCGCTTCTGCTCGTTCTTTTTTTATTCCACGGGACATTAAGTAAAAAAGTTGTTCGTCGCCAATTTTAGAAACGGTGGCTTCATGCTCAATTTGCACTTTTTTTTCGTCTATCTGCATGGTTGGATACGTGTCCGATCGAGAATTTTTATCAAGAAGTAATGCGTCACAAACGACTTTTGATTTTACGTTTTTTGCTCCCTTTTTTACATACACAAGCCCACGGTACGAAGTTCGTCCACCATCTTTAGAAATTGATTTTGAGACAATACGTGAGCTGGTATTAGGAGCAAAATGCATCATTTTAGCGCCCGCATCCTGGTGTTGACCGCGCCCTGCATATGCTATAGAAAGCACCTCTCCCCGAGCTCCTTCTCCCATTAAGTAACATGATGGATATTTCATAGTTAGCTGTGAACCTAAATTCCCGTCAATCCATTGCATCGTAGCGTTTTCTTCAACACGTGCACGTTTTGTTACGAGGTTATACACATTCGGGCTCCAATTTTGCACTGTTGTATAGCGAACATTCGCTCCTTTTTTGACAAAAATTTCAACAACCGCCGAATGAAGCGATGACGTTGAGTAGATAGGAGCGCTACACCCCTCGACATAATGAACAGAACTTCCTTCTTCTGCAATAATGAGGGTCCGCTCAAACTGCCCCATATTTTGTGCATTTATGCGGAAGTATGCTTGAAGTGGCATTTCCACCTTTACATTTTTTGGGACGTAGACAAAGCTCCCGCCCGACCATACGGCACTATTTAAGGCTGAAAATTTATTATCAGCGGGTGGAATTAATTTTCCAAAGTACTCTTTAAAGAAATGGGGATATTCTCGCAACGCGCTATCGGTATCAAGAAAAATAACTCCCTTTTCTAGTAGTTCTTTTTGGATAGATTTGTAAAGCACTTCCGATTCGTATTGAGCAGAAACACCTGCAAGCATGTTTTTTTCAGCGTCAGGTATTCCCAAGTAATCGTATGTTTTACGAATGTCTGCGGGCAATGCGTCCCACGAGCCAACTAACCCTCCTGCTGGCTTCATATAATAATGAAGAGAATCAAAATGTATTCCGGATAAGTCGCCGCCCCAGACCGGCATTTTCTTTTTCATAAAAATTTGAAGAGCTTGTAATCGTAGATCGAGCATCCACGACGGTTCTTTCTTTACACCGGAAATCTGACGTACTGTATCTGTCGTGAGACCTTTTTTTGCCACCACCGAATATTTTGAGTTAGACCGGAATGCCCAATCGCTTGTTCTATTATGTGAAGTGACCATATCCCTTTTTTTCTATTTCACGAATAATCGATTTTCCACCTATCCTTACTAGTCTTCCTTTTTGCATCACAAATATTCTATCTATATCTAAATATTCAGTAAGTCGTGCAAAGTGTGTTATAACCAAGCACCCAATTCCTCTTTTTTTTAAACTATTTATTTCCCGTGCTACTTTTTTAAGCGCATCAATATCGAGTCCCGTATCTATTTCATCAAAAAGCGCATACTTTTTGGCAAGGTATTGTGCTTGAATCATTTCTATCTTTTTCTTCTCGCCGCCCGAAAATCCATCGTGAATCCCCCGCGTAAGTAGTTCTTCTTTAAATTGATACTCTTTTGCATACTTTTTTAGATCGGGTAATAATTGCTTTGCAGCAACTTTATCTGCCCCGAGTAGTTCTCGAAGTAATTTTGCAACACTGACACCGGGAATGCTAACAGGATTTTGGAATGCATAAAAAATTCCCTTTCGTGCGCGCTCATCAACAGGCGCATGAGTTATATCGTTTCCTTCGAGAATAATTTTACTTCCTGCTGAAAGTGTGTACTGAGGATTCCCCATAATGCTTCCTGATAAGGTAGATTTCCCCGATCCGTTCGGGCCCATAAGAAGAACAATCTCCCGTGGTTTTAAAACACACGAGACAGTGTCTACAATCAACTTTTTCTGAAAATATACAGAAACTGTTTTTAATTCAAGCATAGGGATCGTTCATTAATAAATGATAGTGTGAGTTGTATCACAAAACTATTCAGATGTCACCCGTGGTTGTCATCCCCGCGTCCTTTGTCATCCCCGCGTCCTTTGTCATCCCCGCGAAGGCGGGGATCCATTACTTTTTTAAATGATTTTTAACTAATTGTGAAATTTTTTCCTTAAAAATTTCTTCACTATATTTTTTTGCGGATGCGTGAGCATTTGTTGCAAGTTTTGTATAGTCTGCTTTTTCAAACTTTTTTATAGCTTTTATATATGCGTCAGCCGACAGTTCATCCACTAAATACCCATTTTTCCCGTCTTGTATTGTTTCAATGAGCCCGCCGCTTTTATATGCAATAACGGGTACTCCGTGCATCATCGCTTCAACTGGAGCTATGCCAAATTCCTCGTCAACTGATGAAAATAAGAATCCTTTTGCACCATATAACAAACGAGAAAGTTCGATGTCAGAGACTTCACCATAAATAGTCACGTTACTTTTTGCGATTGACTGTAGATACACTAATTCTTTACCCTTTCCGAGAACATAAAGCGGAAAGCCCATCTTATTTGCCGCATCAACGAGTACGTCGACATGCTTGGGTCGAGACAGACGACTGACGGTAATATAATAGTCCTCGGTTTTTTTAAGTTTTGCGGCAATATTTATTTTAGGGTCTCTAACTGGAGGATATATAACTTCGCTGTCACGACGATAATATTTTTGAATACGCCGTTTTGTCTCTTCTGAATTTGCAACTAAAATATCTGGTCGTTGAGAACCAACAAAATCCCATATACGAAGCGGGGTTCCAACTATATACCCAAAAATTCGCTTAAGAAGGTTTTTTTGCCAATCGTCTGGTGTTTCGTAATACGTAAGAAATTTATTTTGGTGATGCACGTATGAAATATGCAATGTTTCAGGTCGGGTGATAACGCCTTTACACATAAACCAACCCGAAGACGAAATTACTAAATCATAGTTTGATAAATCAAAGCCTTCCCAAATGTAGGGCGTAAAAAAACGAAACAATGAAGGATAATTACGAATTACCGGTAATTTTCCAAACCATGAAACAATAAATTTCCAGTCCTGCATTCTATACCAATGAATTTTTAAATTTTTTGGGTGGAGAACCGCAGTATATACGTCTACCTGTGGAAACAAGTCATGCAGAACTTCTACTACTCGCTCTGCCCCTCCAAATTCACGAAAATAATCATGTACTAAAGCGACACGCATGTTTGTTCATACAAATTTATATATATAAGTGGATATCTGAGAGCTGAAAATAGTGCAAATACAAAACCGGAGAATCCGTCCACATACCCACGGTGACGAATATATGCAAGCAAAAACCAGTAAATTGGTTTGAATAAAAAATAACTCACACCCATAAATAAAGTTGGTTTTATATTTTGTTCACTCAGTAATTTCGCTTCAAGTGCACAGTATCGGTCCCATTTATCTAAATAGGCAGAAAATGTTGGATATGGATAATGATTCATAGGATTTTGCATGTACCCCACCTCGACGTCCAGGTTGGACGTCTTGCCTCCCCTATCAGGGGAGGGTAGGGAGGGGTTTACTTTATGATTTATTATTTTGACTTGTTCATGTACGCTCTCACAGGGAAACCGCGCCACTCCATTTTTATATAAACGGATTGTATAGTCAGGATACTGGCCACCTTTCTTGAGTCCTCTCCCTAATAAATAGTTTACTCGTGGAATCCAAAAGGCAATCGGTAATTGCTCTATTGCTAAATTGTTAGAATTGTTCCTAGCAATTTGACCATTTAACAAATTAACAATTTCTACTTTCAACTCTTCAGTAATAGCTTCATCTGCGTCAAGCTGCAAAATCCACTCCCCTGTTGCAAGTTCAAGCGCCTTCTGTTTCATTTTATGAAACATTTGTTCATTGGGTACGTTTGTTATTTTTACTTTATCTCCAAACGATTGGGCCAGTGATTTTGTAGCATCTGTTGAATTCCCGTCTACAATAATTATTTCGTCACACCAGTCGTAGACTGATTTAAGACAGCGCCCAATTGTATGTTCTTCGTTAAACGTCGCTATACACACCGATAATTTTGCGTGTTCATCCATAAAGCTCATTATACCAATTTGGTATACTGCAAGCTAAGCGACCGTCCATCAACAACCACATCAAGCTTGATGGTTACGGACCCTTGTGTCGCAACCTTGGATATTAAATTTATAAATGATCAATAATAAGCGACCATGCTAACAACCTTTCAAGCTTCTGTATTAAAAATAGAACAGTTGACTGGAAAAGTTTATCGATTTGTTTTCAAGTTAATAAGTCCTAATAAGTTAGAGTTTTCGCCAGGACAATATGTCTTGCTCAATATTCCTGGAGGGTTTCGACAATATTCTATTTCATCGGCCCCTTATGAAAACAATATTGTTGAAACAGTAGTGGATGTTACGCCCATGGGAGCAGGCTCCCGTTATTTATTGTCACTCAAAAAAAATAATGAATTAACTTTTCGAGCACCGCTTGGCGTTTTTGTTTTGAAAAACACACTCCGACCAAAAATATTTCTAGCAACGGGGACAGGTATTACGCCCTTTAAATCTATGGTTATGTCACTCGTAAAAAATGAATTTAGCGCTCCATTTTCTCTCTACTGGGGACTTCGATCAAAAAACGATATATATTTGAGCTCTTTTCTCAAAAAGATATCTGAGCAAAATTCTCTTTTTACATACACGTATTGTCTTTCTCGCGAACAGAATTTAGATGATTCTATGACACCGGGGAGAATTACGGCAGTCATCCCTACACAAAACAACTTGAATAGTTTCGCTCAAGAAACTGAGTGGTATGTCTGTGGACGGCCGCAAATGATAGATGATATGCTTATAGTACTTAAGGAACAATTAAAGATTGATCCGAAAAATATATTTCATGAAAAGTTTACCTAATGAATATGGATAATAAATCATTACTCGCAAAACTGATTTCGTTTCAATCTGTTTCAACACAGCAGCAATACAGCAAACAGCTGCAAGAAAGCGTTCTTTTCCTTCAAAAGATTCTCACAGAAATGGGATTTAAGGTACGAGTAATTCCAACAAAGAAACACCCGCTTCTTTTTGCGATACTCGATAATGGAAGTTCAGAAACATACGGTTTCTATAGTCATTACGATGTGCAACCGCCAGAGCCACTTGATCAGTGGAAATCTCCACCCTTTGAGCTCACCGAAACCGATGGGAAACTCGTAGGTCGTGGAACGGCAGACGATAAGGGGCATATAGCACAAGTAATTTTTGCCGTCAAACAAGCGCAAGAAAAAAAGAAACTCAACAAGAATATTTTTCTCATCTATGAAGGGGAAGAGGAAATTGGAAGTCAAAATTTTGAGCCAGCGCTTTTAACAATTCAAAAAACACTACAAAAAGCCGACGTATTTTTTATATTAGATTCAAGTACGCGAGACATTGAAACACCAATGATAGAATATGGGCTTCGAGGACTTTTATATTATGAACTCACCGTAACGCTCAGTCACAAAGATCTTCATTCGGGTCTATATGGAAATCTTGTTGAGAACCCCGCCAACATAGTAACTCAACTATTGAGTTCCATAAAAAATATTGATGGATTTGTAACTATTCCTCACTTTTACGATACTGTGCTTTCTCCATCAAGCAAAGAAATTTCCTTATTGAAAAAAACAAAACCTTCTAAAGATCAAGATATTCAAAGCGCTGGAGTTAAAGATTTGGTAGTTCCTAAAGGAAGTCACTTTGCGCTTGCGAGCAAAGTATTGCCGTCGTTTGATATTAATGGAATGATTTCTGGATATACGGGCGAAGGAGCCAAAACAATTATTCCAGCAAAAGCATCGGCAAAATTTTCTTTCCGTCTTGTACCAAATCAAGACCCCGTAATAATTGGAAAATTATTTCAGAAATTTGTCCATAAGTTTTTTGATAAAAAAACACTTAATTACAAACTAGATTTGCTGAGTTCCGATTTTCCATTTTTGACACTTCCAGACAACAAATATATACATATAACAAAGAAAGTGTTTGCCAAACATTTCAAAAACGAGACGCTTCTAAATAGAAGTGGCGGATCCATTCCTGCAGCAGATACGCTTTCTCGACTTACAAAAAAACCGGTTGTGATAACCGGCTTTACTTCGCCCGAAAGCAATCTTCATTCGCCAAACGAATTTATTGACGCCCGCCTGTTTCAAAAAGGAATAGATGTGATATTTGATTTACTGACAAATGACTAATAATGTCATTGCGAGGCCCGAAGGGCCGTGGCAATCTCCTTATGTCATCCTCGCGAAAGCGGGGATCCACTCCTTGATCCGTTTCTATCAGACACTCGTTCGTCCCCTTCTCCCTATACATACCTGCCGTTTTACTCCAAGTTGCTCTGACTATATGTATGAAGCGGTCGAAAAAAAGGGAGTTATAAAGGGAATCGCGCTTGGAATAAAAAGAATTGTGAGATGTCACCCCTGGCACAGAGGCGGTTTCGACCCTATTGACAATAGTAGCTAAAGTTATAATATTAAATACGATGAAATTAAAGCTCAAAAAAAGAAAAATTCAACTGAATAGTAAAGCTTTAATTCTTTTCTTTGTTGCGATTGTAATTTTGCTTCTTCCAACTATATTTAGTTACCTACAGAAAGTTAAATTTAAAAGCGAACCCCGAGCAGATTTTGAAGTTGCCGCAGAGCCATTAATAGAATATTTTGACGGTCAACAGTGTGACAATGAGGGTCAATATCAAGTTCAATGTAAAGGTCCCCCAGAAGCATGCAATGGTGGAGGTGGTTTTGTGGGAAAAGTAATTAACTGTAGAAAAAATAATAATGGGGAACTTCGTTGGGTTTTCTATACTGAGTGTGTTGGAAAAGAAGAATATTTACGTGGAGAAAAATATAATTGCAGTAGAGAAAATATCGCACCCGTAAGTAATAATAATCCTCCAGAACAGAAAGACGAAACAGTAGATCAAAACAAAACCGATCTTACCACAAATAATGATATAAAAAATCCAGATATTTATATTTCAGATGCTCCTACAAATTCGTATTGTCCTAATACGTATCTAGAGTATACGTGCAGGAACAGTACAGACGTCAATGGTAATCAATGTAAATGGGCAACCTACAACAAAGAGTCTGGAGAGGCTGTAACTGAATGCATGACAAATGATTTTTATAATCAAATAAATCTTCCAGAATTTACACCAACTCCAAAACTAGCTCAACCGTGTAATATGTTCACTAGTCAGGAATATTGCGAAAGCTTACATTCGGTCAACAATGGACCCCAACAAACAAACTGTATGTGGTCAAAGAGCGATGGAGCTTGTTATGACTTAGTAGACGGTACCAAAACTACTGGCAATGTAACTTCTACACAAAACTCCTTCTGGGATAACATCAATGCCGCGTTCAGACAAATGTTTCAAAGATAATTAAAGCGTAACGAGTTGTGGTTTTTGTTCCTGCACTGGAGTTGACTCAACTTGCAGAGAGCCACAGCGGGAACAAATTCGAGAGCTTTTGGTTGGTAACACAATAGTTTCAAAAGACTGTTTACACGTTCCACAAATAAATACTTCTTTCTTTACTTCTGCTGCTTTCAGTTCTGCTTTTTGGGTTTTAAAAGTAAATGTGGTACCGTCATAATCAACAAGTATCGCGTCGCCTTCGTGTACTTTTCCTGCAATAATATTTTCTGAAATCGGATTTTCAATATATTTTTGAATGGCTCGACGCAGTGGTCGCGCCCAATAAACTGGATCAAATCCAATATGTACAATTTCTTTCTTGGCTACGTCAGTAACGAGTAGCCCATAACTTTGTTCTTCGAGCATGCCACGAACTCCTTTAAACTGGAGGTCAGCTATCTGCGCCATATGCTCGTACTTTAACGGCTCAAATACAACCGCTTCATCAAAACGATTTACCAGTTCTGGACGCATAAATTTAAGCAGTTCATCCATTACTTTTTCTTTTAAATGTGCAAATTTTTGTGTGTCAGAATCTTTTTTCATCGTTTCCATTTTTTGTATATTCGCCTGAATGGGAGAATTTTTACCAAAATAATCACTGAGTTTGGATGCTTTCCATACGGTACCAGTTTTGATATATACCATATCTCCAATTCCAATAACCTCTTCCCCACTACTCATAAATAAATGAAAATTCCAATACGACGTGGGGAGGACTGTTCCATCTGCCACATGAATATCTCCTAAGTAATTGGTCAGCGTCATCATTTGCCAATTTTGAGTTCCAACTTTTCGTTTCCACATGCGATTTTTGTACGTAATAAATTCTTCTTCTTGTGGGGAAAATGAATGTGTTGCAAGTTGAATGCTCGGCAATTGTTCGTCTGGACTATCGGGCATAGCATTTATTACAACATTATCTTTAAAGTAATCGAGTAACTTATTCACTTTCCATTCTTTTGCAGTTGTGGCAGTACGAACGTATAATGAGTCTCCGGTTGAAATAAATTCTGCCCCTTGGGGAGAAATGGCGTGCGTTTTAAGCTGAGAGAGGGTAACTTCCTGTTCTACCGGGTTGCCTAGTGAGTCTGTACTTAAAATTCGTTGCCCAGCAAAATAGTCCCGCAAGAATAACTCCTGCCATGCGCCTTCCTTTGTTTCTCGGGTAAAAACTTTATTTGCCATCGTGAGTAGCTCACGTCCACGCGGAGAAACAGTGTAAGTATTTACGGCAACAGGTTCTTCAATTTGCACTTTTCCATCCTTCATAAGTTCTTCCTGAATAGTACGGCTCCCCAAGTTCGACGTACAAATCACTACCGTATTCTTAAATGAGATAGTATGTCCTTTGTTATCGGTCAACCGTCCATCATCAAGAACCTGTAGTAAAATATTAAAAATGTCGGGATGTGCTTTTTCCACTTCATCAAAAAGTACTACACTATATGGTTTTCGCTTTACTGCTTCAGTTAATTTCCCTCCCTCTTCGTACCCTACATATCCTGGAGGAGCGCCAAGCAACTTTGCAATTTCGTGTTTCTCCATATATTCGCTCATGTCAAACCGGACCATAGAATCTTCTGTGCCAAATAAAACTTCAGCTAGTGTTTTAACGAGTTCTGTTTTCCCAACGCCTGTTGGACCTAAGAATATAAAACTTCCTATAGGCCGCGAGGCAGATTTGAGCCCTGCCCTACTTCTTCGTATTGCTTGCGCAACAGAGGCTACCGCACTTGTTTGATTAATGAGTCGCTTATGCATAATGTCTTCCAAGTTTGTTATCTTGTCTTTTTCCGAATCCGATATTTTATTTACGGGAATCCCTGTCCACCGAGCAATAATATCTTTAATAAGTTGTGGCGTAACTACACCAACCGACATTGCTTTTTTTTGTAAAAATAGTTCTTGCTTTTCTTTTAATATGTCTTGAGCCTCAATAATTTTTTTCTCATACATCATCGCTTTCACGTTGTTTCCTATTTTTTGTGCCTCTTTTTCTTCTTGCTGTAATGCGGTAATTTTTTCTTCTTGGGATTTTATCTCCTCGGGTAATGAGATGATTGGTAGGCGAACAGCAGAGGCAGATTCATCAATTAAATCAATCGCCTTATCGGGTAAAAATCTCCCACCAACGTATCTTTTAGACAAATGAACCGCAGCTTCAACTGCGTCGTCAGGAATTTTTACTTTATGAAACGCCTCATATTTATCGCGGAGCGCCCGAAGCATTTTTATTGCTTGCTCTTCAGTTGGTTCAGGAACTTCTATCGGTTGAAATCGACGCTCTAAGGCTGGGTCTTTTTCTATATATTTCCGATATTCAGAAGTTGTTGTTGCGCCAATTATCTGTACTTCTCCACGAGCGAGCGCTGGCTTAATAATATTTGCCGCGTCTCCACTTCCTTCACCACCGCCAGCGCCAACAATAGTATGAATTTCGTCAATAAACAAAATTACTTGTCCCGCCATTCCTTTTAGTTCATCAATAAGGGCTTTTAATCGTTCCTCAAATTCTCCTCGTTTGGAAGCGCCAGCCACAAGCGCCATTAAATCGAGTTGTAATACTTTGTGATTGAGTAACGTTTCAGGAACTTCTTTTGAAACAATTTTTTCTGCAAGCCCTTCAACAATAGCAGTTTTTCCAACGCCCGCCTCTCCAGTAAGAACAGGATTATTTTTACTACGTCGAGATAAAATATGTATCACTCGCTCAATCACCGCGCTGCGCTCAACTACCGGATCCAATTTCCCCATTGCCGCTTTTTCTGTAAGGTCGGTCGCATACGTTTCGAGTGCTGTTTTTTTCTTTTCTTTGCCTTCTTCCTCAAGACCCTTCTTTTTTCCAAGAATTTTAATATTGAGTTCGTCTTTATTTACTCCTACTTTTGCAAGTAGACGTGCGCCAATGCCTTCCCCTTCGTTGTAAAGCGCGTAGAGAATGTGCTCAGGTGAAATAAATTCATATCCTAGTTTTCGTGCAACAATAAGCGAGTCTTCCAGAATTTTTTTAACCCGTGGAGCGAGTTGTGGTTTTACTGGTGTACCTCCCTTTTTCATTACTTGTTCTAACTGATTAGACAGCTCTTGCGGAATAGCTTTTAAAGAAGATAAAAGATTAAAAATCTCTTGGTCTGAAAGTAATCCATACAATACAAATTCACTATCAACGAGTGGTTGGTTCATCTGTTGCGCTTTAAAAGCCGCTGCAGTAAGTACCTTGTTTGACCGTTGCGTAAGGCGCGTCATAATATCAAGCCCTGCCTTATCCACCGGTTTTTGATTTTGTTGTACAGGAGTCGGTTGATTTTGAACAGGAGGGTTTACTACTACGGGTTCCTTCGGCACAGAGGGAGGCTGTATAGATACGGTGTTATTTAACACAACGGGGGGGGATGGTTGTTGAACTGGTTGTTTTCCCGCCAAAAAATCAAACATACTCATGCCTTTCATTATTATAAAATAACGCACTCTTGTCAAACAAAGACAAAATGCTATAGTTCTATAATATGAAGTTACTTTCCCAAAATTTAAACATTAACGGCTACGACCTCCAGGGTCCTCTTGACCAGTCCTCAAAGGCAGGTGAACTTACTAGTATCGGTAGCATAGTAAACTTAGTGATTAACACCATATTTCCTTTGGCACTCGTTCTTTTGTTTCTCTATCTTCTGTGGGCAGGGGTTGATTGGGCACGTAGTTTTGGAAACGCTGAACTCATAAAAAAATCTAAAGCACGAATGACAAATGCACTTATTGGAGTAATACTCCTTGCCGGATCTTATTGGATGGCACAACTTGCTACTCGCATCTTTTGGCCGCAATAAAATAGGCTAAACCATATGCAAAGCTTTCTCGTAATCATTGGGCATTTCCACATCTATCCATTAATTCTATCTGCCCATAGAAACGAACTTCTTGGACTGAACATGCGAATTATAAAATGCTTTAGTAATAGTGTAATGCTATAATGCTATCCTCATGATCAAGCAGAGGAAAATTTTCCAAATTAATATCCAAACTGTTTTCTTCATTATTGTTACTGGTTTTATTCTCTTTTCACTTTTTATTAATGGAAAAGATTTTGTAGATCGAACAATTCCAGAAAAACCTATTTCAACTGTCTTAAAAGAGGTAAAAAATAACAAAGTTCAAAACCTAGAAATTCTTGAAGATAAAATAATTGTGCACTATAAAAACGATTCTTATTCTCGAACAACAAAGGAGCCAGGTGCCTCTTTGTTTACTATTATGAAAGAAAGTGGTATCAACCCACTCTCTGTACAAATTCAAAATAAAAGTGCTTCTCAATTCAGTACTATCGTAAATATTCTTATAAATGTAGTTCCCACGGTTTTGATGATTGGATTTTTTATTTTCCTTTTCCGTCAAGCACGTGGAGCACAAGATTCTATTTTTTCATTTGGCCAGTCTCGCGCAAAAAAATTCAACAAAAATATGTCGAAAATTACATTTAAAGATGTTGCCGGTATTAAGGAAGCAAAAGAAGAGCTTCAGGAAGTAGTAGATTTCTTAAAACATCCCGAAAAATATCGGAAAGTTGGTGCACGTACCCCAAAAGGAGTACTGTTGGTCGGGCCCGCAGGATGTGGTAAAACACTTCTTGCTAAAGCAATAGCCGGAGAAGCGGGAGTTGCATTTTTCTCAATAGCAGGTAGTGAATTTATGGAAATGTTAGTCGGAATTGGCGCAGCTCGTGCACGCGATTTATTTAAAACAGCAAAACTAAATTCCCCCGCTATTATTTTCATCGATGAGATAGATGCCATTGGCCGCATGCGAAGTAGTGGCGTAATGGGTGGGCACGACGAACGAGAGCAAACCTTAAACCAAATTCTCGTTGAAATGGATGGGTTTGAACCAACCGAAAAAGTGGTAGTTATTGCCGCAACAAACAGAGGAGACTTACTTGACCCGGCTCTCATGCGCCCTGGACGGTTTGATAGGCGAATAACGGTCCACTACCCAGACATCGAAGAGAGAGAAGCCATTCTTATCCTCCATTCAAAAGGGAAACCATTTGAAAAAGATGTTGAATGGAGAAAACTTGCACGACGTACCGTTGGTTACTCAGGAGCTGATCTTGAAAATATGCTTAACGAAGCCGCAATCCTTACCGCTCGAGAAAATAAAGAAAAAATTACGATGAATATTTTGGAAGAAGCGGCAACAAAAGTGAAACTCGGACCCGAAAAAAAGAGAATGCAGACAGATGAGGATAAAAAATTGACCGCGTACCACGAAGCTGGTCATGCGGTAGTTACTCGCTCACTCCCCAATATGGATCCGGTTCACCGTATTTCAATTGTTGCCCGTGGTATGTCTCTTGGCCACACGCTTATTCCTCCGCAAAAAGATATTATTCACGAAACAAAAACACATTTGGTTCACCAAATTACCGCAATGCTTGGCGGCCGTTCCGCAGAAGAGCTTGTGTTTAATGAAGTAACAACAGGCGCTTCAAACGACTTTAATCAGGCAACGGCAATTGCACGAGAAATGGTTACCGAGTATGGAATGTCCGACCTTGGACCAATAAATTTCGGTGATTCGTACGACATTACCAGTTGGTCACGTTCTGAGGGTGGCTCTCTTTCAGAAGAAACGAAGGCAAAGATCGATCATGCGGTAAGTAATTTAATTAATGCGTGTTATAAAGAAGCGCTTGAAATTGTAAAAGCTCACCGGATCCAACTTGATGCAGTTTCTGCTGCACTCCTTGAAAAAGAAACACTCGACCAAGACGAATTTGAAAAAATTATGGTGTCCGAGCTACCATTAAAAAACTCGTAAGATTTTCTGAAAGATCTTGTAGATTTTCTGCAACAATATCTAGATCATATAGTGTGCTTAAAATTTTTGGCCCAATAACCGCAATATTTTTATCTATTTTCCCCGTGTAAAGCGCTTGCGCAACTTTCGCGTGGTCTATCATAATTCCCGTTCCTGTCACTAGTTTATAATTTGGATATCGTAACTCTAGTGTTTTTTTACATTGTCGAAACACCTGATCATGTGACATAAAAAAAGATATTTCTTTAAAATTTACATCCTTTCGTTTCATGAGAAAGTGGCGTATGGGAATCTTAAATTCTTCAATTATAAAAAACTTATACCGCGCAATGGCAAGTATTGACTCTCGTACCATTCCCCCAATTGAGTTATGTATCGCAAATTGCCCATAGTCAATATCTCCTTTGTGCAGTGCAGAAAGAACTCGTTCAGATGTAAATAAATATCGAATTCGATAGTTTTTTATTTCATGCCGCATTACATAATCATGCAGCGCTTGTTCGTTAAAACTGCCCCTTCCTCCTTGAATTCCAAATACTAATGTACTTTTGTGCACTCGACGCGGTAATAAACGATTGTACAGTTTATCGTATGCGTTTCCGAGTTTTAATCGCATTGATTTAGTAAACCGATTGTAGTTTTGTAAATTTAAAAACAGTTGCCAGGTATCGTTACACGTTTGCTCTTGTACTTCGCGAAGTTTGAGTGCACCAACGCTGTCTATCGCTGTTTTTTGAAAATTTATTTGATCTAGTAGTCGACCGACAAAATGCGTAAGTCCTTGAGACTTTGCCGCCAATGTGTCGTGCTCTATAGGAGCTAATTCAACCACTCGTAGTTGTTTTGATGTAAAATAGTTTTTCCAAAAATTATACGTTTCGTTTTGAGATGTATTTTGATTCATAATGAGCGGTAAACCGGTAAATCCATTTTTACTACTATCTGGCCCAAACATCGGGTGCGTAAGAATTGTTTGCACGTTCGTTCCTTTCGTGTATTTTGAAAATATACGTGCAGGATGTTCTTTAACAGACAGAACATCAATTAACGTCTGAGATTTAAAAAATTTCTTGTGCAATCGAATAACGTGTTCAAATGTATCTATTGGCACACAATAAAAAATACAATCTGCTTTGTAAACTTCAGCCAGTGACACATTTCCTTTTCGAGAGTATTCAATTATTTCAAAATCATGCTTCAGTAAACGAAGGAGCGTTTTCCCAAATCTCCCCATACCAACTATGGCTACTTTTTTTGGTTTATACATACATTAATAGTAATTTTTAATTTCATCTATATTTGTACAAATGCTAGCGCGGACGTATCGTCTTCCATTTTCTCCAAAAGCAGTTCCCGGGGTAAGCAGTATTTGTTTTTTTTCAAGCAGCTCGGTACTCCATGATTCAGAATCAATTGCTTCATGAGGAATCTGCGCCCAAATATAGAGTGAGCCTTTTGAAAGATTGTAAGTTAAGCCGAGATGATCAAGAAGTTTAGATATTTCGTCTCGACGATTTTTGTACGAAGTAATCATTTCTTTCTGCCAATGAATATCTACATTATCTAGTGCGTAGGAAGCCAAAAGTTGAAATGGGCGCGTCAAGCCAGAATCTATCTGCGACTTCACTTTTGCAAGTGCATTTATTATTTCGACGTTACCTGCAACCCACCCAATACGATACCCGGCAAACGAAAACATTTTAGAAAAGGTACCAAATTCAACCGCAATTTCTTTCGCGCCAGGAATTTCAAAAATACTCGGCGCCACAAACCCATCAAATGTTATTTCTGAATATGCATTATCGTATAACAGCCATATATTATTTTTCTGTGCAAATTTCACAAATGGTATTAACTCTTTCTTTGTCATGACTTGCCCCGTAGGATTCCCCGGGAAATTAAGCCACATGGCAACAGTTTTTTTTGTTACTTTCTTTTGCATATTGGTAAGACTTGGTTTGAAATTATTTTTAGGAAGTAAATCATAAAATACTGGTTCTGCACCAACGAGAAGTGTTGGCCCACTAAAACCAGGATATCCGGGGTTGGGCATAAGTACTTCGTCCCCATCGTCAAACAAAGCGAGCGCAACGTGACCCAACCCATCTTTTCCCCCACAAAGTGAAAATATCTCATTTTTTTCAAGTGTTACACCGAATCTCTTTTTGTACCACAGTACCATTGAGTTTGTAAATTCGGGCAACGGGCCATACCCCGGATACATATGAGCTTTTTTATTGGTAAATAATTCCTGTAACTTTTTTACATAAAGTGGGCTTGGAGGAAAATCGGGAGACCCTGCACCAAGATCAAGTACTTTTTTTCCCGTTTTTAATTCAACCTCTTTAACCTTCTTTGCCAGTCGCGAAAAAATATATTCGGGAAAACGTGATAAGCGTGCTGATATTTTTTTCATTTTATTTCGCTCTCAATTTGTAATGCATATTTATGTAGTATCTCAAAAATTTCTACAATCAATTCTGGGCTTAAGCCTAAACCCTGAGCGTATTCACTTCTACTTTTCACCACCTGTTCCCACCTTTTTTGATCTAAAGGAGGGATACCCCTTTCTTTTTTGTATTCACCCACCATTTTTACTAAATTCATACGTTTTAGTAATGTGTCTATTAGGACTCTATCTGCCTCGTCGATTTCTGCTCTTAGTTTTTCAAGTAAACTTTCTTGAATTATCTCTGTGGTCATATTATTTTTATATTAAATTAATAACTATTCCGGCATGCGAATCTCACGCTTTGTTGCAATATAATCTAATATCTCCTGTAATTCTTGGTGAGTAATGTGCTGTTTAGTATCGGTAGATGATGTTCCTGCCTCAATAAGCACGCCATCATACAACCATTCTGTCCCTTGTTGCATTAACAATGCTTCAATTGTCCCTTCGACAATTTTATCTCTCATATCTGGACCAAATGAATGGCTTGGGTCAAAATACAGCAGAGACTTTTTTGTTTCGCTTCGTAAAGCTACTATTGCTAGCATAGCAGCTTCATGAATTGGCAAACTTCTAAACAATCTCTTTTCAGGTATGTCTACGCCGCGATGGATAAGAATCAGCCATCCATCTAGTCCGTTTGCAAAAGTTGCCAGTCCAGTCCATGTGCTTTCCATATTTGTCATAACTCCCCCCGGCATCTGAGCATCTTCTAAAGGTGAACCTAACCATTTTCCATGTTTCAGTCCAATATCCCATTTGTTGCCTTTT
>CAYHPU010000014.1:0-4638 GCA_964358525.1 uncultured Gammaproteobacteria bacterium
GCCTGGAGGCCCTCCATTGGCTGGTGTTTTTGGAGTTCTTGTTCTGGGGTTGGTTCTGATCTTTCATCCATAATTACATGGTAGCAATTTTAGAATATTTATCCAGCATGTGCAGTTTCTTCCTGCATTTTGCTCATTGCCTGCATTGCCGTCATAATTGCAAAAACAGCAAGCGTGCCAGCGCCTATTTTAAGACCCATATGAACCGCCTGTTCTCTACGAGTAACACCCGAACCGCTTTTGTCTAATTTAACGAAACGGTCTGTTAAACCAAGCCCTTGGATAAGCTCTGTGGTCTGTGTGCCTCCGCCAGAAAAAAGGTTCAGTGCATTGAACCAGGCGTTTTGTTGTTGTGGTTCTGCTGTTGAAAGTTTGGAGTATTGTGTAGCCATAGAACCAAAAACTTCCTGTGCTTTCACTTGGCTTTCCCGGCCATTCGTTAACATAGTTATGTTCGCTTGAAGTGAAGTTATTTCGTTTGTTAATTTATCTATTTCAACTCTTAGCCGTGTCATTTCAACTACAAATGGCTGACGTGTTTTTATTTCGTCTTTGGTTAATTCACTGTCGGGTTTTCCCAAACCGAGAGCCGAGATATGCCCAAGAGCTTCTTGAGATTTTATGAGAAGCCTGTTACGCTCTTCCATTTTGGCCTTCATTTTTTCTTCGTATTTTGATCGTGCTATCTCAGTCCACTTAAAAAAATTAAAACGCTCTGTTAACTTTGCTAGTGGATCTTTTTCTCCTGAAACAAAAGCGCCCTCTCGAACAGCATTAAACGTACTATTAAAAATCTCGCTCATTACCCTCTGAACCTCCAGAAAATCATCAGGAGTAAGAATAAGTTTTTCTCCAATGTTTTTTAACTTGTCCGATGACTTAAACTTCTCTTGAAAGGTTTCTACGGCGATAGCGCCATTTGAAAGTGTAGAGGCAATACTTGCAAAAGAATTTTCTGCATCTTCTCCACCCGTAAGAAGTCCTAAACTCTCTGCCGCATTTGTAAGGTTTTTATTATCCTCGGCAGATCGGGGAGCGTCTGATTTTTTGCCGTAGTAATATTCCAACAAGTACTTGAGTTGTTGAGAAATGTAATCGGCTTTTGGAGTAGTTCCCATTTCATCTTTATGATGACCTCCGGGAGGAAAATCTATACTACTTTTATACTTTTCGAAGAGCGTATTGACTGCAGTTAAACCTGCGGCGTCTAAATTATTTTGGATTTTCAAACTATCTAATAGCTTTATTTCATCAGTAGAAAGTTTGTCCTCTAATTTTTTTTTCAGGAGGTCTGCAATAAAACCTCCCATATGCTTCCGCTCTGCGTCTACAATTTCTGCCGTGCGTGCTTTTTCATCTTTGGGTGCTTCGGCAACAGGAGGTGTTTCTCCATTTGTTTCCACGACTTCGTCTGGTTTAGGCTGAGTATGTGTTTCGCCGGATTGACCTGATTCTGCACCTACTGAAGGTGTCGCTGCTGAACGACGATCAGTGGCTGTGCCAAGGGGCGCTTCTAAAATAGTTGGTTCATTTTTCTTTGCACCAGACCTAGATGTTCCGCCAGAACTGCCATCTATAAGATTTACATCTACCCTTGTGGCAGTAACACCAAATTGGCCTTCATTCATATCTTTTCATGGTACCAGAATTGGTTCTGAGAGTCTAGATGACTATTCCTCAGATTACTTCGGAATCCTCGTATCGCTTCAAAGTATTTTATAAGCGAAACGGGAGATGTTAGATTTCAAATTTAGAGAGTAGGAATTCCGGTTACCTCGGTTATCCAGTTTAGATAGTTTTGGACATTTGCAAACCAGCGAGTTCCTTGGCACCCTGGCACTCCTCCCATAGTTGTTCCGACAATATAGTTATCTCCTAAAGAATCGATATAGACAAGGGGGCCACCGCTGTCTCCATAGCATGTCCCTATTTCCTTTTCTGAAGGTATTATTCTTGATTTGTCGGCAGAAAATTCCTGAAAATGTAGTTCAACTTCCTTAAGATTGCCTGGATATGACAGATCGTTTTTATATTCAGCAGCATTCCATGCAATTGTTGATATTCCATAGCCCGCTGTTCTAATATCAGTATTTTCTGGAATTCGTAAAGAACGGCGCGGAAGATAGATTATTTCATCGTTATATTTTTCTGAACTCCTAATATTGACTAAGGCTATATCGTCTATTCCATTGTCGAAATACCCTTCAGGTATGTAGGTTTTTACGACGTGGCGAAAAAGATACTTATCGTTATTTTCAGTTCTAAGTAATTTTACGTACAGAGCCTGGCTTTTATTGTTTTGTTCTTGTTCCTGGTAGTAGTACCGTACGCAGTGTGCGGCAGTTAGAATCCACTCGGGAGAAATAAGGCTACCTCCGCAAGGAAGAACAAACCCATTGAGCTTGTCCACAGAGAAAACTTGGACAAAGAAACCCCAATCGGCCATATTCGCATCTTGTCCGCCGATTATTGTATTTGAAGATTCAAGAGATTCTGCGCGACTTTTGGTAGAAAAGCGTTTTTGGAGAAAAAGCCCGAGAAAGAAAATAAGGAGAATGGCTACTCCAAGAGCGAAAATAGTGACACGGTTGTTCTTGAACCAATATTTGAGATTACGTGTATTTCTTGCTTGAGTTTTTCTGGAGAATTTAGCCATGTATTCCATGATACTACTTTTCCCGAAAAGAAGTGCCAGTTTGAGGGAATTTATTATTTACTTTGACGTTTTTTAAGTCTTGCCGCGTTTTGGGTTTCTGGATACAAAGTCTTACGAATTGCTTGAAGCCTTAGTAACATACGTACAAGTTTTTCGTCATATCGCTCTTTGCCTTGAGTTTGAGAATCGTTTTGTATGAATTTGACACTATTTTTAAGTAGGAATTTAGCTGTATTATTATTTATCCTTATTTCTGACTGTATTGTTTGTTCGTCAGCCCCTCGTAATAAAATTCCAGCATTGAGAATTAGTTCAAGCTCACTTTGGATAGCAGATACTACTGAATGATCCCATATCCCATCTTCCACATTGTCAGATACTGCACGGCTAAAAACGGTATCTATTTCAGCAATTGCTACTAGCAAGCTAGAATAGCTGGCTCGACTTTCCAATGGGACTAAGGAAGTTAAAAGGTCTGCCGCAGAAATATTTGGGGCACTTCCGTCTGAGTTCAGAAAGAGGTTTTCTATATTTGACCTATCTGCACCTTCCAATTTAAGGGTTACCTGCTCAAGTTGTTTAACTGCTGAACCAGGAACAAGAGGTTTAACTCGATATATATATTCAGTTACTCGAGAAATTAAAAAGTCAAGATCGTCGGAAAAAGATATGAGCCTATGCTCCTCTACGTTTGGGCTTTTTCGCCTTTCAGCTATATGATCTCGGCTCATTGCAATTTTTTTTCTTAAAGCGTGTATATTGTCGAGGTTGAAAGATTTTGGTATGTCCAACTTCTGGAATAACTGCGCTAAGTAGAAAAGTTGTAAAGATATAAGTTCTTCTTGTATATATGTATTGAAAGAATTTTTCTTGTTTAAGTCTGCATTATGTTTGAACACTTGACTCATGGTCAGCATTCGCGCGTAAACAGGAGGGAGATTGTTACTTTGAGGGTAGGTGTAATACATTTCCGGATGTCTACTTCGGTGAAAAAAATAATTTTCTGAAACAGACTCCGAACTATTTGGAAAAAGCACTCGCTGGAAAATGCTGTGTACATTGAGATACTCTGATGCACCCCCGTGTGTATGCAATAAAAGTTCGTCTATGAGCTCTCTAAGTTGCTCTTTGTCGGAGAGAGTTATTTCCGGTTCTCTTTTTCTGTTCTCAGCAGTGGGAACTTGAATTAACCTTAATCCAAAAAGGAGCAGAGGGGAAGAAGCTACTATACCAAGTAGTCCAAATTTATCCAATAATAACTGTAACTTCTCTGGTATTACAACAGCATATTCAGATTTATCTGCACTCATAGTAAATATTATAGCAACTAATCAACAAAAAGCAAATTGCTCTAGTTTCAGATTGTTACAAAAGGCTCCTTTTAAGGGTTTAGCCATGGAAAAAGAGCTCTTGGACAGTCTGTAGGAGGTGCCGAATCTTGCATATCTTTTCATATTATCAAAATTAGATAGCAGATGCTAGATCTCAGATATTAGATGTTAAAATTTTGACATACGGTGTTATTTTTAGCCCACTCCAATGAGATTCTTTTCAGGGTTGAACCCTCAAAGAAAGAGCTCTTGGACAGTCTGGAGGAGGTGGTGAAAGCTGAAAAATTGTGACTTACCGTACTTGCGCGGAAAGTGGTGCACGGGAACTTCTGCAAACTGCGCGCCAGAAGCTGCAAGTTTTGAAATGAGTTCAACACAGATAGAACCTGAGATGGCAGACAACGTGATTTTGTCGAGCGCGGATTTACGAATGAGACGGAAGTCGCAGTCAACATCACGTATTGGGAGATGATAGCGCAGGTGCATTAGTATATTGTAGAGAGCGCCAAGAATAGATCGTACCAGCCCATCCCCTCTTTTGATTTTGTAGCCGTTTACGATGTCTATTGTGTTGGATCCCCGGGCATTCGCCGATGGCGAACCCGAGGATGACAGAGTGTGAGATCCCGAAACAAGTTCGGGATGACAAGG
>CAYHPU010000014.1:4738-17197 GCA_964358525.1 uncultured Gammaproteobacteria bacterium
AGTTCGGGATGACAAGGATTGCTCGCAATGATAGAAACAAGTAGTTTAAGCTCTTCGACATTATATTGAGCATCGCCATCGGTATAAAATATCCAATCATATTTTGCATTCTTGAAGCCATCGCGAAGGGCCGCACCATAGCCCTCATTCTTTTCATGCGATATTATTCGTAAATTGATAAACTCTTTCTTTAATTCTTCGATAACCTCCTTCGTATTGTCGGTCGAGCCATCATTGACAACGATGATTTCGTGCTTCTCAGATATCTTACGCGCAACTCTATCTGCCGCTCTGATAAGGTCGGGTAGAGATTTGGCGTCGTTCAGCGCGGGAAAGAAAATTGATAATGATGAAAGTTTGTTCATACTATTTATTGTCATCCTGAACTTGTTTCAGGATCTGAGTTACTGGATCCCCGCTCCGCCAGCTGGCGGGCGCGAGGATGACAGAGTCATGCAACAAAATATCCCCTAGTAAAAAATCCAACTAATATCCCTAGTAAAATAAAAGAAATGGTAAACCACACCACTTTCGCCCATTGGGGCTTGGTACTAAGAAAAAGTGCTATTCCCAAAAACAGTGGGTACAGGTGAAGTCCATAGCGAGGCATTCCTTGGAGCGTGCCCGTGAGGGTGGGCAAGGTTATGGAAGCGAGAAAGAATAACGAATATGAAAGACGTAATTTGAAAAATGAGTACACGATAAAAACACCATAAAAAATGAGACTCGCAAATTCAAGAAGTGCTACTCCGTAGACTAAACTGTAATAATGGTTTAAAAATAAAATTTTTAGATACCGCCACACGACAATCCCCGGGAAAACCATTTTGCTCTGTCCCCACGGCGTCATACTTACGAACAGATTATTCCACGAACCGGTTGTTTGGTTGATATAGAATAAATAACCTATGAATGCCAAAGGAATTAGGAGAAACCCCACCGCACCTCCCCTCATAGGGGAGGTATTCTTCTCTAATCTTGCCTCCCCTTTCAGGGGAGGATCAAGGAGGGGTTTAGTTTGAAAATTTTGTTGAACCCATTCGACAATAAGGAACCCAACTAGTACCAGCCCATTTAGCCGCGCGAGCGTAGCGAGCGCGCCCGCAACACTCGCCCACCCCCACTTTCCTTGCCTGCCCCACAACAGACAGAGCGATGACAAGAATAAAAACAACGAATCGTTGTACACAGCACCCAACGAATAAGCAGTCGGAAATAATAAAAGAGAAACGAAAAATAATGGAATTAATGAGCTATACCTGTCAAATTTGAGAAGTCGATTCAGAGTGTAGAGAGCCCCTATTAGTGCAAAAGCACTTATTATAATGCCTGACAATAAGTGCGAGTCCGTTAAAATATTCACTACACGAATGGCAATTGGAAATAGTGGAAAAAATCCATATTCAAGTGCTTGGTACCCGCGTCGCGCTATTTCCATATAGTGTTGACCATCAAAATTTCCCCACATCCATAGCCATGAAGGCATGCCAACACCATAGCGATGAAAACCAGTAAATTGCATTTGAAGGGGAATGAATGAACCCACAAAGAGTGCGTAAAGGGTTACGGCAATGCGCCAGATGAAAAATAATACAATGAGTTTTCTTAACATTTAATTAATCTAATTTACCTTAACCCCTCCTCGCCTCCCCTCCGCCAGCCGGCGGATAGGGGAGGATAAAGGTGGGGTAAAATTACTAATAGAACTTCTCGATAGTTCGAACTACCTCTTCAACTTCTGACTTCGACATATATTCATGAAATGGAAGACTCAGGATTTCTTTTGAAAGCTTCTCCGCAACCGGGAAATCGCCTGCCCTGTAGCCTAAATCTTTAAATGCTGGTACTAAGTGTGCAGGATACGGGTAGTGGATATGCGTTTCTATGCCGTTTTCCAATAAATATTTCTGAAGCTCATTTCGACGCTCTGTGGCGACTACAAAAAGGTGGGGCACAATAGAAGAATCAGATCCTGAAACAAGTTCAGGATGACAAGTGGTGATCAGTGACCTGATCTCCTGAGATAAATTTGATTGTTGTAGTACCTCAAGGTACCATGATGCGACCATTTGACGCTTTTGTTTTACTTCTTCGAAGTCTTTGAGATATTCGTTCAAAACCGCCGCTTGGAGCTCGGGAAGGCGGCTGTGGCCAGAAATAACTTCGCTAAAGTAACGTTTATTTTCTCCATACTTTGTCAATTTCCTAATATATGCTGCACGTTCTGAATTTTTTACTAAAACCGCTCCCCCGTCGCCAAGTGTGCCGAGATTTTTAGTCGGATAGAGCGAAAAGCACGAAATGTCTCCGAATGTTCCAACGGCCTGACCATTAACTGTTGTACCAAATGCTTGTGCACAGTCTTCAACGAGTGTTATTTGAGATTGCTTCGTCCTCCGAATCGGAGGACTCGCAATGACAAGTAAGTCATCCGACACATTTCCATAGAGGTGCACCAAAATTACCGCCTTCGTTTTATTCGTCATTCGTTTTTCAATTTCTTTTTTATCTACTTGCCCCATTTCGTTACAATCCATGAATCGCACCTGCACACCAGCGCACGCTGCGGCAAGCGCGGTTGGATAGCTGTTTACGGGGACAAGTACTTCGTCATCCTGCTTCAAATGAAGACTCCGTATTGCAAGAACAAGCGCGTCGTGCCCGCTTCCTATGGGGATTAGAGATTTCAGATTATAGATCTCGGATCTCAGACTTAAGAAAGAATACAGATTAGAAATAAATTTATCGTTTTCGGGGCCGTTGAGAAAAACACCGGAGTCAATTACCCGTGAAAAGGCAGAGAGGAGTCTTTCTTTTGACGCTTGTGCTTTTTGTGAGGTGGAATTAAAAGAA
Organism: uncultured Gammaproteobacteria bacterium; assembly: GCA_964358525.1. GTDB lineage: Bacteria > Patescibacteriota > Microgenomatia > UBA1406 > UBA1406 > CAYHPU01. The sequence goes on from CAYHPU010000014.1 coordinate 7,592, forward strand.
GTATGCATACTTGTGTCATCCCGATGAAGATCGGGATCTAGTTAAATGAGATGCCGAAACAAGTTCGGCATGACAAATGATCTAATCCCTCTCTGGCATCCAAAATTCTTTGCCGAGTGCATCGTACGGAATTCTATTTTCGTCGGGAGCTTTCGGATCAAACTTATTATCTACAAAATAAAACATTTCGACATCTTTACCCGACAAATTTGCACTGCCGTGCGCGACCCCTTTTGGAATAAAAAGAAGGGTACTCTGACCGCCACCAAGGACTAAACGCATCGTAGTACTTTTGGTTGATGACTTCTCACGCACGTCCCACAGCCCTACGAGCAACTGGCTTGAGGGTAGAACATACCAAATTTCGTCCTGTTTGAAATGCAAATGCCACGCCTTAACTGATCCGTGTGAAAGCCGAGTACGATTAATTTGTGCTATTTTAAAGCCCGGAATTCCCTCAAGTTCTCCGTTTGTAAAGCGCATTACTTCACCAAAGTCACCTTCGTCGGCAAGGAAATTCTTTAACTGAATTAATTTGACCCCATCTATTATCCTCTTCGGCTCGTAGGACTGGGTATATACTTTGTCGCGATATTTTGCGTCGAGGTCGTTTTTGGTTAGGTTTTGTGACATGGGTATAGTATATCAATAATAATTGTAATTACTTGCGAACAAAGGGAATAAGCGCTGCAGTAAGCGCACCTGCTATCTTTGATTGTCCTCTGTAGCCAGGGTGAACTCCATCCGAAACCGTAAAGTCGTCTGCAGTAACACCCGGATTTGAAGCATAGGAAACGCCCAAATTTCTAATAGAAGTATTTATATTTTCAATTGCAGAACTATACCGTGAATCAACAATATTTTTATCTTGTGTTTTGTCGTAAATAGCAATTAACGGCACTTGTGCAAATATAAATTGAGCTTTGTGGTTTAACCCTATAAATGAATCAATTATTGTTGAAACGTTTTTCTTAAAATTTGCTCCGCCGTCTACTACTGCGTCGTTTGTCCCAAAATGAATAACAACAATATCTGGCACATTTGTTCTGAGTTTTGAAAGTACCGATGGCAGTTCGATTGTTACAAAACGCTCCGTTGAATAGCCAGGAAATCCTTCCATTCGAACAGATTGAGTAATATCAAAACGCGAACCAACAAAGGCACAGTCTGAACAAATTGTACCAATCCCCTCGCGTATTTCTTTTGGAACAAAACTTGAAGCTACTTCTGAGTCGCCGAGTATAAGAATTTTTTTTGAGGCTGCCGCTCCGCTTTCATTGTTTGTTTGGATGGGTTTTTGTTCTGGCACGCTCGTTGGTTCCTTATCGTTTACCACTGTGTCATTGTTGGTAGTATCGATATTGTCTGTATTTTCTGTATTAGCTACTGGCGCATTTGGTACTTTTTCTGGTAGAACAGCCGATTGTTCACCGTCGGCACACCGCCCTCCTTCTTCAAAATGAGGCCATGCAATACCGTTACTGCCAGTTTTACAGCAGATGTATCCTGAATTCTGCTGTCCAACAGGAATATAATTATTTTCACCCGCATAACATTGCTCTTCGTTTGCCCGTGGAATATAGGAAAGGCGTTTATTTTTGAATAAAGAGAATAGAACAACGCTGACGACGGTAATTAGAGTTAGAAGAATTATAGGGAAAATAATTTTTTTTCGGAGATACCACCACGGCATACCACCAAATTTTCGTGTTTTTTTCCCTGGCATGTGAAAATAATAACAGATTGCGCTGTTTTTTCTTTCTTTTATTATAGAGTTCTTGTTTGGGCGGACACAGGGGTCCGCCCCTACGTGGATTATTAACCATTTTGTGTCGTCGTTGATAACATTTCGTTTATTATGTAGGGGTCGACCCCCGTGTCGACCCAAACTATTTTTTGGTTCGTGGCAATGGATATATATCTGAGCAAATTTGTTTGCGAGTGGTATAAATTTACTATTTAGTTTATATTATAAATATAAAAACCCCGAGATGCATGCATCTCGGGCGAGTTACGGTAACTATATATGATTACCACTAAAATGTCAACTAACCGCGGAGAGCTTGCAACCATTTTAACAATCGCCACCCTTGTGCTTCTTGGCGTTATAACAACCCTCTCTGCGACAGTGCTGAAGAATAAGAAGTTGAGTTCTAAATCTCGAGCAGATTCTGCATTTGTCACCGTAAACTGTGCCGATGTTACTTATGTAAATTCTGGTCAAAGTTATATCGCCGCTAAAGTTGGTGAGGCAGTGGGATGGGGATGCAAGTCCACCGAGCAATTTAGCTGTCTCGTTAATAAGACTGATGCAAGTCCACCTGAGTGTTCTTCAAAATGTATTTGTGAGACTCCTGCAGGAGCTGGCGCAGGGGGAGGCGGTGGTGGCGGAGACCCAGATCCAGACAGATGTGTAAAAGGAATAACTTCAGTGAAAATTGAAGGGGTTGCAGATGGCGCGACAATTACAAACAGATCTCTGGTTGGTGTCATACAAACTACGAGCCCAAAAATTGGAGAGTTTACCGCAGATAAGCGGAATGTGTTTGGAATTTGGGCAGACGGCGAACAACATCCTGGGTATGGATGTACTGCTCAACCTAATGACTATGGTGATAGTATAACTACAAAATTTACTTGTAATTTACCTGAAGATAAAGTTCCTACTGGAAAAAAATTCCGAGTCGTCGGTGCTCGCTTGATTGGAGATAAATGCACGGGTGACTTTGCAGTGACATCGCCTGGAACATCTATGTGGGGGCCAAATAAATATTTCCCAGGACCAGAGTATACATTTGGAACAGCTGCGGCTGGCGGAGGTTCTAAGACTGCCGCAGAAATTGCTGCTGAAGCTGCTGCTAAAGCAGCCGCCGATGCTGCTGCAGCAACAAAAAGCGGAGGTGGAACATCTAAATTTGCCTGTATGGACTGTATTCTTGGTAAAAATCCGGGACTTACCGGCACACTTGTATGTTATTTGAATAACGACACAAATAAAGCACAGTGCCAAAAGAATATGGACGCGTGGTGCTCTGGAGGCGCGGGAAAACCGGCAATAGACGATTGTGCAAAGAAAAAGAAAGAATGTTCTGCAGCGTGTGACCCTGCTACAACGGTTAATCAGACGCCTGCTGACAAGGCTGCAGCCGCTGCCAAAGCAAAAGCAGATGCAGCCGCAGCGGCAAAGACTGGCACCACTATAAATACTACGAACACCGATGAAACGATTACCACGGGTACTTCCGATTTGGTTGCATCAAACGTAACTAGCTGTACACAATGTGACAAAAAGATTAGCATTATAATGCTGTATACAAATGCGAATTCTTCTACTAGATATTCGTCAAGTAAAATATTTCCAGAGTTTTTCTCATTAGGAACAAATGGTTCCTGTAATATGTCCGTCTCGAGAATTCAAACAAACAATCCAACACAGCAAGGATATGAAATACGTACAGACAGTAAGTGTGTTAATTTTGGGACCACTTCATACAAAGTAGATTTTTATGTAAATGATTCCTTTGGAGATCAGCGATTTCGCACATATATAAAAGGTACGTCAGGTAATTATAGAATAACTAGAGATGCTGATTTTGTTACAGATATTAAAGCGGCTCCCAACATCGTCCGAATTAATGTAGATATTCCTAAGCAAAACGATGACCAAGGAAACGGACAACAGACAGGTAGTTCATCTGATAAAACTTACACAATTCAAGGCACCGATTTCTTAAGATATGTAAATGATTTTCTAAAGGATTGGGACAAAATGCAAGACAATAAGGGTTCTGCTGCATACGAATATAAAGATCTAGACGATCTGCGAGTAACAAGCAATCTAACTTATCAGAACTTTACTTTTAAGAACGTTGAGTGTGGTGGTTCGTCATCGTCTGAAAATCCAACAAAAGCAACTAGTTCTACCATTAAGAATGGTAGTCCTGTGCAAATAGGTGTCAAATGGACTGGAGATAAGCCAATCGAGTCTCTGTTAATTCAAGTCAAATATAAGCCTAATTATAACAAGCCAGGATTTGTTTGCATTCCGGCAAACGATTTAAAACCATAGAGAAAATTATATGATGCATAACAAATTGAAAGTTCTAATTGTCATTGGCTTTGCTTTTATTTCAACGATTATTGCTACTTCAATTTTTGATTTTAATGCTAAACCACCAAGGGTACAAAGAAGGGTTGTCCAATATATTAATGCACAAATTAATAAATTAACTAAGAATTTAGCTAGCTTACGAGAAAGTTTTTCTTTCAAAAATACTATAACTAGAAATGTCTCTTTATCGCCTCAAAATAGATCGTTTGCCGTTATTAGACCGACACCTTCTCCTATTATGTATAAAACTACACCGACTGTTTTCAGCACAAAACCAACTTCTACTCTAGCACCAAAAGTTACAGAGCCAGTAAATAAGGAAGTATTCACTAAGGTCGCGCAAGGAGTTTATGTTAGCGAGAGTAAGGATAGTAATACGGTGGAAATTAAGTTGAACAGTGATGTCGAATTCCTCCAAGGAGAAACTATTATGGATGGTGAAAAAGTTGTTTATTACTACCCAAAACGATGATTCCTTGCATAGATTTTAGAAATTGTTATTCTAATTACACATGAAATTTGGGCCATTCTATTTAGATACTAAGGAATTATTTCTAATAATACTTGCCTATTTTGTATGGATAGCAAAGGGTTTTGGCTGGACTATTCCCCTATTTGACAATTCGAAGCTTCTGCTTATGGTTGTTTTGTTTTTATTTACTAAAGGCCTTTTGCCAGGAATTCATAATGAAAATTTCTTAATTTTAGCGCTTGTAACTCTTGGCCTCAGTTTTTACTTTGCCGCGTTTCCTCTATTTTTGTTTTTTGTGATATCACTTTTCTTGTTCCGATTACTAAAAGTAATATAGTAACGGATCCCGGAATAAATCCGGGATGACAAAGGTATCCGGGATGACAAGGATGTTCGCAATGACAGTAACATGAAGCACTTCTATCTACTCCTCAATATAATTACTGTTGCAATGGTGATTGTGTTACTCGTGTCTTTGTTTAAGCCTAATACCTGGCTGAAGCCGAAAGATCAAACTAGAACAGTCCCCTTCCCCTCTTTTACCGGCGCTCGCATTGAAAATATAAAATTGACGAAATGATATACCACAAGAAATCCCGAAAACAAGCGTTTCGATTTGTCACTTTATATAAACTAGTTTCGATAATTTCATTTTGTGTGGTGCTTGTACTTTTTATCTCCTTTTTAGGCGCCCGCCGTTTTTCATTTAAACCCCGTGCAGAAGAAGTAAATAATACATACGTCAAAAACATTCCGGAATATAGGCTGGATCACTTTTATCAGCAAAGTGGCCCATGGGCGGATGTTGAGCTTCCTGGTGTTGCTGCTGATCTAAAATGCAAAGATACTACAAAATATTTAAAATCTGAAAGTTATATTAAAGGCTCTGGATGCGGACAAACTACTGTTGCGCTAATTCTCTGGAACTACTTTAAATCTATTAACACTAGTGATCGAACTTATACAGATTTCACTCCTGACTTTATAACAAATGAGGAATACCTCCACTCTTCATGTGACGGAACGTCGCAGGAACAACATGAGCAAGTCTTACGAAAATATGGTTTTACTGTAGAACGACTCATTGAGAACATAAAAGATTATAAGTTTGACCAGTCCGATGAAGAAAAGCTAAAGGAGTATTTAAACGAAAATTGGGGTCTGTTGGCTCTTGCATTTATGACCGACCCGAAAGATAAAAAAGTTACCCTCGCCCATTTTGTCTGGTTAATTAAATACGACGAGCAACTTAAATCCTTCATTTCGTGGGACCCATATTTTGGCCCTGGTATAGTATTTTCAGAGTATAACCCACAGTATCTTTTTGTTTCTGCGTTTAAAAAAGAGTTGTAGGATTCTTCATCTTCAACGATTACATTGAGGTTTCAGAATGACAAATTTTGTGATTTGGAATTTGTGATTTGGAATTTGCGTTAGCTGTTGTCTCTTCCTTGATATTCACACGTATCGGGGTTGATGGAGATTTTCTCACCTTTTTTGATAAAAAGAGGTACGAGAATTTTTGCACCTGTTTCAAGGCCAACGAGTTTTTTTGCGTTTGTGGCGCTGTCCCCTTTTATAGCGTCCTCTGCATCAGTTACCAATAAACTGACGCTTTTTGGTGCACGAATACCAACGGGAACGTCGTCGTGGAGGAGTAAATACATATCTTGGCCTTCCTTCAAAAACTCGAGCACTTCTCCCACTAGCGCTTTTGAAACTTCATACTGTTCAAAAGAAATAGTGTGCATAAACGTTACCGTGTCGCCCGCCGTAAACAAATACTGCACAGGCGCGGCTACTACTTCTAGAACATCCACCATCTCAGAGCTCGTGAAAACCTGCTCGAGCGTTTTTGTTCCGCCAACTTGTTTAAGCTTTGTACGCATTACCGTGCGCCCTTTTCCAGGATGGTAAAAGTCTACACTCGTAATTTGGTACAGTGCTTCACGGAATTTGATGAAATCTTTTTTCTTAAGATTTGAGGCGTCGACTTGCATTGTTATAGTATGTCATTCCCGACCTGATCGGGAATCTAGTTTAACCATTAGATCCCCGCCTTCGCGAGGATGACAGAAATGAGTAATTTTTAGAGCGCAAAATACACGATCAATACTGTACTTCGAAGTGAGACTATAAAAAGAGCAAATGCACTATAAGTGCAAGAAAAATATCTGAAATTGTTGCCATCCTCATCTGAGCGTGCGCCTTAGCATATTCCTGCTGCGGCTTACGCTGCGATTGATGGCTGGCTATTTTTATTACTACGTAATAAAAATAGAAAGGAGATGATCCAGCCGCTCCTTCCAGAACGGCTACCTTGTTACGACTTAGTCCCCATCGCCGAATTTACCCTTGTCCCTCTTACGAGGGGTATTAAGTACCCTCGACTTTGGTGGCTTGACGGGCGGTGAGTGCAAGACCCAAGAACGTATTCACCGCAACCTGCTGATTTGCGATTACTACGAATTCCGCGTTCATGAGGGCAGGTTTCAGCCCTCAATCCCCACTGAGAACCGTTTTTGAGATTGGCATCACCTTGCGGTGTAGCAAAGCCCATTGTACAGTCCATTGTAGGATGTGTGCAGCCCAAGGTATAAGCGCCATGATGACTTGACATCTACCTCCCCTTCCTCCTCGATGTTAATCGAGGCTGTCTTGCCAGATACGTACAACTGGCAACGAGGGTTTCGTTCGTTGTCTCACTTAAGAGTACTCCTCACGGAACGAACTGACGACAGCCATGCAGCAGCTGTTCTAGCCTTCTTGCGAATTTCCCCTGTTTCCAGGGAATAGGACGCTAGAATGTCAAACCTTGGTAAGGTTTTTCGCTTTGTGTCGAATTGAGCCACATGCTCCACTCGTTGTGTGGGTCCCCGCCTATTCATTTGAGTTTTAATCTTGCGACAGTAGTTCCCAGGCGGTCTGCTTAACGCGTTAGCTTACGCCCCTTCTGTCTCGTCTTGCGACGAGAAAAAAAGAACTAGCAGACATGCGTTTAGGGCCAGGACTACAGGGGTCTCTAATCCCTTTCGCTACCCTGGCTTTCGAGCCTCAGCGTCAATAAGTCTCCAGGAAGTTGCCTTCGCCTTTGGTGTTCCGTTCTTTATCAACGCATTTTACCGCTACAAAGAACGTTCCACTTCCCTGAGAAAAATTCAAAGCCTTACAGTATCACACCCGTACTCCCGTTAAGCGGGAGCATTTAAAGCGTGACTTATAAAGCCGCCTACGCGTCACTTTACGCCCAATGAAATCGGATAATGTTTGTAGCCTACGTCTGACCGAGGCTTCTGGCACGTAGTTTGCAGCTACTTTCTAGCCCCATACTATCAAACCCGCAAGCGGGTCTTTATCTGGGGCCACAGTGGTTTACGACCCTAAGGCCTTCATCCCACACGCGGCGTCGCTGCGTCAGGCTTTCGCCCATTGCGCAATATTCCTGGTTGCTGCTGTCCGTAGACATGGGGGCCGTATCTCAGTCCCCCTCTGGCTGTCCGTCCTCCCAGACCAGCTACCCGTCATAGGCTTGGTGAGCCGTTACCTCACCAACTACCTGATAGGCCGCAGGCTCGTCCCAAAGCGGGCAGTTACGCCCTTTACCACGTTCATGTTACTGAACGTGGACTATGGAGAATTACCCCGTCTTTCGACAGGCTATACTCCACTTCGGGGAAGATTCCTACGTATTACTCAGCCGTCCGCCGCTTGCATAACCCACAACACTCAACCACCAACTAACAACTTTTTTGAAAATCCACCGAGTTGCTTAACAATTTCCTCACATTCATGTTGCAATTTTACAAAATCCCCTGAATTAATTAATTTTTCAAGTAAAGAAATTTCGAGTCCTGCCATTGTTTCATTTGCTGAGCCAAGTGAAATTTCAATGTACCGATTGAAATCCTTGTCCGACCTCTTTGCAGATCCTTCTGCAATCTGTAAAACAATAGATAGAGAACTGCGTCGTACTTGATCTTTTAAATAGAGAAATTCACGGGGAAAATCTTTAGTAAAAAGAACTACAGAATGATGAAATTTTTTTGCATCTTGATAAACTTTGAAGTTTATAAAACGAAATACCATTTCGTTATTTATTATACGTTGTTTGTTTTTTGTTGGAAGTTCAATGTTGCGGGCTACGCCCGCTCGACTTGCATACCTAAGGCACGCCGCCAACATTAATCCTGAGCCATGATCAAACTCTTAAAATAGGTGTAGTTTTAATAAAAAAACTACGATTTCTCACTCCTTCATACTAATCTTGAAAGTGCATTTTGCGCTCTCAAAAATTACTCCTCCTTGTTAAAGAACAAAAGACACTCCTACTGAATAAAACAGGATACTGTGTATTGTATAGTCACCCCTTGTAAAAAGCAAGGAGTATTTAAATATTTTACGTTATGAAGCAATAGGTATGGCCTGTGCAGCACTTGAAGTAAGGGTAGTCGCATAGTCGTTAAACATAACTTGTTCATAATGATGAATGAACTGAGACCCAAGGTGAAGAAAAAAATTACTCAAACCAGTTTGAACTTTACAAGTTACTGAACCAAACGGATATGCAATGCAGTTCACCTTGGCTCCATCCTCAAGTGGATAATCTCTTACCGAGAACGATGATCCGTCGGGCTTAAAATGCACTGGTAATCTAAGATTACATCTCTCCCTTTTACCCTGCAGCCCAGCCCATAATTCTATTTCCCAAAAATTAATTCGCAAATCCATACGTGACCAGAAACTGAGAGATTCAGAAGCGGTTTTAATTCCAATTGCCTGATGAATCATGTCACCTTTTCCATTATTGCTTGCAAAATGTGTGGTTGTTTCAGTAGTAAAGCAGTCACCAGGTATGGATGACTTATACAATATTATTCGTGGAACAATTGATTCATCGCCCATATCGTCTGGATCAACATAAATTCTACTCGTGTACTTTCTACGATAACTATACACAGTTAAAGGTAACCCACCATAATCAACCTGTCCCCCATCAACCGATGGATTACGAGAAAGTGCATCA
>CAYHPU010000015.1:0-16507 GCA_964358525.1 uncultured Gammaproteobacteria bacterium
AAAGTGTCAGTTTATGGATCCCCGCTCCGCCAGCTGGCGGACGCGAGGATGACAAAAACACTAATTAAACCGTAGCCATTTGCCTTCTGAAATAACTTTTACGGTTTTGCCAGAAACAAGAATGGCGCTTTGATCGTCGAGTGCATAAATGGGTTCTTCTATTACTAAGGACTGCATTCTAAGATATTTTTCGGTATACCGAGAAAAATCTTTCGCAGGCGAACCAAAATGCGGACGTAAATAAAAGTCTACTAACCCTAGCCCTTTTACTTCTTTCGTTGATTGTACTTTTCGACCAAATATATTCACTGAAGATGAAAGACGTATTTTCCTCGCTGCAACTAAGCTCCCTGCAGAAACACCAACGTATACTCTTGTTTTTAGTAATTTGTCCAGTATCTTTGCAAACCCAGATTTCTTTAGCCAATATATTAGATAATAAGTATTCCCTCCTTCAACAAGTATCACGTCTGCGTGTTCAAGTCGCGGTAGCCACTGTTCCTTTTTAAGTGCCGAAATATCTACAATATCTATTTCCTTGAAGCCCACATCGTTTTTACAACGCCACAGATCGTCTATTAACCACTTCTCATCTCCCGCCTCAATATTAGATGAGGTTGGAATAACGGCAAGTGACAGATCATTGAGTGGTTTTTTTACCAGGCTCGCAAGCGCAGCAATAATAGTTTTATTGGTAAAACCGCCAGAGGTGAGTAGAAGTTTCATAAGGGTGATTTTATCATATATTTCAGGGAAGGTGTCACCTTTGCTCCGCAAAGGATGACACCTTAAAAAAACGGTTGACAACTTCACGAACTGTGTTTAATATACACACATGAATCCGCGAGTGAATTTTTACAACAACTACTCCCCTTTCTCCTCTTCTGGTAACTGATCTTTTGGAATTTTTTATTTATTTCCCAAAGAAAAATGAACAATACATATATTATTATAGATTTTGATAGCACGCTTGTACAAGGCGAAGCGCTTGAGCTCCTTGCGTCTTTTGTTTTGGACAAAAGAGACGACAAGGAGAAAATACTCTTAGAAATTCTTAAAATAACAAAACAGGGAATGGAAGGAAAAATAACGTTTGATAAGTCATTGGAAAAAAGACTAGCCCTCTTTCGTCCGCAAATAAAACATATCAAAAAATTAGTTAATCATCTCAAAAAAACAATAACTAAGTCTGTGATCAATAATAGGGCTTTCTTTTTAAATAATGCTGAACGTATTTATGTTGTTTCGGGAGGGTTTAAAGAATTTATTCTTCCTGTTACACGTGAACTTGGAATTTCTGACGACCATGTTTTTGCAAATACGTTTTTATATAGAGGAAATGATATTGTTGGTTTCGACACCAAAAACCCCTTAGCCCATAAAGGAGGCAAAGTTGCTGTTGTAAAAAATATGAATCTTAAAGGGAAAATTATTGCTATTGGCGACGGATACACAGACTATGAATTAAAAAGAGAAGGTGTTGCAGATACATTTATAGCCTACACCGAACATATTGCGCGCGACTTGGTAGTTAAAAATGCAGATTTTGTTGCGAAGAACTTTGACAAAGCTATTGAATGGATTACTAAGTAAAAAAAACTTTGAAGAAACCAAAATACAATTTTTGAATATTATTTATTTAAAGTAACTGAATCTAAATATCCTTTTATTAAACTTTTTATTGTCTTTCCTCCGTATCCGCCTTTCAAATATTCTTCCCTATTCTTTGCGTCAACTCTGTTTATGAACGCTTCATAAAATATAAGTTTATAAGGTATATACGGTTTTGTAGCCTTGCTTTCTCCAGAATTATGTTCTTTGAATCTTCTTTTAAGATTAGAGGAGTAGCCAATATAAAAACTATTATTTTTCAAACTCTGAAGTACGTATGTGTAGTAAAACATATGGCGAAACGCAATAAATTTGCAAAGCAAATTTAAGCGTTCCTGCAACGTTGAAATTGCTCTGCAATTTCTTACGTTGCGGGGCTGACGGGACTCGAACCCGCGACCTTTCGCGTGACAGGCGAACGCTCTAACCAAACTGAGCTACAACCCCATATTGTATTGAAGAGTATATTATATCAGCCTTCCTATTACAATGAAGTAATCGAGATACACTAGATTGCCACAGCCCTTCGGGCCTCGCAATGACAAATGTGCGGGCGGAGCGAAAGCGACGCCCCTACAAGGAACTTAAGCCATAAGTGATATACTCAATTAATATGAAGCCTGGAGTTGACTACGTTGGCGTCGGAGTGGGAGCCGTAATAATAAATAATAAGAGTAAATTCTTCTTGTCTAAACGCGGAGAAAAAGCCCGAAATGAAAAAGGATTATGGCATTTCCCTGGTGGAACACTTGAATTTGGAGAGAAACTTGAAGATTGTATTAAAAGAGAGATTAAAGAAGAGTTTGGAGTCGATATTAAAATAATTGATTCGCTTGAGCCATTTGATCACATTCTTCCACATGAACACCAGCACTGGGTTGCTTTTTGTTTTGTTGCCAATATCATCTCTGGAACGCCAACAAACAAAGAACCGGAAAAATGTGCAGAAATAGGGTGGTTTACTCTGAATGAAATTGAGAAATTACCGCTTGCGAGTGTTTCGAAGATAAGAATCAAACAATTAAAGGAAAAACCCCACCCCCGCCAGTAGGCGGGCCTCCCCTAATAGGGGAGGCAAGAAAGTATTGTCTTGCAGGACGTGAGTCATAGTGGTAAAATGCTGCCACAACGCTTCAGATGAAACACGATGTAACCGCTCTACACTTAATTAAGCAAAAACCTTTACAGTTTTGTATTGGCGCTGGTTTATTGACACTTATTTTTGTAGGAATACTTACGTCTACAGCAAAAATTGGTACCAAGGGATATGCGGCAATTTCATCTATAAACATATTTAAATGTACGGAACAGGCATGCCTGTTCCGTACAAATAAAAATAAAGCTTCGCCGAACGAGAAAAAAATAAAACACGAATACTACACGCTCCAAGAGGGAGAATCGCTTTGGGATGTTGCCCAAAAAGTGTATAACGATCCATACAAATATGTACAAATTATTGAGCTGAATAAAATAACAACCGCAGATACACTTGAAAAAGGAACCAGGCTACTCGTTAGATAAATACATTGCGGGATCAATTTTATATTGCGTGTATACCGCAGAAAACCCACTGCTCATTTTCGAAACCGCATTTTGAGGACTGTCGTTTGCCAAAATTCCATTTACGGCGTCTTTCATATAGCGAATAAGGTCGTCGTCCAGTCCATTGTCAAATGTCGCAGATGTGAATGGTAAACTATCATAAATTGGTCCATCCTTTACTACCGCACCAATGTACTCATTTTGTAAAAGCAACTCTGCCATATCTTGGCGCGGATACGCATATCCATACAACCGTCCACTTTTTACTTCCATTTCATATAACTTCGTTAGATTCTCCTTTGTTGATAAAAATTTTAAAAATTCCCATGCCGCTTGTTGATTTTTGCTCCCGCGGGAAACTCCTTCAACCCAATATGAAGCTAAATTTTTTCGTGCCCCTCCTTTAATTTGGGGAACCTGAGCAACCTTAATACTAACATCTGGATTTTTACGTTTAATTACCTCGACTTCCCACGACGGAGCGAAAATCATAGCAACTTTTTCATTGGTGAAAGAAAGAATTGAATTCTCCATTTGTTCCGACCAGTACTTTTGAGAGCTTTGTACAAAATTTGTATATGTTTCCATAACCGACACCGCATTTGGATCGTCCACAAGGGCCTTAAAATTGACGCTATTTTGTAAAAACATCAGACCTAAAATATCGCTGAAGTGCACTACATTTTCGGAACTACCCATTGCTACTCCTCCAGTCACTATAGCTCCTGATGCATCGAGGACAACGCTTTTTTGCGCCATATCTATGAGCTCTTCCCAATCTGTTGGAGGAGCATTAAAACCAGCTCCCTTTAAAATTTTGTCGTTGTAAATGAGAACTAGGCCATCAATCCCGAGTGGTACTCCCACAACATATTGTGAAACTTTACCTGCCAAGTCTGTCTTTTTATAGACCAAATCCTTTGCTATAACGGGATAATAAATTGACCTGAAATCCTCGGGGGTAAAAACGGTATTTGGCGCAGATGTTAAGACATCTCCTATAAGTTGTGGAACCCACGTATTGTGATATCGAAAAATATCGGGGCCCGTACCTTTTTTTGTACGCTCAATAAGGCGTTCTCTATAGTTATCTTTTGCGTCAAACAGCATATATTCAATATCTACGTTCGGATGTGATATTTTGTAGAGTCTAATCATCTCCTGCATAACCGATTCTTTTTCCCAAAGACCCCAATACGATAGGGTAATTTTTTCATCTTTCCTCGCCCCTCCCTTTAATAAACCAACAAAAATAAGTATGAGAAAAAGAAGCAAAACAACGCCACCTAAAATAACTAACAGGATGGGAATTTTCTTTTGTGGCGCACTAGCTCCTGTTGTACTTTGGCCGTTCGGAGCAACCGGATATAAATCTTCATCGGTTAAATATTCTTCCGGAATACCGGTCGTTGTAGCGGGCGCTTGAGTATTTTCGGTTTGATCCATATACTATAGTAGATGTGAACTGGACTTCCGCCTTCCTGCCAGCCATGCTTTGCAAGGCAATGCAGGCGGGCGCGGGAATGACATCTCATATCATCATAACATAAGGCCATGCGAATTCTTTTTATTTCAGCAATTGTAGTAGTTTTAATTACTACCCTTAGTATAAGTTTTATTGCAATAAACTCACATTACTATTCTGGTAAAATGTTTCCCCGCGTGTTTATAGATACGGTTAACGTTGGTGGGAAAACCCCCGTCGAAGCAATTCAATTATTACAGGAAAAATTTCCCGAGCAAACAGATTTTAACATCACTATAGTGTTTGAAAATACACCAATAGCTACTATGTCTGCTATAGATATAAATTACCACTACCCGTTCAAAGAAATAGTAGAGCAGTCGTATCTCGTCGGACGAAGTCCACGACTTTTCTCTCGATTATATCAACAACTTGCTCTGCTTACCGGTTTTGAACATTATTCTTTTCCGCTTGTTCCTACATACCAGAAAGATGCTGTCGTTTCGCAATTAAAATTACTTAACGATTCATATCGTGTAGAGGCACAAAGTGCCCGATTTGAGTTTAATAACTCAAAAGTGTCGGCGTTTCAATTGGATAAGAATGGATTTGAGCTTGATGTTCAACAGACTCTTACTGAATTCGATACACAAATTCGCTCACAAAAAAATAATTATAAAAACAAACGCCACGTAGTTTTCTCAAAGATAATTCTTTACCCCGATATTACAATGACCGAAATTAATACATACGGTATTAAAGAACTTGTTGGAGTGGGATACTCTCGCTTTGAGGGCTCTCACGCAGAAAGAATCCATAATATTCGTACAGGAAGTGAGAAACTCAATGGAATGATTATTAAACCAGGGGAAACGTTCTCGTTTGTGGAAGCCCTCGGAGATATATCTCGCGCAACCGGATACAAACAGGCATATATCATCAAAGAAGGAAAAACGGTACTCGGGGATGGTGGTGGCATATGCCAGGTTTCATCTACTCTCTTCCGTGCGGCTTTAAATGTTGGGCTTCCTATTGTTGAGCGCAATGCTCACGCGTATCGCGTAGCGTATTATGAGCAAAATTCTGATCCTGGTTTTGACGCAACCATATACTCACCAACCGTGGACTTGAAGATAAAAAACGACTATTCCACCGCACTCCTTATTCAAACTCGCTTTGACGAAGAGAATCTTTCTCTTTCGTTTGAACTTTATGGTGCCCGCGATAATCGAAATATAGAAATATCTAAAGCAACTGTATGGAATATCGCTCCCCCACCGGACCCTGAATATATAGACGATCCAACTCTTCGCTCCGGTCTGGTAAACCAAATAGATTTTGCTGCATGGGGAGCTTCTACAAGATTTCACTATAAAGTCGTCAAAGACGAGAAGATTACGTTCGAACAAGATTTCGTTTCACACTTCCGCCCGTGGAAAGCAGTATTTATGGTGGGAACGGGGAGTTAGATGCTAGATGTGACAGATGAAAGATTGCCACGTCCCGCAGAGCGGGACTCGCAATGACATAAATAATCTGGGATGTAACGTCTAACTAACGTTTTGGAGATTGGCGTTTAGCACGAGACTTTCCTGCCATACCAGCCATTCGGCGCTGACGCACGCGAGGGTCTGTCGCAAGAAGATTATGTGGTTTTAGGATAAGTCGATATTCTGCATTCACTTTTTCAAGCGCGCGAGAAATTCCCAATCTGAATGCATCAAGCTGACTGTTATTTCCGCCTCCAACCGCTTTACAAATTATGGCAAAACGGTTTACTGAACTAGTGAGTTCGAGTGGCTGCATATACATTTTATGTGCAAGTGTTCCAGGAAAATAGACCGACGCATCTTTATTATTCACCATAATAGTTGATTTAGTTACAGTTACCCCTGCAACCGCAGTCTCTTTTCCTTCTACTAAGTAGAATCGCACACGACACACCGCATTCTTACGACGGCCAACCGCTTCAAAATAATGTTGTTTTTTTCCTGTTGTTTTTACCATATATTATTTCGTTGCTTTATAGTGCGCGTCATTATACACAGATAGCCTCGCCAGACGTACATCTTTTAATTTATTATCGGGAAGCATTCCAGCAACAGCTATCCTCACCACTTGTTCTGGGTTTTTTTCCATCATGG
The DNA here is from genome assembly GCA_964358525.1 of uncultured Gammaproteobacteria bacterium. Lineage (GTDB taxonomy): Bacteria > Patescibacteriota > Microgenomatia > UBA1406 > UBA1406 > CAYHPU01. The sequence goes on from CAYHPU010000015.1 coordinate 6,763, forward strand.
CACCAAGTTTCATTGTCCGTAGACCACCAGGGAAACCAGAATAGCGAGTATACGTTTTTTGTTCGTCTTTGCGCCCTGTAGTAATTATCTCTTGTGCATTTATAACAATAACAGTCGACCCACTCTCAATATTTGCTACATATTTTACTTTATGTTTTCCTTGAAGATAAGCTGAAATCTCTGTGGCAAGCCTGCCTAGCACTTTTCCTTTAGCGTCAATTACCACTTCTTCATGGGTAATATCTTTTGCGCTTGGTGTTTTGGTATATATGGTACGTTTAAGCATCTTTTTTCTTCTCCTTTTTAACAAAATCAAGTAGCTCTATCTTCGCTCTTGTAGCGCCGTCTCCACGACGAATATCTACTTTCTTCATTGACACAAAACCACTATTTCGCTTAGAACCCTTAGCAACCGTTGCAATTTTCTTTGCAAGCGCATAGTCTCCTACTTGTTTTTCATTTTGACGCATAGACATGAGCGATTCAGTTCGTGCACGAGAAAGCAATGAGTCGACAACCGACTTAAGTTTTTTTGCCTTACCAAGAATTAGAGTAACTGCGCCGTGCTCAAATAATAACTTCATTACATTTCGAATCCACACTTTATCTTTTGACTGTTTCGACAGTGGATTCTTTACAACCATTTTTCTCATACCAGTTTTAGTTCCTTTAATTTATCTTTTAATTCATCCACCGATTTCTTTCCAAGCCCACGAATTTGTGCAAAATCATCATCTTTCATGGCTATTAGTTGTTTTACTGTTTCTACGCCATGCTTAATGAGCGCATTAATAACACGCGTTGGTAAATCAAGCTCGTCCACCATCATGGTGTCTTTATCTTCTTTGTTAAGGCTTGCGGCGGCAGATAACGTGCTCATATTGTCCTGTTTAGGCATCTCGACGCCTCCCATTGAAAGCATTGTGAAGTAGTGAACAAGCTGAGTAGCTGCTTTTGAAAGTGCATCTTTTGGACTTATGCTTCCATCTGTTTCTATGGTTAGTAATAATTTATCATAGTTAGTCTTTCGTCCCACACGCGTTCCATCAACTTGTACAGTAACATTGAGTATTGGTGTATAGATAGAATCGAGCGGAAGTAAACCATACTCACGTGGCTCTTTTTCTTCCGCGGGAACATATCCGATACCACGATCAACGTAAAGTTCTACCTCAAGTGAGCCGTCTTCTGCAAGCTCCCCTAGGTATAAATCACCATTTACTACTTTACACAATGTGCTATCTTCAATATCTTTTGCGTATACTTTACCTTTGCCTTTTTTCTTTAAAACCAATTTTTGTTCTTCTTCTGCAGTATATGCAAATTTTATTAATTTAACATTTAATAGAAATGTTAAAACGTCCTCCTTAAGACCTTTAACGGTGCTAAAAGGATGTGAAATACCTTTTATTTTTACAAAACTCACTGCCGCTCCGGGAAGAGAGGAAAGTAGAACACGACGTAGTACGTTTCCCATCGTGTTTCCGTATCCCCGCTCAAGTGGGTAAACGGCGAAGATACCTTTGTTTTTTTCTTCGGAAACTGGTTCAATTTGGAAGTGTGGTTTATTCATAGGTGTACGTAATAATAATTTATAATTTAGAATAATACTCAATAACGAGAGCTAAATTTACTGGTTCCTGATATTCGTCCATATGTGGCATACCAGCAACTTCGCCGGCAGCTCCTGAACGTTTTAACCACGATGGCAGGGTAATATTTTTCTCTTCGAGACATACTTTAATATAGGGGATATCACATGTCGATTGGCGTCGAAATGTAATAACCGCTCCATTACTTACTTCGTAAGAAGGAATTGAAACTTTGTTGCCATCCACCATCATATGTCCATGGTTAACTAATTGTCGTGCAGACGTTCTGGTTGGTGCCATATGAAGTCGATACACAATATTGTCTAGTCGATGTTCAAGTAAATGAATGAGTGCTTCTCCAGTATTTCCTTTCGTTTTAACTGCTTTTTCAAAATAATGTTTCATTGATTTCTCAGCTACACCATAAATGCGTTTAATTTTTTGCTTTTCGCGGAGTTGTTTTCCGTAATCAGATTGTTTGCTATTAAATTTCTTTGCTTTCTTCATTCCCGGAATAATATTTATTCGTTTGAGGAGTTTCGCATGCGCTTTAGTACCAACGGTTTTTAAACCGAGGTCAACGCCTTCACGTCGTGCAAGTTTGTTTTTTGGTCCGGTATATCTACTCATAGGTTTTTGTATTAAACTCTCCTCCGTTTTTTTGGACGTATCCCGTCATGCGGGATCGGCGTCATATCTACTAATTTACTGATTTCAATGTCCGAGCTACGAAGCACGCGAAGTAGTGCGTCGCGACCGGGTCCTGCACCTTTAATATAAACCGCCGCTTCAGAAAGACCATGTTTTTCACGCGCAATTTTCAACACCGCTTCAATGGCAGATGTTGCTGCAAACGGGGTCGATTTTCGTGTTCCAGAAAATCCCTGTTTACCGCAACTTCCCCAACACAGTGCGATTCCTTTTTCGTCTGCGACAGTTACTAATGTGTTATTAAATGTCGCAGTTAAGTAAATTCGTCCTCGTGCCACATAACGAACCTGCTTCTTTTGTTTTGTTTCTTTTTTAACTTTTTTTTCCTCTATTTTTTCTTTCATTGTTGTATATTATTTTTTTGCATTTTGCGTTTGTACTTGGTCAACTTTTGCCCAGGCTTCTTTGCTGAGCGCCCCAACTGTTCTTCGTTTTCCTTTTCTGGTACGTGCATTTGTTTTGGTTCGTTGACCTCGTGCCGGTAATCCGCGCATATGGCGAATACCTCTGTATGCGCCAATCTCTTTGAGGCGTTTAATATTTTCTGATATTTCGGAGCGTAGGTCTCCTTCAACTTTGAAATTCTTCTCTATATATTCCTGTATTTTTTTAACATCATCCTCCGTTATTTCGCGTACCTTTTTATGTCCATCTATTTGGGTACTTTTAAGTATTTGCGTTGAGCGAGTAAATCCGACTCCGTTAATTAATGTAAGTGCATAATTCACGGGTGCATTATCTGGTAAATTAAGACCTACAAGGCGTACCATAGTTTATCCCTGACGTTGTTTGTGTTTTGGATTTTCACAAATAATTTGTAATCGCCCACGACGCTTTACTATTTTACATTTTTCACACATTTTTTTGACCGATGCACGAACTTTCATAGTTTGTTATAAACGAAAAATAATACGCCCCCGGACTTTGTCGTAGGGCGTTACTTCAACTTTTACTTTGTCTCCCGGAATAATTTTAATGAAATGCTTACGCATTTTACCGCTTAAGTAACATAAGACTTCGTGAGCAGCCCCTTCTACCTTTACGCGAAACATGGTATTCGGAAGGCTTTCCACTACCTCACCCATTAGTATTAAGTTATCACTACTTCCGCTCATATGAAAAAATAATTATATCACGCCAACTTATAAAATAAAAGCTATTCTACACCAACACAACTGTCTCATCGTTGTCTACATACACACTGTTTTCGAAGCATCCATTTAAGTTTCGAGTTGTTGTACAAAGGCTCCACCCGTCGTCGTGACAATATTCAATAAAATGATCGTCAAGCGCGTATATTATTTCCACCGCGTATGCACTTCCCGCTTTAAATTGCGGTGTTTTCTTAATCGGCTTTTCAAGATAGCCTGGTATAAGAGGCTCCTCGTGTAACTCGTGGCCCACTGTATGACCGGTTAATTCATAGATTATTTTATACCCCGCTCCCTCGATGCGATCTGAAATAACCTTACTTACTGCACCAATATATTCGCCCGTTTTAACTAATTTTAGTGCCTCGGCAAGCGTATCTGCACCCTTTTTGAGAAACGCACTTGTTTTATCGTCTGCCTTACCAATTACAAACGTATCGCCGTAATCTACGTGGTATCCTTCGTAATATACTCCAATATCGAGTTTTAAGACGTCTCCCGAAACTAATTTCCGAGAACTGGGCACTCCATGGACTATAACTTCGTTTACCGATAAACACGTTGCCCAGTTGTACCCAGGTACACGAGTAAAGCTTAATTCTCCTCCATACTGCTTAATGAGCTTTGTAGCGAGTGCGTCTATTTCAAGCGTTGTTATCCCTATTTCACACGCGCGAGTAACGTTTGGCAGTACTTTTGCCAAAATAGCACCCCCCGTTATCATTGCCTGCTTCTTGTTCACGACAAACCATAGTAAACTTGACGATATACTTCCTCTAGCTTGTCTTCATAGTCCGTCAAACTGCCATTATTTATAATGGTCCTATCTGCGAGTGCAATAGTCGGACCCATATTTAGACCAAGTACTTCGTGGACATCTCTATCCTCACCGCGGACTTTGTTACGCACCTTGCGTGCTTGTAATCGACGATACCGAATTTTCTTATCCGCAGTTATCGACAGTAAAAATACTTTTGGAAACAGTTTTTGGGCAGACACATATTCTTCCCACGATCGCATTCCATTTATGATAACAATGGGATTTGTCTCAAGAGCCTTATTAATCTTTTTCTTATTTAATTGTATGTAGGCATCCATTCCGTAGTCTCTGCGAATTCCCTCTCGTACTTTTTTTTCAGCCTCATTCGTAAAATCAAGACCTTTTGCCTTAATCATATCGTCTGTAATATCACCCAGTCGTACAACGGCTAATCCCTTCTTTTTAAAATAATTTGCAGCAACGTCTTTCCCAGCACCTGGAAGTCCGACTAGAGCAAGAACTGTTTTAGAATTCTTTCTCCAATTTACCAATCCATTCTTACCAATCGTTTTCCCTAGTTCCTTTAGAACAAGTTTGTTAACGCTCCCAATATCCTTTGTCCCATCTACCTCTGCAAGTTTTAATTTTTTTCTAAAGAAATCTACAACCTTTGAGGTTGAGCTGTGAAAAAGCTCTATGCGCTTCTTTATGGCAATAAGCGTCTCGTCTTCTCGAGATGTGTCATTTCTATGAGCAATTCTCCACAGCGCTTCTTTATCTGGTACTTTAAGATATATTAGGTGGTCAACGTTCTTTTCAAACCTTTTTGCTTGCGCGAGCGTACGGGGAAACCCATCAAGGATATATCCATTTTTATATTCATCGTGGGTTAAATACTCTTCGAGTATAGGAATCATCTTTTCGTCTGGCACGAGCATTCCCGCATTTAGAGTTTCCTTAATATAGCGTCCGTGTTGTGTTTTTTCTTTTGCCAGTTCTCGAAGAATGTGGCCAGTAGAGAGATATGGTAAACCAAGCTGCTGTGACAACAAATTTCCCTGTGTCGACTTTCCCGCGCCTTGAATTCCAATTAAGACAAGTTTCATTTGCAAATTAGAGAACTTGTAATTTTTCGTAATTTTCGGTTAATAACTGCGCTTGCACCTTTTTATGTGTTTCAAGAATAACAGAAACGACTATTAAAATGCTCGTCCCCCCTACAAACAAAAATTGTGCCCCAGTAAAAGCGGCAACAATGTTTGGAAGAATTGCAATAATTCCCAGGAAAAATGCACCAATAAACGTAAGCCGATATAGAATAGTTTGTAGATAGTCCTGTGTATTTTTACCCGGACGAATTCCCGGAATGAAACCACCATGTTTTTGTATTTCTTCTGTTATCTTCTGCGGATTAAAAACAACTGACGAATAAAAAAAAGTAAAGAGTACAACGAGTAAGAAGTAAATAAGGTTGTAGACAACTCCATTTGCATTGAATATAAATACGAGTGTTTCGCCAACTTTTTGCAGTAATGCCATCTTTGAACTTACCATAAAATTTCCCAAAAGTTGCGGAATTAAAACAAATGAGACGGCAAAAATAATAGGAATTACTCCCGCTTGACTTAACTTAATAGGTAAATAGTTCGTCGCACCCCCATACATTTTCCCTCCCCGTACTCGCTTTGCGTAATACACCGGAATTTTGCGCTGTGCTTCATTTAATACAACTACACAATAAATCACCGCCAGGGACAATATCGCAAGAAAAATATAGGGTAATACAGACTCTTGTGAAGTTGTCGACAATGATTGAATTAACACAACGGGGATTCGAGTAACAATTCCAGCTAAGATAATAAACGATATTCCATTTCCGAGTCCAAATTCGGATAGTAATTCTCCAAGCCACACGAGAATAAATGTTCCTGCAGTAAGCGCACTCGCAAAAGCCAAGAGCTCTAGGAAGCCTAGATTACCAATTATTTTTTGATTTCGCAAGAAAAAATACATACCAATAGATTGAAAAAACGCGATAGGCAATGTTAAGAAGCGCGTATATTGGTTTAGTTTGAACCTTCCGTATTCACCTTCCTTAGAGAGGGCTTCAAGAGGAGGATAAATGACCGTTAATAGTTGCAAGGCTATAGAAGCATTAATATATGGATTTAGTCCGATAGCAAGAACAGAAAAATTAACGAGTGTTCCTCCACTGAAAATATCGAGAAGCACTAAAAATTGGTTCGAGCTAAAAACTTCCTTTAATTTTGCAATATCTATTGAAGGTACCGTAATAAAAGAAAGTACTCGAAATACAAACAATATAAAGAGCGTAAACATGAGCTTCTTCCGCAAAATGGGATTTGTCCAGATATCTTTGAAGAAAGATTTAAGAGAGGTATTCACCGCCTGCTTTTTTGATTTTCTCGAGTGCCATTTTTGAAGCACTAATTTTTATTGTTAATTTCTTAGTAAGTGCTCCGCGGCCAAGTATTTTTACTTCATGCGTTTTTATTTCCTTCTCTTTTAAAAGGTGGGCTTTCACGAGTAGTGCTTTATCTACAACAGAGCCATTGACTATTACCGCATTTTTTTCGAGGGAATCGCAATTAACTACAACCACGTCTTTACGAAAAGAATTATTCTTTAACTTTCCACGAAGCATTGGCAGACCCTTTTGAAGCACCATTTGCCCGCCTTCAAAAAGTAAACGGACGCTTGCTCGTGCATGCTGACCCTTCCGACCACGACCACTGTATTTACCCTTTCCCGATCCCCATCCACTACCGATACGTTTTGGTGAGTGGGTAATTATTTTTGGCAACGAGTGAAGTTCCATATAGTTATTTGGTTAATTCCTTAAACATCCGAAATGCTTTATATACCGCATAGGCTAAATTGATTTTGTTATTTGAGCCATAAATTTTTCCCGATACGTCCTTAATCCCTGCCAGCTCCATCATGGGTCGAATAACACTTCCCACCTTTAATCCTGTACCTTTTGGAGCCGGGCGAAGGAGAATTTTGGAAGCACCATATTTTACTTTTAGATCAATAGGAATAGTTGTACTTTTTAAAGTAATACGAATTACTCTTTTTTGTGCTTGTTTCGTTGCTTTTCGAATAGCAATAGGAACTTCGCCCGCGCTTGCAATACCAAGTCCGAGCCCACCCTTCATGTCACCAACTGCAACAAGAACCGAATAGGTTGCGACATTACCACCAGTTGTTTTTCGAGAAACACGGCGTATAAGTAATATACGCTCCATTTTCTCTTTTAGTTCTCGTTGTTCTTTTTGTTCTTTGTTTTCAAACATAGTACATTACACTCTAAAATTGTAACCCATTTGCTCGTGCCGCATCAGCGAGAGCTTTTACGCGTCCGTGGAATTTATACCACCCTCTGTCAAATACAACGGCACTAATTTTCTTTTTTGTTGCGGCTTCTGCCAGCTTTTTCCCAACGTATGAGGCTCGTTGTACTTTTGTCATCTTTTCTTTTAATTCTCTATCCGATACTGAGACTAGAGTTACTCGTTTTGTATCGTCAATAATTTGTGCATACACAAAATTATTTGAGCGGTGAACTGTTAATCGCGGAAATTGGCGACGTTCGAGTAACACACGTCGCACGCCAACCACTCGTCGCGCTCGCTTGGTTCGTATTTGTTTTTGTATTGTTCCAATTTTCATATGTGTGATTTACTATTATGCTCCCGCCTTTGCCTTCTTCCCTGGCTTCAGCCGTACAACTTCCCCTTCATAACGAATTCCTTTACCTTTATATTTATCTGGTTTCTTAAATCGTTTAATTTGTGCGGCTACTTCTCCAACACGTTGCTTATCAACTCCTCGGACATGCATCTTAAGTCCTTTAACTTCAATCTGAACGTCGGACGGAACATCATAATATGCTGTATGCGAAAACCCAAGTTTCATGGCGAGTTTAGTACCCTCAGTGGCCACACGAAAACCCGTTCCTTGAATTTCGAGAACCTTTTCCCACCCGTCAGTAACACCTTTGACAGCGTTTGCAATTAACATCCGCATAAGGCCATGAACTCCACGTAGTGCTTTATCGTCATTTTTTCGAGATAAGACAATTGAGTCTTGTTCATTCTTAATTGTTAATCCTTGAGATAGTATCACTGTGTGTTTTCCTTTTGGGCCCTGCACCAATATATCGGAGCCCGTTACTGTTACCGTAACACCTGATGGGACTACCACTGGCTTATTTCCTATCTTTGACATGCTGTATTAATATATTTGTGCTAATAATTCACCACCTAGTTTTTCTTTCTTTGCCTCTTTGCCTTCTTTAATTCCTTTTGAAGTTGATAAGAGAATGATGCCTCGTCCACCTTTAATAGTTGCAATATCTTGTGCACGCACATACATACGGCGCCCTGGCTTACTCATTCGCTCAATGGAGACATATTTAAATTGAGGATCTGTGCAGAGTTTGACCACGAGCGTTTTTTTAGCGCCGTCTTCGGTCACGCTATAACTGGTCACATAGTTATTTTTCTCAAGTACTTTCACTATCGCTTCTTTTTCCTTAGAATACGGCACCACAAACTGTGGTTTTAATACCATATACGCATTTTTCATACGCGCAAACATATCACCAATAACATCTGACATTACCATAGTTTTACCATGAAGCTTTTAATACGCCGGGAATTTCACCGGCAAGGGCTGCTTTTCTAAAACAAATTCTACACAGTCCAAAGCGACGTATGTATGCACGGGCACGACCACAAATAGCACACCTGTTTACCATACGAACCGCATACTTTTGCTTGTGTAAAAATTTAACTACCGAGCTTTTTTTTGCCATATTTATTTTTTAACTACAATTTTTTTAAACGGCATTCCCATTTTTTCAAGTAATTTTTGCGCGTGCTCGTTTGTTTCAGCGCTCGTTACTACTGTGATCTCTACACCACGCGTCTTATCTATTTTATCGTATTCAATATCGGGAAAAATAGTTTGCTCCCGAAGTCCAACATTTAAATTTCCCTGTCCATCAAAACAGTGATGCGAAATTCCTTTGAAATCGCGCTGACGGGGAAGCACTATTGTAACAAGTTTATTCCAAAATTCAAACATACCACTACCGCGGAGTGTTACCTTTACGCCAATTGGCATACCTTTTCGTAATTTAAATGCCGAGATTGATTTCTTTGCCTGAGAAACCATTGGACGACGACCGGTAATGAGCGCTAACTGCTCCAATCCTTTTTGAATAACGCCTTTGTTATCAACCGCATCGTTCATACCCATATTAACGACGATCTTAAGTAGGCGAGGAACTTGGTGATCATTTTTCATGTCAAGCTCCTTCTTTAATTCTGGCTTTATTTTTTCGTGGTATGTTTTAAGTAATTCTGACATATATGTTCTACATAACTTGCTTACATTTTTTACATACTCGTTGTTTTTTTCGTTGCTTGTTAATAACGTACCCTACTCGTGTTGGCTCTTTACAACTTTTGCATACTACCATAACTTTGCCAATGGTCATTGGA
>CAYHPU010000016.1:0-16500 GCA_964358525.1 uncultured Gammaproteobacteria bacterium
ATGGGGCACAAACACTGTAGCAGATAATACTGGTACGAAATCAATCGGTAAAACCACAGAGGCAACAGTCAGTGGTTTGGATCTTGCATCGAAGCGATATTATTTCAAAATTCGAGCTGTAAATGGATGTAAAGAAGGAGAATTTAGCGGACTTTCAAGCATAGGGTCAGGCCCAGACTTATTTGCAACCGCCAGCCCAACAACGACCCCAACTCCACTAATTGGAGTAGTTGCTGGTGCTAGTACGACAACGGTAACTCCTGAAGTGCAAGGAGCTTCAACAGAAAAAGGAACAACAAATAAAAGCAACAATAAAGAAGGTAATTTATTTAGAATTTTATTGCTACTCTCAGGATTTTTTAGTTTAGGTATATTATTATGGTTAGTGAAGATAAAGATGCGTCGCTGAAATTATTGTAATAAATGAGTAAGAAATACAGGTGGATACTATTCATAATAGGCGCTGGAACTTTCTTATACACCTATTTCTCTAATAATCTGTCTCCTCTTCAGAACTCAGAACTGAAAACTAATACTTCTAGTGTTTCGTCTCGTCTTACCGTTGCCTATGTTACAGATGGCGACACAATCAAACTTTCAAATGGTGACAAAGTGCGTTACATTGGTGTCGATTCGCCTGAGCTTTCTCATTACGGAAGTACAGAAGAATGTAACGCAAAAGAGGCACGTCAATATAACGAGAGTCTTGTTCTCAATAAAGAGGTGATTCTTGTGAAAGACGTGACAAATATGGACAGATATAAACGATTACTCCGATATGTGTATGTAATAGGTGAACAAGGTAATAAGATTTTTGTGAACGAGCAGATGGTAAAAGAGGGTTATGCATTTATGTCTACCTACCCGCCCAACGTTGCAAAGACAGACATATTTCAAAAAGCACAAAAATTTGCCCGCGAAAATGAAAAGGGATTATGGAATGGGTGTATGTTTGACACGACGAAGAGAAAAAAGCGCCAGTATTAAAACCCCTCCTCGCCCTCCGCTTCGGAGGGCTCGCCTCCCCTAATAGGGGAGGATAAAGGTGTGGTTCGCATTACTATTTGATCGGCAAGTTTATTTCAAACTCCATATTCTCTTCATCGTTAAAGTCGTTAAGCGAAGTCTTCTTATAAAACTCCAAATCAACAAATGGAAGGTCGTTTCGAAGATCGTAACCATGTTCCTGACGATATTTGCTCAGTTGTTGCCAGAGCAATGAGAGCAATGAACCAGGACCTTTGTGAATATAGCTGAGCGCTTTATAGCCCGGTACTGTCTCTCTTTGCACTACTGTTTCGGCCCCAGTTTTTATTTTCATATTTTTTGTGCAAATAACGCTTATTTTTATCGGTGCCTTTTTCGGTCGATACCCGTGAACGAGAAATACAGATAAAAAGACTGCATTTTTTGGGACACCTGAAAGCATATTTTTTAATTCGTTACAGTATTCTTTTATTTTGGCGTACGGGCCTTCTTTATAGATAGTATAGATTTCAAATGATTTGACTATCTTTACTTTGGGGGATACAAGAGTGCCATTTTTACTCAGACTGTGGTAATAACGGTCAATATCCTGCAGTGCCTTTTGCATATAGGTAATTTCCTGTGTAATTATCCTTTTTTTTAGTTTGAATATTTCTTGTAAGGAACTATTTTTTTGTAAATATTTTTTGACCTCTTCTACAGAGAAATTGAGACGTCGGAGGAGAAGAATTACTTGGAAATCTATTATTTGCTCTGGTGCAAAGTAGCGATAGTTTGAGCCATCCAGCATTTTTGGCTTCAGGATTTCTTTTTGGCAGTACCAATGGATAGTACGCTTAGTTGTGCGCGCGAGGCGGGCAAATTCTCCAGCAGTAAGTAAATTGTTTTGCATGTTGACAATGACGTAACGTTATAGGTTATTATACCTCTTATGAACGAAATTGCAATAAAAGGAGCGAAAGAAAATAATTTAAAAAATATAGATTTAATTATCCCACGTGGAAAGATTGTTTGTTTTGTGGGCGTTTCGGGGTCGGGCAAATCCACAATTGCATTTGATATCATCGCGCGCGAGGGGCAGCGCCAGTATTTTGAATCACTTCCTTCCTTTGCTCGTCGGTACTTGCAAAAGGCCAACCGTCCTGATGTGGAGGAGATTAAGGGAATATCTTCAACTATTATAATCAGTCAGGAGCGCGTTTCAGGTAATCCGCGTTCTACCGTTGGGACATTAACCGAAGCCTATACATACTTACGTATGCTCTATTCTCGTGTTGGGTTACCGTCACTTGATTCTTCGTACTACTCGTTTAACCACCCTAATGGTTTTTGTACTAAGTGTAAGGGACTCGGCAGAACAGTTGAAGTATCTATAAATAAAATTGTAGACAGAAATAAAAGCCTCAACGAGGGGGCTATTATTCCGGGAGATGGGTATGTGGGGGGCAGACAGTGGTGCATAATAAAGGCAAGTCATTATTTCGACATGGATAAGCTAATAAAGAATTATGACGAATATGAATTAGACAAACTATTGAACTCTCCTCCCGAACTGCTCGAGGCTTACTCAGGAGAGATTGTAGATCGTTTCACTTTTCAGGGACTTGTATATCGGATAAAGCATCGGAACACAAAGGTGCATCGGGGACCAACGGAAAACGACTATAAATATTTTGACTTTGCAGATTGTCCAGAGTGTGGCGGCGGCAGATTAAATAGCCAAGCCTTATTAGTCAAAATTAATGGGAAGAATATTGGTGAAGTGGGGAATATGGCACTTACCGACTGCCTAAGTTTCGTGAAAAGTATTAATCTTCCACAAGCTCGAATTATTAGACCACGACTTGAAATGCAAATACGAGGACTCATAGATGCGGGAGTTGGGTACCTGTCCTTAAACCGCTCAACAGACACTTTGTCTGGTGGAGAAGCGCAGCGAGTAAAGCTTGCGCGGCAAATGGGGTGTGATTTGATTGAGACAATATATGTTCTTGACGAGCCAACTGCGGGTTTACACCCACGAGACGTCGATAAAGTAGTCAATAATTTAAGGCGGTTGCGGGATGGGGGTAACACCGTGCTTGTTGTTGAACATGACGCGACAGTAATAAAGAACTCAGATTATATAGTAGAAGTTGGCCCGGGGGGTGGTAAAAAAGGAGGAGAAATTATTGCACAAGGAACAGTTGAGGAAATCTTCAAAAGTCCCCGTTCATTAACCGCACCATATCTTAATAAGAATAATATCTTGGACCTTCCTGGAAAAAGGTATTCAAAAGGATCAATAGAAATATGTAATGCACACAGAAATAACCTGAAAAACATAACCGTATCTATCCCACTCGGAGTTTTAGTTGCACTTACCGGTGTTTCTGGTTCGGGAAAGAGTTCCTTTGTAGAAGAGATAATGGTGCAGCACGGAGAAAAAGTTGTACTAATAGATCAGTCTTCAGTTGGGAACAATAAGAGAGGTTGTATTGGCACGTATACAGGTATTTTTGATCGGATACGGAAGATATTTGCAAAGTTGCATCGTGTGTCAGAAAGTCTTTTTAGTTTCAATTCGCACGGTGGATGTGACGATTGTCATGGGCTTGGATATGTAGACATGGAAATGAACTTTTTAGGTGATGTTAAGATTAAATGCGAAATATGTAATGGAATGAGATACAAGTCAAAAGTTCTGAGGTATAAGTTCAAAGGAAAAAATATCTCAGAAGTGCTTCAGATGACCGCGAGTGAAGTCAGGGATTTTTTTGACGACTCAGATGTTAGTAGTAATGCAAATCTGTTAATTGAAGTTGGGCTAGACTATATTGAGATAGGGCAAGGATTAGACACGCTGTCGGGAGGCGAGGCGCAGAGACTGAAACTAGCCAGTAGGCTTCAGAAAAAAGGCGAGTTTTACATTTTAGACGAGCCGACGTCTGGGTTACATTTCTCTGACATCAATAAATTATTGAATCTTATCAATAGATTAATCAATAATGGTAACACAGTGCTTGTTATAGAGCATAATTTGGATGTCATCTCACGCGCAGATTGGATTATAGACCTCGGGCCAGAAGGAGGGGAAAAGGGTGGTGAGATTGTTGCAATGGGAACAGTGAAAGACATCATTAGATGCAAAGGATCTTACACAGGACAGTATCTTTGTAAATATCTTCACAAGTAGCCTACTTACTATCTACCCATTCTCGCCTCCCCTGTTAGGGGAGGATTAAGGTGGGGTTTTGTTATATAATTAGATTCGATATTTAATATTTGGCCAATTAGCTCAGTTGGTTAGAGCGCTCCGTTCACATCGGAGAGGTCGGAGGTTCAAGTCCTCCATTGGCCACCAGTAATGTTTATAAAACCCATTGGTGTTATTTTGGCGGTTCTAGTAGTTATTTATAGCAACATTTTTGTCATAAAATTAACAACGTCTCATCAATCTAAAGTGAAAGTCATTGCTCCTTATTACTCGCCCGACGCATTTAAAGTCCCTGAAAATATAAAAAAGAAACGTAAAATTCCATTGATATCAATCAAGCTTCCTATAATTATGTACCACTATGTAGAATATGTTGCAGATGCAAACGACATAGTCAAAAAAAAACTAGCAATGAGTCCTTATTACTTTGATTTGCAGATGAAAGCATTCAAAGATGCAGGGTATGAAACATATTTTGTAAAAGATGTACCAAAAATTCTATCAGGCGACCTTAAAGTTGGAAGTCGCAGCGCTGTTTTGACTTTTGATGATGGGTATAGAGATTTTTATTCCATTGTTTTGCCTATTTTGAAGAAATACAATCTAAAAGCGTCACTTTATATAATAGTTGACTACATTGGGTGGAAGGATTTTCTGAGCAAAGAAGAAATTCAGCATATAATTGACAGTAAACTCGTTGAAATAGGGTCACACACACTGGATCACGTTTATTTAAAAAATATGAAAAAAGAAATTGCAATGCACCAGATAACCGAGAGTAAGAAACAACTTGAAGAAATGTTTCACATTCCAGTTGAGACATTTGCCTATCCGTTTGGCGCTTTTACCGAAGAGTCAATTGAACTGGTAAAAGGAGCAACGTATTCAGCTGCAGTTTCGGTGATCCCTGGTCGTACTCAATCGTCAGATAATTTATTTTATATGTCACGTCTTCGGGCGGGAAATTTAATACCTGCAATTTTAGACAAACAGTTACAGGAGTGGGAAAAGTATTTTCCAAAAGAATGGAAATAATATGAAAACACTTATTTTTGATTTTGACGGTACCATTGCGGATGTTATGAAATCTCATATGTTTTTTGTTAATGAACTTGCGAAAGAGCTACAGTTACCCGAGTTTAGCGAATCAGAAATCCAAGTTCTTCGTGGCAAAACTCTTCCGCAACTTATGAAAGAATATTCAATATCGTGGTTCAAATTACCTTTTCTTATAAAAAAAGCAAAGGAGCTTCAAGCACAGACACGTGATATTCTAGTTCCAGTACAGGGAATGGTAGAAACTCTGGTGGAGTTACACAAAAAAGGTGTAAAAATGGGCATACTGACCTCAAATTCTAAAGATACTGTCGAATACTTCTTGGATAAATTTAAACTTGCATATTTTGATTTCTTGATTTCTGATTCAAGCATTTTTGGTAAAGATAGAAAAATCAAGAAGTTATTAAATGAAAGAAATCTTATGCAAGAAGAAGTTATCTATGTTGGAGATGAAGTGCGCGATGTTGAAGCGTGCAAAAAATGTGGAATTCCATGTGTTTCGGTGAGTTGGGGACTTAATTCGCGGGAATTACTTGTAAAGAATAATCCATACAAGATTATTGATAAAGCGGAAGAACTTTTAACTCTCCAGCTCCTTTAGCTTGTCTTTAAGACCCAGAAGCATATATAGTGTAAGAATGGATGATCCCCCATAAGAGATAAAAGGTAACGGAACACCAACAACTGGCATGATACGCAAATTCATTCCTATGTTAAATAATACTTGTATAAAAATATATCCAAATACACCAATAGTAACGAGTTGAAAAAACCTGCTATGTGAGTCGTAAACCTCTTTCAATAGATGCGCAAGAAAAAGAAATAAAACGGTAAGAAGAATAATCCCTCCTATAAAGCCAAATGTTTCAACGTAGGTTGCAAAAATAAAATCGGTATGTGATTCTGGGAGAAAATTTAATTTGGACTGAGACGCAAACAAAATACCCTTACCCAAAAAACCCCCAGAGCCAATTGCGATACTACTTTGGAGAGAATTGTAATTTACCCCAGATGTGTCAAAGTGGGGATTAAAAAAAGATTCGAGACGTTGTAGTTGATACGACTTGAGAACAAAAGGGAGTGCTATAACAAAAGGAATAGCACATAGGCACAGAAGCACAAGTTTTTTCACCGGAATCCCCGAATAAAAAAAAATAAATCCAAAAGTAGAAAACAATATAAGCGCAGTTCCAAGATCCGGTTGTTTAAATACTAAAAATACGGGAATAAAAACCAGAAGAAATAATGGAAACAGCCTTTTTAACGTGTAATCTCGGATGCTCGTAATGTAGGTAGTAATAATCAAAATATAAAAAGGAGTAAGCATGACAGACGGCTGTATATTAAAGTCGCCAATTACAAACCACCGTCGAGACCCCCGGATCGGATCAGCAATGAAGAATAACACAATTAAAAGAAAAATACTTACAGCATATAATACGAATTGGAGCCGAAGAATGTACTGTAGATTTATTTTTTGCAGTGCTATATAAATAGCCAGACCAGCTAACGTGAAAAGTGTATGGTAGAGAGCGGATAGTGGTCCAAATAGTGACTGAGTGGCAATACCAATAATAGACAGTATTATCGCTAAAATAAAAGATTTATTGGTCACGCGTTACAGTAATTTCTGTCCCTTCGGTGAAAGTAATAGACTTTGCAAGTAGTTTGAGTTTCAAAGGTGCAACAAATTCATCAGGGATTTTTGGTATTGTTATATGAACCTCTTCAGTTATTGCACATCCGCTGTCTTTTCGTTTCTGCTGGATGGCACGGACATATCCTCGCACTTTTCCTTCAAGTTCAAGCTCGGGACTCGAGCTTGTGTCGAGTACGGCGCTGATCTCGTTATTCTTCGCTTTTTTGAAATGAACCTCTTTAACATTGAGTTCCGTTTTCAGTAATTCAATATACTGCTCAGTATTATCCTTTTGTAAAAAAGTATGCGGGCTAGTAATAGTTACTTGTTTGAGTGGCTGTTTGACTTTCAGTGATAACCGCTTTCGTTCACTGTGTACAGCTTCGGTGTATTGCCGTACAAGTTGCATATCTTCAAGCAACTCATTATTCTTCCATTTTTTGTCCAAAACCGGCCAATTTTCTAAATGGACAGAATCTCTTTCCATTTTGAGGAGACTGTGAAGTTCCTCCGAAAAAAACGGAATAAGGGGTGATATTGCAATAATAACATGTTCAAGTGTTGTTTTAAGTGTTGAATAAAATGCATTTTTATCGTCCGTATCCAAACTATTATTCCAAATTCTAGTTCTTGACTGTCTCAAGTACCATTGTGATAGGTCTGTAACCAAACCCTCTATGGCGAGTGCTGCCTTTTCAGAATTAAATGAATGCAACTGGTTATGAGCAGTAGTGAGAGACTCATATAACCGCGACAAAATCCACGCATCTAAAACAGTAACCTGAGGTTTCTTAGTAGAAACTTTCCACTTATCGAGTCCCGCATAGGTAAGAAAAAACTTAAGACTGTTCCATAATGGAATATGAAAAGTGCGTTTTGTTTCTTCAGCCTTCTTATATCCAAAAGGAACGTTCTTTTCTGGATCTTGCCGTACGAACATCCACCGCGCAACATCTGCACCAATTTTATCTGCCGCTTCATTAAAGTTAATGGCATTTCCCCACGATTTGTGCATTGGTCTCCCATCTTCGCCGACGACTGTTGCATAACCAAGTACTGTTTTAAACGGAGCTTTTTTTTCAAGAGCTGTCGACATTGCAATAAGAGAATAAAACCAATTCTTAAATTGACCAGGGAAGCTTTCGGTTATAAATGTTGCGGGAAACCAATCTGAAAAATATTTTTTGTCGGTAGTGTAGCTCAGTTTTTTTGTTACCGGATCAACGAGCGTTGCATAGGGTACGATTCCTGCATCTAACCATACGTTCCCTACGTCATTTATTCGCTTAACTGGCTTATTACATTTATTACATTTGATTTCAACCTCATCAATCCATGGTTTGTGGGGTGTATGGCCTTCAAATTCCCTCCACCCGGAAACTGCTTTATCTTTGAGTTCATCTTTTCCACCTAAAAACTGAACTGAACCACAGTGAGTACACTCATATATGGGAAGAGCTAGTCCCCAGTAACGGTTTTTTTTGCTAATTAGCCAATCGTGCATATTTTTGAGCCAATCTAGTTCTCGTTCGAGCCCAAAGGATGGTATCCAGTTGATTGTTTTTGCTACTCCAATCATTTGTTGCCGAAACGTTTGTTTTTCTGGGTCTGTTTTGTCCGGGACATCCATAGCTATGTACCACTCATCTGCGACTTTCCATACGAGTTCTGTTTTACAGCGCCAGCAGGCAGGATACCGGTGGGTGTATTTTTCAATCTTGAAAACACACGCATTTTCGAGCTTGTCTTGTTCCTCCAGGTAATCGAGAATAATGCGAGGGTTTTTCTTGGCGTTTTTGCCTGCAAGAAAGCCAAGTTCGGGCAAATAGTCCGCGTTATCTGCAATAACGGGAATCATGGGAAGTCCATATTTTTTACCAAGCTTGAAGTCCTCAACACCGGCAGAGACTGCAGTATGCACAAGGCCAGTACCTTCTGTTGTCACGATTGGCAATATTAGATTGTCTGTCGCAATAACCGTGTGAAATGTTTTTGGATTTTCCTGTGCGGTTTTTATTACGATGTCAAGGCTATCAAATGGAGCAGAATAAGTGAGTCCAATAAGTTCCTTGCCTTTTATTTTTTTTACAATTTTTTTGTATTCAGTTCCAAAAACTCGCTCAATACTTTCAGAAGCTATCCAAAACCAATCGCCGGTTGTTCCTTCAACTAATGAATAATCGAGCGCTTTATCTACTGCCACGGCTATATTAGCCGGAATAGTCCACGGAGTAGTCGTCCAGACTAACAGGTATTCTTTTTCGCGGCCTTTAATCTTCAGTTCAAGATAAATAGATTCATGGGTTGCCTCCTTATAGTCTTCAGTGAGCATCTCGTGTTGTGAAATTGCCGTTTCGCATCGCGGACACCAGGGAACAGATGATCTACCTTTATACATCCATCCCTTAAGCCAGCATGTTTTTAGAAAATGCCAAATCATATAATTATTTTCGTCGGACATAGTGAAATACGAATTGTCCCAATCCATAAAGTAACCGAGACGCTTACTTTGTTCAGTTTGAATTGCAGAAAATTTTAGTACGCGATCCTTACAAAGTTGTACAAACTTATTGATAGAAGCTTTAGAGTTTCCTGGTACAAGATTTTCAATATCCTTTTTCGAGCGGAGTCCAAGCTCCTTTTCAACTTCAACTTCTACCCACAGTCCCTGGCAGTCAAACCCATTTTGGAATCGCTCTTTGTAACCGAGCAGATTAAAAAAGCGTTGCCATAAATCTTTATTTGTTCTTCCCCAGCCGTGGTGAATTCCCATAGGGTTATTTGCAGTAATAGGACCATCTATGAACGAAAATCGTTTTTTTGAGGAGTCGTTTTTATGAAGATAACGCTCGACGATACCTTTGGTATACCAGTGCTTAAGCCACTTTTCCTCGAGCTCAGGGAAATTTGGAACTGCAGGTAATTGAGGATCCATTGGAGTTGATTATACAACTTTTTTACGTAGAAAAGCTGGTATCTCAAGCTCATCAAGCTCTTCGCTTGGCTTAGTTTGGGTATCCGAAGGCGTTACACTTTGTGGTTCGAGTACGTGAGTTTTTTTATTTTCGTCAAATCGTGTCGCAATGAGAGTTATTTTAATTTCATCGGTAAGCGTTGGATCTATAGCTGCACCAAAAATAATTTGTGCGTTACTGTCGGCATTTTTGGTAATAAGTTCTGCCGCTTCATTCACTTCTTGCATACTCAAGTTTTCTCCACCAACAATATTAAAGAGAATACCTTTTGCTCCTTCTATAGAGAATTCAAGTAGGGGAGACGTCATTGTTTGTTTTACGGCTTGGAGTGCGCGACGCTCACCCGAACCAATACCAATACCCATAATTGCCGTTCCTGCGTTTTGCATAACTGCTTTTACATCTGCAAAATCCACATTAATAAGACCGGAGAGAGTAATAATTTCGGCGAGTCCTTTAACACCTTGCCGTAAAACAGAATCGATTTCCTTAAAAGCATTTACGAGAGTAATTTGTTTGTCTCCAAATTCGAGAATTTTTTGGTTGGGTATTGTAATAAGTGCGTCAACTTTTTCCTTCAATTTTTCTATTCCATCGTTTGCAACAAACATTCGACGAGACCCTTCGAAGAGAAATGGCTTTGTGGCAACCGCTATGGTAAGCGCACCTGTTTCTTTGGCAACCTCGGCTATAATAGGAGAAGCTCCGGTTCCTGTCCCCCCTCCCATACCAGTTGTAATAAAAACCAAATCGGCTCCTTCTAAATATTCCTTAATTTTTTCTCGTGATTCTTCTGCAGCATTTTTTCCTACGTCTGGATTTCCTCCTGCGCCGAGACCCCGAGTTACCTTGTCACCGATCTGGAGTTTCGTTTCGGCTTTGTTGCTTAGAAGTGCTTGCGCATCGGTATTAACGGCAATAAACTCAACCCCCTCTATTCTCTCGCCGCCGAGCATCGTGGTTATTGCATTACAGCCTGCGCCACCTATCCCAACCAGCTTGATATGTGCGATTCGTTTTACGTCAGGTTTTATGAGCATAAATAGAAGTTATTTTGTTCCGGGAATAAAACTTTTAAAAAAGTCCACTGTTTTTTTGATCACAGAATCCAAATCAAATTTTTTTAAAATGTTTCCAAAATCTGGCATAGAAAACATTGGTTCAGTCTTTTTCTCTTCTGGGCGATACAGAAGCGTTCCAACGAGAGATGCGTAACTTGGGTCCCTCAGCTCGTCGGAAATGCCCGTTAGTTCCATAGGGTACCCTATGCGTACAGGCAATGCAAGTTCTTTTTTCAGGAGTTCATCAATAAATGGAGTCAATGCGCCTCCACCAGTAATTATTACTCCGGCGGGTGTTTGGTCTTTTAGTCGAAATTCACGAAGCTCTTTTTGAATGTACTCGGCAATTTCTTCAAGACGTGGTTTAATAATCCCTTGGATGAGCAGTTTTTTTGAAACAGATTCCAAGCGTTCAATCAAATTAAGGTTTTTTACTGATAGTTCATCACCAACAGATTCAATTTCCTTGACAAGACTACTTGTTTTGCGTAATGTATGAGACTCAGATTCAGCAAGAAATAGTTTTATTTTTTCGGCAGATGTAAGAGAAACACGGAGTCCTGCAGCAATGTCACTGGTAACGTTTTTAGATCCGAGGGGTATAACGCTGGTGTATACAATCGCGCCATCGGAGTATACACACACATCGGTTGTTCCACCACCAATATCGAGTACAATGCACCCAAGCTCTTTTTCGGTATCTGACGCTACAGCGTATGAAGAAGCAAGTCCGGCAAAAATATACGATTGAACTTCCACACCAAGCAAACTACAAGCTTTCTGAATATTATTCAGATTTGTAGATCCTGCCGTAATAATATGAGTATCTACCTCAAGGCGAATTCCTCGCATACCAACGGGATTTTTAATTCCTCCCTGTCCGTCTACGATAAATTCTCGAGGGAGGACGTGAATTATTTCTCTATTTGCGGGTAATGAAACAGCTTTTGCTGAATCGATAGCGCGTACGACATCTGCCTCCTGTATATCCTGATTTTGATAATTAACTGCAACAATACCATGAGAGGTTTGTGAGGCAATAGATGGGCCACTTATGACAACTGAGGCGCGATTAATACGCATCCCCGCCATTCGTTCCGCTTGTGTTATACATCCTTCAAGCGCATGGGTAGTTTCTTGGATATCAATAATCTGAGCCCGTTTTATACCCTTACTGGGTGCTGTTGCAAAACCAAGAATACGAGGTCCTTTTCCCGCCTCAATTTCGAAAGAGGCGACGGCGCACGCAAGCTTTTCGGAGCCAAGTTCGAGTGCAACGACGGTGTTCATAACGTTATGATTGGTTGATCAAATTCTACATTAATAATACGAGGTTTAATTCCCTTGACAGTTAAACCCTTTACACTATTGTGCACGAACTCTGCATTTTTATCAATTGTTTTTTGTGAAGAGAGCAAAACAGTAAGCTTTTTCTCTTCATCTGTGAAAGAGAAGTGGCCAGGGCGGGCTATAGTAATGGTATTAAAGCGAAGTCCGAACTTCCGGTGTTGTTGTAAAACAGTAAATGCGTACACAATATCTTGTCGTGTTATAACAAACCCCTTTTTTTGTTCGTGCTGAGGCAGAAGCTGGTAGTAATAGATACGGGGGAGACGCTCATCTTCTTTTTTGTTTACTTTGAGAACTGTGGTGTTTTCTCCAAGGACAATGGTATTTGATGGTTGAACAATTTGAGCGAGCGGAGTATAAAAGGAAAGCCCAACAACTAATGTTGCTGGAAATAAACGAGTGAAAGACACTTTCTTAACCTGTGGATATTTTAGTTTTATTTGCTTTTCAATTAATAACGTATCAAAAAATATAGTTGAAGTATTACTCAGAAACGAAAGTGACATGTTTTTAGAAGAAGGGCGCACTGTTAAGAGCTTGACCCTGAATGATATATTGATAAACCATCCAATAAGAAATGAAATAGTAAGGAGACTACTTAGTAAGATCAGACGGATTGTCCAGGTAATCCAAGAATTCCTTTCCCCATATAATCCGCTGGGCGACGTCCTGTAGTTTTGCAAAGTTGGTGACATAATGAGAATAATTTGATTCTATTTCAAGTATTATAGACAAAAGTTCGTGTGCGGGTCTACTTTGTTCAAACACCATTGAAACACCGTGTTTTGCTAGAACAGAAGCTTGCAACTCTTGCTCTTTGAATTTCGCCCATGGAAGAGGAATGAGAATACTAGGTTTTTTAAAGTAGATAAGATCAAAAAAAGTATTAGCACCTGCGCGCGATATAACCATATGCGACTTCTCAAACACATAAGGCAACTCGGAAGGAAGGATAAATTTGGTAGGAATATATGATTTGCTTGTTTGGTGCCGCAAGTCTTCATAATCCCCATAGCTGCTGTCACCAATTTGGTGAATAAGACAATATTTTTTTGAAAGCTCGGAAATAAGTGGTTTGATAAGTAGATTAAGACTATGAGATCCGCTACTTCCTCCTAAAATAAGCAGTAGGGGCTTATCTGTTTTAGGATACCACAATGGTTTTTGGTGAACCTCGTACCTTTCGCGGAGCGGGTTTCCAATACACATTGTTTTATGACGGGGAAAAAAATTAAGTGCTTCAGGAAAAGATACAAATATTTTTTTTGCAAAGCGAGCGAGTATAGTATTTGCCTTTCCTGGCATAATGGTTTGTTCATGAAGAAAAATTGGAATAAAAAGTATGTACCCAACAATACATACGGGAAACGATACATATCCGCCAAATGAAATTATTTTTGATGGGCGATGGAGAATGAATATTTTAAATACCTCAAAACACGCGGTAATAAATCTAAAAATCGAAACGAATGAAGTAATACGCGGCGCGTCGAGTGAAATAAATTGGACATTTGTTAGTGGCGAGATTGTCTCTTTTTCAAGGCTTCTATCTTTTCCATCCTCAAATACTGATGCACGCCCAAAAAAAAGAACAGGTGAGCCACGAGAAATAAGTGCTTTAGTAACACTATAGGCGGGAGCAAAATGCCCCCCCGTTACTGCTACTATTTTATCAGCGGCGGCCATATGACGTTCTGTTTTGTTTTAATACATTCAATAAAATTCCCAGGAGTGCATAAAATGTAATAAGAGATGATCCACCATAGGAAACAAATGGAAGGGGAACCCCTGTTAAGGGAAGAACTTGTACCATTGCTCCAAGATTGACAAATGTTTGAAACATGATAAGAAAAATAATGCCGCTTGCAAGCAAAAAACCAAGCCGATCTTTTACATCTCTCAGTTTATAATAAACGTGAACAAATAGGGTGACATAAGCCAAAATTACGATGCATGTCCCAATAAATCCAAAATTCTCTCCAATAATAGCAAAGATAGAGTCTGTGTGCGCTTCGGGTAAAAATTGAAATTTTTGTCTCGAATTACCAAATCCCGTACCGAAAAATCCTCCTAAAGAAAGTGCAATATTAATTTGCCGAATATGATACCCAATTCCAAGGGGATCGGTCTCTGGATTCATAAAGACAAGGAGCCGGTGCAAGCGATAAGGGGACAATATTGAAAGAAGTATAAACCCACCGATTGCAACAGGGACAAGGAGAAGAAGGTGACGAATGGATGCTCCAGAAATAAAATATAAAAACACCGAAACGGTGCATAAAATGACGGCAGTTCCCAGATCGGGTTGTAGCATTACTAGTCCGATAATCAGTCCAGTAAGTATGAGAAATGCAAAAAACCTACTCCGTTCTTTATAACTAAACCATGCGGACAAATATGTAATAAGTGTCAGTTTCGTAAGCTCCGAAGGCTGCAGTCCAATAAAACCAATTTTAAGCCATCGTTTGGCACCAAGTGCAGTAACGAAAAGTCCGGGAATAAAAACCAAGAGCAATAATATAAGGTTCCCAAGCAAGAAAAAAAGTGCCAACCCATACAGCAAATGGTAGTCAAGGTGATAGAAAATTACAAAAACAACCAAAGAAAGAATTAACCATAGTGTCTGATTTTTAATAAAGTAGAAAGCATCGTTATACAAACGTGCTGCAGTTATTGACGAAGATTCATAAATCATGAATAAGCCAAAAACGGTCAAGAGAAAGGGTATTGCAAAAATTAAATTACTTCTTCGCGGCATTTTGTTTTTTTTGATGTAATGTAATGAGTTTTGAGAATTGTTCTCCGCGGTCGAATTCGTTTTTAAAAGTAGCGAAAGAAGTTGCGGCGGGAGAAAATAAAATAACGTCACCAGCCTTTGCCTTTCTTAAAACTTCTTCAACGAGTTCTTTAAGGCTATCATAGGGACCTTTGTGAGGAATCGACAGATGATGTAAGAGAATGTTGGTGAAAGAACCCTTCAATAAAAAGGCCTGTGATACAGTTTCATTAATCTTTTTGACTACCGAATCAAATGGAAGTTTTTTTTCATTACCTCCAATAACGAGAAGTATTCTCCGATTGGGGTATTCGTGTGAAATAGCGCTAAGCGCAGTCTCACATGCAATGGGCGTTGTGCTCGTTGAATCATTGTATACAGGAACACGATTAAGCAGTCCTATAAACTCGATTCGAAAGGGAAGTCCTTTAAATTTTTGAATTGACTGTATTGATTTTTTATCTGGAATATCCATAATGCGTGCAACCGATATTGCAAGGGCCGCATTTGATTTATTGTGCTCTCCAATTAAATGTGGCAGGGGAGCGTCAAATATATCGGCAGGCGCTATAACAACCGTACTCTTTGTTAGCTCAGCAATGTGGGTGTTCTGTACAACCTGGTCTGTTGTAACAATAAAATCTTCTTTCTTCTGATACGCAATTATGCGCAATTTATCTTCGGTATATTCCTTCATAGAAGGATAGTAATTCAAATGGTCGGGATAGATATTGGTAAACACGGCTATGTGTGGGCTAACCTTGTCATACAGAACACCATGTAATTGCCACGAAGAAAGCTCAAGAACAACAATGTCATTTTTATTAGCGCGACTAAGAAGTGAGATAGCTGTTTGCTGGGGAATATTTCCTGCCAAAAAAACGTTCGTCGAAAGGTTTTCCTTGAGAATAGAATAAACAAGATTTGTAGTAGTACTTTTTCCTCGGGTACCCGTTATTCCGATGATTGTCGCAGGGGTATATTTCAAAAATAACCCAATTTCTAAATGGATTTCCTTGTGGTGTTCTTGTGCGTAAATAAGATAGGGAGAGTCAAAACGCATCCCTGGATTAGGGATAATGATATCTGCCCAATCAATATCACAAAAGCGGTGCTCTCCCAATACAAAAGAAACGTTTGGATAGGATGAAAGCGCGCGAACACTTGGTTCGAGTTGTTGTGCATCTTTTAAGTCGCTTACCCGTACTTCGTTCCCGAGCGTTGAAAAAAATGTAACCGTCTGTAATCCACCACCTTGTAATCCAAGACCAAAAACAAGAATTTTTTTCTGGTAGAAATCCTTCTTTATTTTAGAAAAGCTATCCATAATCCAAAAAGTGAACACACTAAACTAACAAGCCATAAACGCTGAACAATTTTTGCTTCTTCCCATCCTTTGAGTTGTAGGTACAAATGGATTGGGGCAACAGGGAACAGTTTTTTTTTAAGAAATTTTT
>CAYHPU010000017.1:0-12749 GCA_964358525.1 uncultured Gammaproteobacteria bacterium
CCACTTACCTTGGTGCACTCCAGGCGTTTACTCCCTATGAACCTACGTACATTGAGATAGAAACTGACGAAGAGGGGATTACACTGGAGTCTTTTAAACAACAAACAATAAACAGTAAACCGAGGATAGTATATCTTAACCCTACATTCCAAAACCCAACAGGGAAAACTCTCTCACTTAAACGACGTATGGAACTTGGAAAACTTATAAAAAAACTAAATGTTTTAGTTATAGAAGACAATCCGTACGGTGACCTTCAGTACAGTGGTGAACCAGTCGAACCATTATGGAAGTTTGCTCCAGATAACGTCATATATGTAAGCACGTTTTCCAAAATACTAGCGCCAGGGATCCGTATAGGCTATTGTGTTGCGCCACTCGATATCACCACTATGCTCGTCGCCGCAAAACAGGGGAGTGATCTCCATACTAATTCATTTTCTCAGGCACTTGCCGCAGAATATTTATCGGGTGGTTATTTAGAAAAACAATTGCCGAAGATTATAGCTATCTATAAGCCACGATTGGACGCCATGCTAGCTTCGCTTAAACGACATATGCCGAATAATTATTCTTGGACACGACCCAATGGGGGAATGTTTGTATGGGTTACCGGGCCAAAAGAAATGGATTCCCTAAAACTATATGATCGGGCAATATCTGCCGGCGTAGCCTTTGTCCCCGGATTTTGCTTCTATGCCGGAAAAGGGGAGGGGAGTAACACGATGCGCTTGAACTTTACCAATGTTTCTGAAGATAAAATTGAAAAAGGAATTTCCTTACTCGCCTCACTTCTTTAATTGATTTGACAATCTAAATACCTGGGTTACAATTCAATTGGTACAAGCTCTGAATGGCAGCAATGTCATAAGGAGAGTACCCACCAGGCCACGCCCATCTTCTCCCGTGTGCCTGGTTGATCTCATTTTAGGCCCGTCGAGTTCACATCGACGGGCCTTTTTACTTGTTGTTGAATTCGAACCTCCACAGCAGTGTACTCACCCTCGCAGCGGTCAAATGTAACTAGCTTTATTTGCCCGCTACAAATGGAATGCATTCGCTTCGGTTTTTTTTTCGAAAGGAGGTGATTAAAATGAAACGTTTTAACACCAACTAAACCTGGCAGACGTCCGCGGGACCGCTTCCCTAGTTAGAGGGAAGAGGTCAAAGAATGGCTCGATGAGCCGTTGAGGACATGGGCAGCTCATGCCCATGAAGAGTGTAAGAAATCTTAGGGCGGTCCGCAGTTTGATTGCCCTTATCCTCAAAAGTCCCGTTCCGCCTCGCAAGAGACGGAACGGGACATAAACCTAAAATTATTCTTGCATTTCATATTAAAGTGTTATAACATCGTTATAACATGCTCAAAAAAATAATAAAAGTCGGAAATTCACTCGCCGTTACTTTACCAGCACAATTTGTAAAAGAAACCAACCTAAAAGCAGGGAGTGAGTTATATATTGAAACAAACTCTGAGAACAAAACAATGCTCCTTCGTGATAAAAAGGCAAAATATCAGGTAAATTTATCACCTGAATTTTTCTCATGGCTAAATGAAGTAAGCAAAGACTACGCTGACGTTATTAAGGAACTCGCCAGTAAATGAGATATATTGACATTGGGGAAGTGGTTGTAATTCATGTGAGAATGCTTTCAATCGGAGGGGGAAAGGGAGGCGTTCGAGATTTTACCCTGCTTCATTCTGCTGTAGAAAGGCCTAAGGCATCGTTCGGAGGGAGATTACTCTATAAAAATATCTGGTTTCAATCTGCCGCCTTACTACATTCACTTGTCAAGAATCATGCATTTACTGACGGAAATAAACGAACAGCATATTTTACTACGATGCGGTTTTTATTTATTAATGGCTACAATCTAAAACCTCCGAAACCTGAAATTATCCGATTTACTCTTCTTGTAGATAACAAGAAAACTATTGAGCTTACTGAAATTTCGAAGTGGTTAAGAAAACATAGTGTTAAAATAAAATTACCGAAGTAAATCTTTCATTATATTTATGCAAAACTACGCCTTCATTGACAGCCAGAACTTGAATCTTGGGGTTCGCTCGTCGGGATGGAAGCTCGACTGGAGGAAATTTAGACAGTATTTGCGAAATAAATATAATATTGCCAAAGCTTACCTTTTTATAGGCCAGGTTGCAGGAAATGAAGCTTTGTACGCATTCCTCGAAGAGTCTGGATTTATCCTCATATTTAAACCAACCTTAGAACAGCATCAAAATAAAAAGGTTATAATAAAAGGAAACGTTGACGCAGAGTTAGTTCTTCATGCTATGATTGAATATGATAACTACGGTGAGGCTGTGATTGTGTCAGGAGATGGTGACTTCCACTGTTTGGTAGAGTATTTGGAAGGAAGGAAGAAGTTACTTAAAGTGCTTGCGCCAACAAAACACTACTCAAGTTTATTACGAAAGTTCAATAATAAAAACTATATAGTTCGAATTGACCTTTTGAAAAATTCCCTGGAGCAAAAAAAAACTGGCATTCGCGGTCGGTCGAAACCTTAGGCTAGTCCAGTTATCGTGATATCTAATAATACCACAATCTTTATATAAAAATCAATATAACCAAATTATGAATATCTCAATAGGCATCGTCGGCTTACCAAACGCCGGAAAAAGTACGCTCTTTAACGCTCTTCTTCGAAAACAACAAGCGGAAGCTGCAAATTACCCTTTTTGTACCATAGAACCAAATACGGGTATTGTGCCGGTACCCGACGAACGACTCGAAATCCTTGCCGGAATTGTTAAGACAAATAAAATAGTCCATGCGTTAATTGAATTTGTAGATATTGCAGGTCTCGTTAAAGATGCTCACAAAGGAGAAGGCCTCGGAAACAAATTTCTCGCGCATATTCGCGAAACAAGTGCAATCTGTTACGTACTCCGTTTCTTTGAGGACGAGAACGTCATCCACGTCCAGAATAGAGTAGACCCGATGGGGGACTTGGCTATACTTAATGAAGAATTGATATTTGCAGATCTGCAAACACTTGAAAACCAAAAAGAACCAAAACAAAATTCGGACAAGTCAGATAAACTACGATACGAATTAGTTCAGAACATTAAACGACATCTCAATGATGCTAAACCACTACGAGATGTAAATCTATCTGAAGAGGAATTATCTCTCCTTAAATCATTAAATCTCTTAACACTAAAACCAGTACTTTATGTTGCCAACATGTCCGAAGAACAGTTGCAGCAGAGTAGGGAAGTGGTACTTAAAGACTTTTTACATAAACCAGTTGTTTGCTTGTCTGCAAAACTTGAATCTGAGCTTATTGACGCTACGCCCGAAGATCGCGCAGAACTTTTAAAGAGTGTCGGCGTAGAACACTCCGCGCTTGACCAGCTCGCAAAAGGTGGATATGATGCACTCAACTTACTGTCATTTCTAACTGCCGGAGAAATTGAAGCCCGCGCGTGGACCATTCGAAAAGGAGAAACTGCGCAACAAGCCGCGGGTGTCATCCATACAGACTTCTTTTCGAAATTTATAAAAGCCGATATTGTTAAATATGAAGACTTTATTGCGTCAGGCGGTTGGGTAAATGCGCGGCAAAAAGGACTCGTCCGAAGCGAGGGGAAAGAATATATTATGCAGGACGGAGAAGTTGTGGAGTTTAAAATTGGAGGATAGTGTCATTCCCGCGAAGGCGGGAATCTAGTTCAAAGGAATGGATCCCGGATCGGTGTCCGGGATGACAAATGTTTCAGAATTACAATATGACCATTCCATCTCCAAAACTAAAAAACCGATAATTATTTTCTAGTGCGTGATGGTATAACTTCAAAGTCTTTATCCGACTTCCTATAAACGCGGAAACCAAAAGCAATAATGACGATTTCGGTAGATGAAAATTGGTTATGAGTCCATCAACAATATTAAATTTGTATCCCGGCTGAATAAATAAATTAGTAGTACCAGATAAAATTCCAGTAGCTGCAATTGATTCCAAAGTTCTTGTTGCTGTTGTTCCAACGGTGATTATTTTTCTTTTTTCGGATTTCGCTTTTAGAATTTTATCCCAACTTTTTTGAGAGACGTCATAAAATTCGCGATGAAGTTTTTTTGTTATCATTGCATCTTCAGTAAGTGCAGCAAATGTTCCGAGTCCTACATGAAGAGTCACATAACACGTTTCGATATTTTTCTTTTTTAATTTTCGAAGCAATCTCTCAGTAAAATGAAGTGAAGCCGTTGGAGCTGCCACACTACCATCAATTTTTGCAAAAATGCTCTGATATTCTTTTCTCAATTTTTCCTTAGAGTGGGGGTGATCGATATATGGTGGAACTGGCATTTCGCCGTTTTTATCTAGATAGACAAGGAACTGGGAGTAGGGAATTGGAATAGAAAAGATGTAATACTTCTGTTGTTGCTCAGTTACAGTTATTTCAAGTCCGCCATCTAATGTAATCACTTCGTTGATATCAAGATGGCGAGATATCATAGATCGCATCTGTATGTCATTCCCGGCCCGTAACAGGGTACAGGGTAAACTCCGGGGGGAATCCATTTCTTCAAAACTGGATCCCCGATCAGGTCGGGGATGACAAATCTCAAGAAACAGTATTTCAACCTTTCCCCCTGTCCTTCGTTTCCCATACACTCGTGCGGGAATTACTTTCGTGTTATTAAAAACAAGAAGCGAATGTCCGGGAATATAATCTGCAAGATGGGTAAATGTTGATTCGTTCTGAGTGTCTTTCTTCCGATCATAGATTAAAAGTTTTGAAGAATCACGAGGTACTGCCGGAAACTGTGCAATTTTGTCCTTCGGTAGGTTGAAGTTATAGAGCACAAGATCTGTAAATTTCATATATATATCTGTCATTCCCGATCTAACTCGCCTCGCTGCGAAGCGGGTCGGGAATCTACTAAAAATAGATCCCCGCATTCGCGAGGATGACAATAACCCAACACCCTAACCCTTACCCTTTTTAATTTCCTCCAGCAACCCTCTATTATACGCAATTAAATCTGCAATAAATCCGAGGATTAAAATATTAAATCCAATTGCAATAAGTATAGATGATAAAACCAACGACTGTACGTGTCCTTTTCCCTCATTAAATATATAGGACAGAATGAGAAATCGCACAACTCCCACAATACCAGAGGAGATCAACAAAGATCCCACCAATGAAAATACTCGAAACGCTTTATATAAAAGAACCGTTCGAATAATGGTCGAGGCGGATTTAATAATATGTTGAATAATATTTCCTGCAATTAACCGCGAAACACCATTCTTTCGCTCCCGAAATGTAATGGGAACATCAATGATTTCTTTATTTTTGAAATGCGCATCAATAATCATTTCGTGTGTGTATGTATGCGCCGATGTTATCATGAGCGATCGCGCACACGATGCGGTGAAAGCACGAAAACCGGAGGACGCATCTTTAACCGCTGTTCCCGTTAGCCACCGAATAATAAAACTCCCGAGTCTGTTTCCATATTTCTTTTGCCATGGCATGTGAGAAAGCGTTGTAACTTGCCGATCTCCAATAACAAGGTCCGCTTTACCCATCAGTATTGGGTGCACTAATTTTACTATTTCTCGCTGGTCGTACTGATTGTCTGCGTCGGTATTAACGATAATATCTGCTCCTCGAGAAAGTGCAGCTACAACGGCATCCTTGAAACTCGTTGCAAGTCCCAATCGTTTTGAGTGGGAAACAACAAACGTCGCGCCAGCTTTTTTAGCCACCTGTACTGTATGGTCAGTTGAACCATCATCCAACACAAGTACTTCAATCTTAGATATGCCCGAAATTCTTTTTGGAATTGACTTAATAACCGAGGGAAGAGACTTTTCCTCGTTGAAAGAGGGTATTATTACGATTAGTTTCATATATTCCCAGTGGACAATAGTAAACAGACTCTCCCGAGTCAAAAGTAAATTGTACACCACAACTTACCGGAAGTCCATTGCTATGCTCCAAACCAACTATTATTTTTTTCGGTTTTTGCTTGTCGAATTCATCACATTTCTTCAAATACTGATACGGATATTGAAAGTGATAAAGATAGTAAAGTTCGTGTGTAATCTCACTTTTGTAAACACAGAGCGGCGTATCTGAATATCCGTTTTTGAAACTATTCTGCCACATATCTAATTTTGGAGCATATAATTTTGCAACATAGCGGGGGACAGCTCGAGTCGCTATTATGGAGAGATAGCTGTGCCATGTGAATAGGATTACGAATGCTATTAATACAAATTGATACTTTTTTTGCAAAAAAAAGTA
The DNA here is from genome assembly GCA_964358525.1 of uncultured Gammaproteobacteria bacterium. Taxonomy (GTDB): domain Bacteria; phylum Patescibacteriota; class Microgenomatia; order UBA1406; family UBA1406; genus CAYHPU01. The sequence goes on from CAYHPU010000017.1 coordinate 6,290, forward strand.
CCACATACCACCTATGAGCGACACCAAAAGCGCGAAGTTAAACAGGCTCTCTTTAAATACACGGAGATAATAAATAGGCATATTGTTTCCAAATTTGTACCATCCATAATAGAAATTAAAATATAAATACCACACAAGGTAGGCAGTAATTGCAATCCATGCGGCATGCACTGTGTGTCGACTATGGCTCACGAGTGAGTGAAAAAAATCGCGCACACTATACACAAATAAAACTACGTAAATTGGATCCAAGTACCGACTAAATAATAAGTATTGATTGTTACGCTCGACAACTTGTATCTGGTGCAAAACAGTGAGGACAAAGGCACCGATTAAAAGAAATAGTAAAAAGAAACGAGAAATTATGTCTTCATAATTACGAGATCTCAGTGAACGGTATGTTTCTCGAATAAAGAAAAAGGGCAAAATCCAGAATTGTGATACAAAAAAAGTGACTAACTGATTTTGTACTATGCTCAACGTATGCCAGGGGCGAGAAATAAAAAGCGCAAAGGCACGGATGTACGATTCAGTTTTATATAAACCTGCGGGAGGATAAATTAATGCGTGCGCGAGAAAATCGAACAGAAAATAAACACCACTGGTAATAAGAATAAAGTACAGTAAGTTTCGATGTAAATACTTAGGGATCTTCCATCGATTATCCGATAATTTATCGATGGATACGACCCCTTGTGCCGCATCTTCATTCGATGCGGCCTTGGGTTCATGAATACGTTTCAGGACATAAAAAAATACGCCAGACAATATAAAAGCAGGCAAGATAATTACACCGAATGAGCGAGTAAAACGTGCGAAGAAAATAAGGAACCCAAACACAAATCCTGAAAGGAGTACATGAACATTCTTGTGGAGGTCGCCTTTTACTATATTTTTGAGTACTACAAACAGAACAAATAACAAAACAGTAAAAAATGTTTCGGAAATAATACTGGAAGAATAAACAAAAAGGGCGGGATAGACCATCACAAAGAAACTCAAAATCCAAAGGTCAAAAATCAAAAATACTAATACAGGAAGAAGAGAAGAGAGGAGCATGGTAAAAATAAGAACTGCATTGTATTGCACAAACGGATTTGAGAAATACCCGAGAAAAGATGAAAAAATAAGTGGCCAACCAGGCGGATACAGTTGGTCGCGCTCAAGCTTGGAGATAAAGGACAATCCGCGTACAATTTGTCGTCCCGTATCTAAATACACAAACTCATCATAAATAATCCACGGAATTTTAATAAAACCGTACGCCCACAAGCGAAGGATAAATCCAATAACCACCGAAATACCTACCCAAAACCAGGGTTTCTTGAACATAATCAACAGTATACATAATTATAGAATAATTGATATTGGTTAGGGTAAAGGCAAAACTGCATCACCCTAACCTTTACCTATTAACTCTGCTATCATATAGGATATGTCGTTAAAGGAAGCAGTACTCAGGTTTTTAGAATATTGCGAACTCGACCGTAATTTATCACCCCGTACAGTTCGTATGTACGGATACTATCTTAATTTCTTTGACCAGTGGGTTATAAAAAACTTTGAAAAAGAAAGCACAGACATTACGCTTCTCGTCGATTCCCACATTCGACAATTTCGATTATATCTTTCTCAACAGTACGTAAATCCACACACAGGTGCGCTTAAACGACAATCACAAAATTATTTTCTTATTGCGGTGCGCTCACTACTTCGCTATTTAACTCGGCAAGATATTGGTGTAATGTCCCCTGAAAAGATAGATTTGGGAAAAACTCGTGATCGGGATATTAAATTTCTGTCCCCAACAGATCTTGATCGATTGTTCGTCGCGGTGAATACTAAAACCTTACAGGGTATTCGCGATCGGACAATTCTTGAAGTATTATTTTCAACCGGACTCCGTGTTTCTGAACTTGCGAATCTCAATCGGGACCAAGTGAACACAGACCGCGGAGAGTTTGGCGTCATAGGTAAAGGAGGAAAGGCACGAGTAGTTTTTATTTCAAAGCATGCGGCGAAATGGCTCAGCACGTATATGGCAACACGAAAAGACCAATCAACTGCGGTATTTATTCGTTACAAAGGAAAGACGGCAAACAACCCTGAGGAGCTCCGATTAACAACACGGCAAATCGAGCGCATCGTTGATACACATCGCAAGCACGCGGGAATAACGACTAAAATTACTCCGCATATTTTGCGACATAGTTTTGCAACAGATCTATTAACCCACGGCGCAGACCTCAGAAGTGTACAGGAAATGCTGGGGCACAAAAATATCGCAACTACTCAAATTTATACGCATGTGACAAATCCACACCTTCGAGAAGTCCACGAGAAATTTCACTCAGGGAACAAGTAGAACCAAGGCGGACGTTGTTTGGGCAGGCACAGGGGCCTGCCCCTACTGTAGGGGTCGACCCCTGTGTCGACCCAGACTATTGTAACCCCTCCTTCTTGCCTCCCCTTGCAGGGGAGGGCAAGGTGGAGTTTTTGAATTTACGATTACTGAAATAAGAAGATATCATTCGAAGTCTTCGCTTAATTATCTGGTTAAAATTAAAAAGCGGAATGTGTTTCATACGTTCTTTTATAAATGTAATGTAATTCCAGTGAGTCGCGAGCATTATTACGTTTCGCACCGGATAGATAACAAAAAAGCTCAACGGGTTCCGAATTTTTCTGCGGTCCGACGTAAAGGCTATTAATCGTGGATTAAATAAAACATGCCCGTAGCGCATTATGTGGTAAGACAAATCAATATCTTCTTGAATTTCCTCCCCAACACATAGTTCTTTGCGAACTTTGTACCACATACGTCGTGAAATTGCCATATTGGGACCGCGGAGCTGATACATCCCCGAAAGAAACCGAAGTATATATTTATAGTAGAAGTAAGAGAAATATTTTGGCGTGTCGGTAAGCGGAGTGTCTGTAATTATTGACACGCCTCCTACTGCACATAGGTTGTTTTTTTTATTAACGAATGATTTGTAAATCGTTTCAACCCAATTTTTGGTGACAATAGTGTCCGCGTCTGTTCGCGCAATAATATCGCCCCGCGCCGCATTAAACCCTTTATTTCGTGCGTAGATAATACCCATTGTGCGTTCTTTGACGATACGCGCACCATATCTTTGAGCTACTGCGACTGTTTTATCAGTAGAATTATTATCTACCACAATAATTTCGTCTGCCTTTCGCGTTTGCTCGGAAAGACGCTTCAAGCATTCGCCAATAAAAGCTTCCTCATTATGTGCTGGAATTACGACAGAGATTTTCATATTGTGTTTGAACCCCTCCCTGCCTCCCCTATCCGCCAGCTGGCGGAGGGGAGGATTAAGGTGGGGTTTGTTTTGACTTTAGATACTGATGTATTATACCAAGCGTAATGACTGAATCGGATTGAATCGGTCGTTCTAAAGGCGTCATGATAAAAGGTTCCATCATTGGACCTAAAAATCCACCATGCACCGACTGGGCGTTTTCGAAATCAATAACCGTGTTTTTATGTATGTTTGAAAATAAAACAACATCTCCATTATTTAAATAGGTACTGTAAAATTCAAGAGAGGAAATTATTTCTGCACGGTAGGGGAGTCCGGTGGGGAACACTGCGCCAATTTCCTGAGGCGGACTTCCCTTCTCGAATACTAACGATCCTAACTTGCCCAGAAGCACCGCCGAACTATCCGAGATGCGAACCAACAACCATCCAATTGAATCGTGCGCAATAAGAGCATTGAGAAAATAGGGATATTTGATATCCAATTCATTTTTTTTGTATGGGTGTAAAAACCGTTCAGCAAAATATATATGCACGATTCCCCCTGACGGGATAACAAATACATCGTTTCGGAAATCTGCATGCTTTACGTTATACGTACCCGATGTCTGAATTACCCGTTTTGTTTTATTTTGCAGAGCTTTCTCTACTACGCCACGAATCGACTCTCCGAATATGTTTTTAATATACGTTGCGGGACTTTGCCCATGGTCCGACAATATAACCACAGTATCTATCCCCCGTGAGAGCTTTTTAATGTATGAGTCAATATGTGAAAGCGCTATAAAGGCTTTCTCGCTCTCAAGTCCGTGTGCGTGCGCCGCGTCGTCGTATTGCGGATAATCGATAAATAATGATGAGGTTCCATTTTCAATATCTCGTCGAGCAATAAAAGTTGCCAAATTTCCCATAATATAGTGCAGGGCTGCGCTTTTAGCGTCTCGTGGTAGACTCATGAAAAAATGTACTGTATTACGAATTAAAGACTGTGGCGCTTTCAGTGCCGAAAGTAATATCTTCATTTTTCGAATAACAGACCAGGGGTGAGTAAAATCAAATTCTTCCGCTGAATAATCGAGTACTGAGGCGCCCCCTGAAAACGCACCAAAAAAACAAGATCCTCCCGTAAGCAGTGCGTGAGGGTACCGTTCGCGCAAACGTTTTTCTATATGTTTTATCCTATGACCGCGAGACGTACGAATAAATTGCATTGCGGTTCGGTCGAACCACGCAAAACCAGGAATGTCGTAGTTATCACCATAAAAAAGCTTCGCCTCACTTGCTGTAGTTACCGCTGGAAGTCCACAGAAATACGGGTAGTATACATAGGTATTTGTAGACACTAGATGCTTCAAATACGGACAAAATCCATTACGCATTCCACTCTGTAGCACGTCATAGCTCAGACCATCAATGCAAATAAGAATCACCGTGTATGTAGAACTTTATAATAGAATTTTTCAGTGCGCATCGCTGTCTCCTCCCACGAATAGGTACTGCTCATTTTATATCCCCACTGTTGTAGAGCATTATACTTCTCTCTGTCTGATAGCAAACCAATCGCAGCGTCTGCCATTCCACTAATGTCTTTATGTGTAACCAGGGCTCGACTATACGGAGTGTTTGAAAAAAGCTCGGCGGTTGCTTCGTTTGCATATCCAATAACCGGACATCCGCACGATGCCGCTTCAAGAAGTGTTAATCCAAATGCTTCGTCATGGTATGGTGCACAGAAAAACGTTGAACGGTGATATAAAGCTGCACGTTTGTTGCCCGAGAGTTCTCCAAGAAGTTGCACAGTATTTGAAAGTTGCAATCGAATAATTTCTTTTTTTATACTAGCTGACATCTGCCCATATCCCGCCATAAGACCCTTTATTTGTATTCCTTTTTGTTTGAGGGCGTAGAGTAATAATAAATAATCGAGCGGCCCCTTCCGCTCAACAAAGCGAGACATATAGCCAATCGTAACTGTTTGCGGGATGCGTTTTCGCGGAGTAAATACTCGCGCATCTACACCATTTGGAATAACGTCTTCATGAGAAACATTCTTTGTGAGGCCGCCCCACGCATATTTTGCAAATGGTGAAACATATATCACGCCGTGTACATGACCTACAAACGACTCGTTAAGCCATGGAAACAATCCATTTATCATACTTAAGCTTGATCCTTCCTTTCTCCAAGCGCTGTGAATAGTTACCACTTTCGGTATTCTAATTTCTCCGAGCGCGTCAAACGGTACAAATGGCTTTATTGAGTCGTGCAAGTGAAAAATATCGAACGACTCCTGCGTTATGATTTTGTGAATTGGTTCACTCTCTCCTAGATAAATATTCACCTCCCCAAACTGTGATGGTATTACCGGAATAGGCAGAAGCGTGCCATAGTCACGTTGCTTAAACTGAAAAGAATGGCGGCTGCGTGTCGGACCAAATATAGTAACTCTGTGGCCACGCGTGGTGAGTAAGCGGGCCAGCTGGGCTATATGCTCCTGAAGCCCACCGCGGGTACTGGAGTCTGTACTGTGGAGCATGGCAATACGAAGCATAGAAATATTATATAGCAGCTAGTAGTTAGTAGCTAGTAGTTAAGAAAAGATAACAAAGATATACGGAAGTGGGGGAGAGGAAATAATCGTGAATAAATTATTTATATTACTAATTCGTAAACTGTAATTTTGATCCCACTTCTCCAGGTTGAACTCGGGATATGTCGTTAAAGATATATTATACGACATATCACATCTCCCTGTTCTGCAGGAAATATAGCCAATAGCTACCTGTACATTATTAATGGTAGGGTAACTGCCTTTCAATTGTCAAATAAGTAATATATAGTGTGAAATATTGACTTCTCCGATAGATGAAATATAGTGCAGTTTACGTGTGCACAACCACTTCTCCAGAGACACTCTTTTCACGAAATGCAGACGCAAAGCGAGTGCTGAGTTTGGAGCATAAGATAAATCCGAATTTAAATTAAGATTGATGCAATAGGCTAAATTAAGCACTCTAGTTCTAGTGTTAGTGTTCACTTTGGAGCGCTATATTAATCCGATATTTGGTTTAGCTTATTATATCAATCTGCATTTAGCACTTATCCACAATGCCATAAATACTATAGGTCATAAGTGACACGAACGTGAGCGGTACTCCCCTACTTCCCTGT
>CAYHPU010000017.1:12849-14859 GCA_964358525.1 uncultured Gammaproteobacteria bacterium
AATACTATAGGTCATAAGTGACACGAACGTGAGCGGTACTCCCCTACTTCCCTGTCCCTGTGCAATAGTTAGTAGTTACTATCAGCTATTATTTAGCCCCAATTTCCAGCAAGTAGGACCAGAAGACTCATACCGAGGAAGACGAAGAGGTACTCCCGCACTCGGTCACGGAAAGCGGTATCTTGAATTATTTCCTGAGTTACTCCTATAAGAACATATGCTATGGAGATAGCGTACAGTGACAGTATATTCGTCTTAACTGGCAGAAATCCAAACAAAAGAAGTGCTACAGAAAGCATTAATGCAATAATCACCGAAAATTTGTAAACACGCTCCTCAAGAACATTTTTTGGTGAGGCAGTCCACAGGGCGTGAAACATAACAGGAAGCGCCACTACCCCACCGATGAATGATGTTAAGACAAAATGTAGCCGAAACGAAAATAGAACAGTAAATACTAAAAATAAAATTATAAGCGTAAAGAAATTAGAAATAGAATAGGCCGCGCGATACAGGGGGAGTGTGCGGTCAACTCCAACGTTAAATATATTCTCTGAAAGTAGAAGCGCGTACATAGCAACGCCAACAAGTATAACGAAGGGAATTCGTGTTAAAAGACGCGTCGGCAATAAATAATAAAAGAGCAGTAGTGAAATACAGAAATAGAGCGGTGCGATAAAGAGAACTATCCATTCAATATTATGTATATCCTCGAGAATGGCAATGAACGTACCAAAATACACAAAAATAAAGAGAATTGGCAAAGCAAAAATTACCTTAGAGAATGGAAAAAGGGTCAGTATAAGAAAAGCACATACTATGCCAAACACCGAAGCAAATAGACGCTTTCGCTTGTCTATCTTTCGCAAGTTGCTATAGAGGTTAAATATAAAGCGCGTCATGGCATGTTAGTAAATACTTCCTGTACATCATCCATCTCTTCAAGTAAAGACACGAGAGAATTAACTTTTTCGGCCTCCCCTTCTCCAATTTCCGCATAGGATGTTGGCTTGTAAATAACAGTTGGGGCTTCAGTAAGGCCAGCTTCTTTTGCCTTATGTAAAGCCTCAGATATATGGTCAAAATGAATAAAAAGCGTACAGACGGCATCTGTGAAATCCATGTCGTACGCTTCTACCAGTTCAACATATTGGAGTGCGCTGTCTTCTGTAACGTTCTCAAATTGCATCATACCGCACTTCTCAAAAAGGTGCATAGCACCTCCCTTCTCCACCATTCTGCCTCCGTGCTTTTCTAAAATTGTCGAAAGCTCAGAATGGGTGCGGTTCGAATTGTCTGTAGTAGAAGAAATTATGAGAAAAATACCGTGCGGGGCTATGGCTTCATATAGTACCTCGATCATAGCGCCCGCCCTATCTTTCGCACGATCAAGAAGCCTTGTGATATTCTCTTTCGGCAGGTCAGCCGCACGTGCTTTCTCTATTGCAACTTTGAGCCTAAAATTTACATTGGGATCTATTGATCCCCCACCGGTATGAATAGCAACGAGAATTTCGCGAGAAAGTCGAGAATAAGACTTTCCTTTTTGTGCATCGTTCGCTTCCTTTCTGTGCTTAATCGTTGACCAATGTGAATGACCAGACATACTTTGAGTATAACATTTTCTGGCAAAGGTTAGGGTTAGGCAGTAGGTACGTAGTTGGGCTAAGTCAATAGGCTAAAACACCTTACCCTAGCCCTAAGCCCTACCAACCGCTTTACCTTTACCCTTTCCTCGCCTCAAATAGTTTGACAATTCTCCTACAATCTATATTATAATATATATGGTTTTCAAAGCAATAAATCCTCCCAAAAAACGCTCACCATTTCTACTCCTTTTCGTGAGTTTTCTTATTGCCTTTGCACTCACTTTTTTCTATCTGAAGGGGCCCAAAAAGAATGCTGTTTCTGCTCCTCCTACAGCCTATCACGCGGTGTTTCTGACAAATGGACAGGTATATTTTGGTAAGTTATCTCCCTGGTCTTTGTATATTGGTTCTACTTATGTAT
>CAYHPU010000018.1:0-14635 GCA_964358525.1 uncultured Gammaproteobacteria bacterium
TTTTCCTTTTCTGTAACTAGTTTCTTGAGTTCTTGTTCATATACTTGAGCGAGACCAGTTTCACCCTCGGCAATCTTTGTTGCAGCTTGTCGTGCTAAATCTGAGGATTGTTTGTTGATATCTTCCAACCTTTTTTGTATTCCAACTCTATTGTCAAAATAGATTTTTTCTTGTGAGTCCCACGCTTCGTTCAATATCACCTGCTCAAGGTCAAGAAGCTCGTCTACAGGCTTATTTTGAGTCAGTAGTGCAGCAAATTGAATCTCTATGGTTTCTCTAGGCACAGACTTAAAGGCGTTTAGGCATTGCTTATTCTTACACCAGTATTTGGGATATTTTGCGCTTCTACCATGTACCCAAGCGGCTGTAAATGGGTGATTACAAGTATCGCAAAGCACCCAGGTTCTAAGCGGGAAATCTAAATTATAATCTTTTCGAATTGCCGTCTTACTTTTGCATTTAAGCTTATTCTGGACTCTATTGTATGTATCGACGCTAATAAAACCTTCGTGTAGGCCTTTCATACGTTTTATTCCCCATTTCTCGTATTCAATATATCCTGTATATAATAATTCTGTTAATATACCTTGTATCCCGCTAATACTTGGTTCTTTTCTTACCTTGTGATCCAGATATTGCTTTCCTATGTATTTTTGAACCTCTTCTAAAGTATTCAGCTCTCCTTTATCGTACAATTCGATGGCGTTTCTGAAAACTGTTGCGTAAGGCTCAACGGGCTTAAGTATCTTTCCGTGAATCGGATCTTTTACATAAGACAGTCCTAATGGAGGAGAGCGAAAACACCAATACCCTTTTTCAAGTCTTCCTTTCATCCTACTTTTTACTACAATATTATTCAAACTTCTATCAAGTTCTGCATTTGCTGCAAATATAGTTTCGATAAACTTCCCATATGGTGTTTCCTCAAACTTAAAAGTCGGGCTTTCGATATGATGCCCTAATTTTGTTATGGCCTTTTTCAAAGCGAAATGAACTTCTGTGTCTCTTGCAAACCTTTTAATATCATCGAAAACAACAGCGAATCTTTCTTCTGTATGTTCACCTAAATATCTAAGTAGATCTGTCATTGCAGGACGGTCATATCTTCCTCCAGAAACCCCCTGTTCTAAAAACACTTTAATTACTTCATAGTTCTTTGATTTCGCATAGTTTCTACAAGACGCTTCTTGACTATCTAAACCGTGACCTTCATCGACTTGTCTTTGGCTAGATACTCGACAGTATATAAGGCATTTAATTGGCACGTTTTGATTGATTAACTGTATTACTAATAGCTAGATTAGTGATTGAATAGAGCAAATCAAGAAGTTTCTGTATTTCCTGGTCAGTCATATTGATTTCCTTGCTGCTTATTTTTTTTCTGGCCTCCGCTATAGTGATCACGCTTTGTAGCAATAAATAATATTGTTACAAGGTCTTCTTTATTCACTTTGTGCGGTAAGTCTAATTAACTTACTATTGTTTTTCTAATTCGCTTTTTATTTCTGGAGGGAGATAACCATTTCCTCTTATTATTTGGATAAGCACCGGCTTATCCAGCTCTTGTTTAATTTCTATAGGCCTGATGTCTGGTATGGTTTTGTCTAAAATAGCCTTGGCTGCTCCTAATCTTATATATTGATTTCTGCTATTCAATAATTCAACCAAGACGTTAATAGCTTGTTTACTATATTTAGAAATGCAGGCATATAAAGCGGATCTTGCAATAATCCCCTTATGTTCAGCCTCGCCGTTAATCACTTTATTTATTGTTTTGCTCATTAAAGCTGGCACTACCCATAAATCTTAATAAGTCCTCTCCTAGAAATTTATACCCCCTACCTACGAGTTTTTTAGGTAAGTCTCCTTTTTCTTGGAGTTGATATACGGTTTTCCTATTTACTCCCAATAGGTTCGAGGCCTCATTCAAATCGTACACTCTGAATGGTGATATTGATCCTTTGTTATCATCTAGTGTATCCATATTAGTCCATTGTAGACCATCAAAGGAAAATTGTCAATTGAATTGAAATTAGGACTACTATTTATGAAGATATTCGTTAACACATCTTTGTTTAGATTGCACCAAACTTTCTCCCAAGGCTAATAATAAACTCAAACATTCTTTTTGAGTTAGTATAGTTTTATCATCCCTACAGTTCTTGTTATATAACTCTCTAGAAAAATCTTGTGTATCTTTTATACATTTGTCTAATTCCATGATTTCCTCTGATGGCTGATTGTCAACATATTGTTGTTTTTCTTCTAAACACTGTTGTTTTTCTACCGATTCTTGATTACAAGCATGATACCATTCCTCTGCTGTTTGTCCTTCAAACTTAAAAAAATTTTGTACGAAAGGTATATTCCAGTGCCATTTGACAATAAGGAAATAAAGGATTGCCAGTAACAGAATAAAACCAAAACAACCTAACCCCTTAGAATTATTCTTCATTCATATGCTCCACATAGGGTTTTTATACCAACAAGAAAATTTCAACCACAAACCATGTGTTAATTTTATTAGAAACCTCTTGTCTAAAATCATCAGAGATACTTTTGATTCTTTTCTAATATGCACTTTATTTATTCAACCAATCCCAAGCCTCTTTTGGTAACCATCCTTGTTTTTGATAAGCGTCTATTTTTACTACTAATACAAAATCTTGGCTCTTGTCTATATATGGCGTGATGATATTTGATATTTTATCAGGCGTCTTGTCTGATTCAATTATCCATGTTGTTTCTAAGTAATGCCACCATGTCGTACCACTACTCTTAATAGTATCGAATAATTCAGTATAATTTTTTGTTTTATTATTGAGCTCGTGGACAATTAAATATTTCATGATTTTTTTGAGGTTGTGGCTTCTAACTTTTCAATTTCAACCTTGGTCTTTGGAGCATCAGAAGTTGCCCAATTGTTTTTTAATTTTGCTTGATCTGCCCAATCTTGTCCTCTTAAGGTTAGATTCGTCGGAATAAGCCAGACCATTAGAGCAACAATAAGTGTTATGCCAGCAAAAGCTCCAATTGCCATCCACATACCAGTTACTTTTGCATCAGATGACAGCGCTGCTCCTGAACCAATGACAATTATACCCAAAAAACCCTCAACAATTAAAAGAGAGAGTGCAAAAAAACCAAGAGGTGTTGTAACAACGCTAATAATATTATCCCTTTCGTCCATAGGTATTAATTTGATTATATCAAAATCAGTATGTGTTTAGCGGAACAGAAACAATATATTTAGGCTGTAACCAGCGACGATAGCTTTGGATACCATGTCCAAATATACTCTTCCATCTGGTTCAAACTATTTTGGAGCTTGTCCACCAAAAGTAATATCAAACCGATACATTTTTTCTGTTTGCTTGCCTTCATTCTTTTCATAGAATTTTTGGGCAGAGAAATTATTGTTTCTCGTCGTCAACTTAACAACGGTTTTTCCACTTTTTTTGCAATACTCTTTGATTCCGTTGAAAAGGATTGATCCAATTCCTTTTCCTCGGTAACTTTCACTAACGACAAAATCTTCTATCTGTCCGCGATGTGAACCGTGGCGAATATACGGAAGAAGATAAAAAGTTGCTAAAGCAATCAACTTATTTTATCTTCAATAACAAATATACACGTATCTTTCCGGGAAATTACTTCATCAAAAATAGCACCAATTTTATGAGGTTCGGCGTTTTGCGAAATTCTATTGCCTGATCTGCCCAGTTCATCAAGTAGTCCTAACACAGACTCCTTATCGTTATTTGTGGCAAACCGAACTTGCATACGTGTATTATATCGCTATCCTTTTTTTGCAACAACGAGTACTGCTTCGCCAGTGTTTATCAGCTGGTTGATTAAACACAGGATTCCAAAATAGATTCGCTTTAAAAGAGGATAGTCTGTGCGCGTATGGTTGGAAAAAGATTTTGAGATAACTTTAAATCCATGTTTTTCGAGGAGTGATGTCATTCGTTGTGTACTAAAATGCCACACATGCTCGTTCGGCATTAAGGATTCCCAATATTTTCTTCGAATAGTAAAAATGATATTGTCTGTATTTGGAACGCCGACGATTAAAATACCGTTTGGTTTTATCATTTTTTTGACGAGTGATAGTTCTTTGTTTACATCTTCCACATGTTCAAGAACGTGGTTGTAGATAATACAATCGAATTTTTTATTGTAGTATCGGACAAATTTTGGCAATGTGCCATTAAAAATAAATTTTCCTAATTTTTTTTGAGCGCTTTTGAAAGCTTCCTTATTTGGTTCAATTCCCGTTACATCAAATCCCTTTTTTTTCAAAAGGGAAAGAAGAATACCAGACGAACAACCAGCTTCTAGAACAGATCCACTTGGTTGATATTTGTTCAGAGCAGACAGGAGAGGATTGAATAGTTTTAAAAACGGTGTTCCATTACTTTCGTAGAAATTATTCCTACTTTGTTGCGTATTAAACTTTTTGTTTTTTTTTGACGGGAACGTTTTCAACATTCCACACCGAGTGCATTTTCCAATACTAGTTCCTTCATAATTCTTAAAAACTTTTTCGTCGGAATATTTAATTATTTCTTTAAAATCTACACGGACTTTGTTTGTACATAAACAAATTGATTGGAGCATATAGAAGATATTGTATCATTGTGATTTTTCTCACTCGTTTGTAAAAATCGGATTGGAGCATATGTTATGTTGTTGGGACATTCTATATAAGACAAAATGCGGTGTATAAGCAGTGGTTTTTATGCCGCATTTTTGGTTAGGTGTTTGCATGTCTACAAAGAGCTTTTATAAGGTAGTAGGAGAAAACATTACCAATCTGCGCAAAGAGAAACGTGTATCACAAGAAAAGCTTGCCTACGGAGCGCAACTTGATCGCACCTATATGGGCAAAATAGAAAAAGGTATTGTAAACCCATCGCTTAAAGTACTCAAAAAAATTGCGCGGACACTCAAGTTGACTGTCTCAACACTTACCAAAGGCGTTTAAATTATTTTACTGTAACACTTTTTGCTAGATTTCGTGGCATGTCTGGGTCAAGCCCCTTATTGACAGCAATGTAATAAGCAAGTAATTGTGCTACAACAACGTTTGGAATTATAGTGCCTATTTCAGCGTCGTTGACTGGTATAAAATAATCGAAAAGTTCATGCGGCTTATATGATATTCCGATGATAATTCCCCCACGCGCTTTCATTTCCATCGCCCCAGCATGGTTAGCTCCATATGTTTCATCATTCGGAAGAAAAACAATACAGAGAGTTCCTTTTTCAACAAGTGCCAGTACCCCATGTTTTAATTCTCCTGCAGCAAATCCTTCGGCGTGAATGTATGAAATTTCTTTAATTTTAAGTGCAGCTTCGAGACTAGCCGGGTAAGAAAGTCCTCGCCCAACAATATAGATATCCCGTGCAGTAGAGAGTATTGCCGCGCAGCGCTTAATTTTACTTACAGTTTCTTTCTTAAACAAAAGGCGCACTGAATTAGCTGCTTTCGAAATTATCTTTTGCCCATCAACTGCCTTATTAATAAAAGCATATGCAAGTAGTATTAAATGAGCAAGCTGAGCGGTGAATGCTTTGGTTGATGCGACGCTCTTTTCTGGCCCCGCGCCGACGAGCACATTATAATTGGCCTCTCGGTATAGAGTCGAGCCGAACGAATTAACAAGTGTTCCAATTCGAGCGTCTTTTTCTTTGGCTTTTTTTATCGCCTCGAGCGTGTCCATTGTTTCTCCCGACTGTGAAAGTGCAATAACGAGACTCTCCTTATTAAGGAAATCAAGCTGGTAGCCGAATTCACTTGCGACACTCCAGCTTACTTGGTATTTTGCAATTTTAGAGAAAAAATAAGACCCAGCCATACACCCATATGCAGCAGTTCCACACGCAACAAGAAAAATTTTCTGTGCTTTTTTTGCCTGCTCAGCAAGAGTATTTATGTCCGTCAAGGGTGCGTGTGCAATATTAAGTAGCAGGGGCGCTTGTTCGTGAATTTCTTTCAACATAAAATAGGGGAATGTCCCTTTTTCAACTTGGGCGATCTTCCAGTTAAGAATTTGTTTTTTTATAGAGAGAATTTTATTTGTCTTTATATTACGAACAAGTACTTTGTGTGGATTTATTTCTACAAAGTTCCCATCTTCCACAAAACGGACACTTCTTGTGTGTGGGAGTAGGGCAGCTGCGTCTGACGCAAGGAAATTTTCATTCTTTCCAAATCCGATAACGAGCGGGGATCCATTTTTGACGGCAAAGATTGTTTTTGAATTTACTTCAAAGACAATAAAAGCGCTTAGTCCTTTGCACCTAAGAAAAGCTTTTCGTATCGATTCCCCCAGTGAGCATTTTTTTCTATATTCTTCAACTAAATGAACAACAACCTCAGAATCGGTCTCCGAAGTAAAGTGATGCTTTTTTATAAGAAGCTCTTTTTTAAGGTCTTCATAATTTTCAACAATACCATTGTGAATGAGCGCGATGTGCCTTGTGCAATCAAGATGGGGATGTGTATTTTGTATGGTGACACCTCCGTGCGTGGCCCAACGAGTGTGTCCAAATACACACGAAGAAACAGACGGTAAGCCTTTTGTTGTTGCGTTCCCTATTTTTCCAACCTCTTTTATAACTGAAATAGTGTTTCTGTTGACACTTCCAATACCCCAACTATCGTATCCTCGATATTCAAGTGACTTAAGACCCTCAAGAACGAGTTGTGAGGCATTTGTACGAGCCCCTGTATAGGCAAATATTCCACACATAGAAAGAATATAAATTTGTAAAGAGGCTCGTTAGGAATAAGAAGCAGACGAATGGTTAATGCACGTACTCTTTTGGTTGTCTCTTACGAAACAAGTTTATAGTACGGCGTAAAAAGCGATAACCAACGCTCTAAGGGTTTCCGCAGATGCTCCCCGAATAAATTCGGGGGTTCGATTGTCTGCCACATAACTTTGTAGCAAGACCCCTTTTCCTCGTATCCCTGCACTCTATGTAGTGCTTAGGGCCACACGCTCTTACATTTTAATTTATAATTTTATCGTCCCCTCTTATTAATGAGCCTAGTGGAGCTGGATGGGATCGGACCATCGACCCCTACTTTATAAGAGTAGTGCTCTACCACTGAGCTACAGCTCCAACATAAGTATTTTATCAGATTGTAGCCTCATTATAAGAGTGGAACGCAATAAACCTTCGGTTTAAACGTTCCTACCACGCTAAAATTTTGTTTAAAATTTTTTGCGTGGTGCCCTCTAGGCGAATTGAACGCCTATCAGTGGTTTCGGAAACCACCGTTCTATCCGTTGAACTAAAAGGGCGCTACGTACGATCTATTTAATGATACTATACTGACCAAGTACAAAGAAGAAATCCGAAAGCCTATTTATATAGGGAATGTATTTTATATATTCTTTCTTTTTATTCGAAAATTTTACCAGCGTACGCTCAAGGAAACGTATGCGCGTTCGTGCTACATTACACCACGCTTCGGTCTTATTTACTCCAGGAATGATAAATTTGTTTTTGATATGTGCCTTTTTGAGGAGCCTAGGCTGATGTTCTTCGAGTTCAGATACCCATTGTGCAACAATTGCAACAGTTTGTTTTTGAGCTCCTGCAAGTTCGCCCATACAGAGATAGAGGTTCTTTTGCTGCTTTTCAACAAAAACACGAAGAGCAGTAGTTTTCATACATGTTTTCAACATACCAAGGAGCGACTGAATTTCATCTATAGTACCGATAAGCTCTATGCGAATATCGCCTTTTGACACCCTTTTGCCTCCAAAAAGGTCGGTTTTCCCCCCATCGCCCCGTTTTGTCGTGACAATCATGGTGTAAAAAAGACCTGTAACCACCGTTTATAGACGGGAAGAGTAACTCCGAGACGAGGAGATGGTGTTGGAGTTGGGCTTGTACGAGGAGCTATAATTATATATTCATCTTTCTTGTAAAGAGCCAATTTACGCGCCTTTTCTTCTATAAATTCTTCCGTTTGCGACCGTTTTAGAGCATACGAAAGTTTTCTTTTTTTCTCCTGTAATCTCTTTAATTCTTGTGCTTGAAGTGCTAAGGATTGGCGACGGGAAATATACTCTCGGGTAAGCTTAACCATATTGATGAATAGGCCTATAGCAAAGAATAGAGCAATAGCCATAAGAACGTACTTTGAACGATCTTGCATTTTGTTATGGGCTGTGTTATTATAGGACATATGCACGCGGATACAATTGTTTTTAGCGACTACCTTGAGAAGTTTATAGCACACCTAAGGGAGAAACACAAATCGGAGTATACAATTACTGCCTATAAAAAGGATATTGAGCAGTTTTTGGGCTTTCTGGCTAAACGACAAATTCAAGCCATTAATGACGTGAAGAAGGAAGACATCTCCGATTTTATTGAAAATTTACTCAAGGAAAACTATACAAAGAAATCTGCATCTCGAAAGCTTAATTCAATACGCACTTTTTACCGGCTTCTTAAAGAGCTTGGAGCAATTACTATAAATCCAGCACTTGACGTTGCCCACCCCCGTTTTGATACCAGTAGGCCACGAGTACTTTCTAAATTAGAATACCGCGCACTACGAGATTTTGCACGCAGCGATCGGCGTACGTATGCCATTATTGAACTGTTTTTACAAACAGGAGTTCGTATTGGGGAACTCGCTAGTCTTAAGCTCACTAATGTTCAAAACGACGAGCTAGTTATTGAGGCATATGGAAATAACAAAGAACGGAAAATTCAATTAAACAAAATGGTAAAAAAAGCAATTGTGGACTATGAAAAAATGCGTAATGGTTCAAAGTCAGAATACATATTTATTACAAAGAATGACCACCCTCTTCTTGTCCGTAACATTAGAAACATAGTGGATCGTTGCTTTAAAGAAGTTGGTATTGAAAACGCAAAAGTAAATGATTTACGAAATACGTTTATTGCACACCAACTTTCAGCTGGTGTACCACTCGCCTATGTTTCACGTGTGGTTGGGCACAAACGCCTTTCTTCTACAGAACAATTTTTAGGTTTGGTAACTCAAGAACAAGCACCTTCAGAGTTTCGTTTAAACGAGCTTTAATTCCCTTTTCTTCTCTGCGGTATACTACCTCTATACATGTATGGATGAACGAATTTATGAGCGGCGCTATCGACGTTTCACTACCTTATTTGTTGTTCTCTTATTTGTGTTTTTTCTTATTGTTGCAAATCTTTTTAAGTTAAGTATTGTTGCACATAATTACTATGCAATACTTGCGAGTACCAACAAAACCAGAGAAGTTTTAGTACAACCTCCGCGCGGCGTATTTTTTGACCGGGACAACATTCCCCTTGTTATAAACGAAGAAAGCAAGAGATATGGGTACGTGCGTAACTATTTATTTCCCGAAGAATATGCGCATGCTTTAGGATATGTGGGTTTGCCTGGAGATGATAATCTAAACGACTACACCTGCGGAAAGTCTCCCCTATCGGACCACTATATGGGGAAAATAGGGCTTGAGAAATATTTTGAATGCAGACTTCGAGGCACGCCGGGGAAAATATTGTATGAAATAAATGCACGTGGACAGAAAAAAAACGCTCTTGCTCGAAACAATCCCCAACAAGGAGAAAACACTACTCTTTCACTTTCTACAAAATTACAAAAAATTGCTCGCTCACAATTTGGAGAACGCAAAGGCGCAGTAATTGCAAGCAATCCAGAAAATGGTGAAGTATATTTGTTCTATTCGTCTCCTTCGTATAATCCAAATATTTTTTTTGATAAAAACGTGGGAGAAAAATATGGAATACTCGTTCAAAATGAAAACCAACCTTTATTGAACAGATTAACCCAAGCGCTTTACCCACCAGGGTCGGTGATTAAACCATTTATTGCGCTGGCTGCACTAGCAGAAGATGTTATAACTCCTCAAACAACATACGAGGATACGGGAATTTTCAAATTTGGTGGTATTGAATTTGGCAACTGGTATTTTTTACAATATGGGAAAAAAGAAGGCCCGGTAAATGTTGAGAAAGCAATAATGCGATCCAACGACATTTATTTTTATCAGGTGGGACTAAAACTAGGGGCGCCGAAAATGGCTTTGTGGTTTGATAGGTTCCGATTATCCGCATCTGACTTGCACCCATATTTTTCTCAAGTGCCGGGTCTTATTCCAACCGACGAATGGAAAAAGAAAACATTACATGAAAAATGGTATTTAGGTGACACCGTAAATATGTCAATAGGACAAGGGTATATGTTACTATCTCCATCTCACATACAACAAGGCGTTTCTATAATTGCTTCTGGTGGAAAAGAGTGTCCCCTGACGTTTCTAAAAGGGGAGAAAAAAAAATGTACCGAAGGAATTATTTCGCCCACAGATGCTCGGACAGTAGTAAATGGTATGATTCAAGCGTGCGATACAGGCGGCACGGGTTGGCCATTTTTTGATTTCAAGATAAACGGTAAGCGGGTAAAGGTTGCTTGTAAGACAGGAACTGCAGAATCGGTTAGTAAGAAAACAAACCCCCATGCGTGGTTTACTGTTTTTGCACCAGCCAATAAACCACGAATAGCTATGACCGTACTTGTAGAAAATGGGGGAGAGGGCTCAAGTATTGCCGCACCCATTGCAAAAAAAATTCTGGAAGAATTTTTATCCGTTTATTAATATGTAATTAAGACACTCCTATAAGGCTAAATAATTGTCGTTTGACACCGTCGAATTATTTTCTATAGTGTGATACTACTAAGTTATACACTACTTGTTGGGTATGAAATGTCCGTTTTGTGAAAATACCGAAAGCGAAGTTGTTGAAACGCGCATTTCAGAAGAAGCAAACTCTCTCCGAAGACGAAGAGAATGCGCCAAATGTAAAAAGCGTTTCACAACGTATGAACGAATAGACCGGTTGCCCATTGTGGTGATTAAACGAAACAGCACACGAGAAGTGTATGACAGACAAAAATTGAAAATGGGGGTTATTCGCGCGTGCGAAAAAACCACCATTGACAACTTAACTATAGAAAAAATGCTCGACGACATAGAAACAGAACTTAAGAAGCAAGAAAGCGTAGAAGTTCCGAGCAAGCTACTTGGCGAGACAGTTGCTTTGCACTTGAAAAAAATAAATAAAATTGCTTATATACGATTTGCGTCGGTATTTAAACGGTTTGTTGATGTTGAAGATTTTGAACAGGAAATAAAAAAATTGTTATAAATTTTTAGAAAAAGCACCATGCAACTAACTGGTATAGCTCAACAGGTTTTCTTAGATCGGTATGCGTTAAAAGACAAAGACGGAAACCCTATTGAGCAAACAATTACCCAGTTATGGCAGCGCGTTTCGAAGGGAGTTGCCGCTGTTGAAACATCTGCTCAAAAACGAAAAGTATGGGAAGAAAAATTTAATGCAGCTCTAGCGGGTTTTAAATATGTTCCTGGGGGGCGAATTTTAGCCGGAGCTGGTACTGGTTTTGATATCACCTATTACAACTGCTATGTTATTCCGAGTCCTAAAGATTCTCGTGGCGGTATTATCGATACGTTAAAACAAATGGTGGAGATAATGGCACACGGTGGTGGCGTTGGAATAAATTTATCATCTCTTCGACCACGCGGCGCGCGCGTTAGCAAAGTAAACGGGTTTTCTTCAGGCCCTATTAATTGGGCTGAACTTTTTTCTGTTGCAACAAAAGACATTATACAGCAAGGAGGAACGCGCCGCGGTGCGCTCATGCTTATGCTGTGGGATTGGCACCCCGATATTGAAGAGTTTATTACCGTAAAACAAGATTTGCTTCGAATAAACGGAGCAAACTTATCGGTCTGCGTTTCAGATGGGTTTATGGAAGCGGTTGAAAAAGATGGAGATTGGAATTTAATGTTTCCCGATAAAGATGATCCAGATTACGATGAATTATGGGACGGAGATATTTATGGGTGGCAAAAGTTGGGTAAAAAGGTGATTGTCTATAAAACTATAAAAGCGCGCAAATTATGGGATCTTGTTTCAGAAGCTGCGTGGCGAAGTGCCGAACCCGGCGTTGTATTTATGGAACGATGCAACAAGTGGTATAACAACTGGTATTGGAATAAGGTAAATTGTGTGAATCCATGCGGAGAAGAACCATTACCTGAATGGGGAGTGTGTAATTTGGGTTCTATAAATTTATCCGCACTCGTTTCTCAGCCGAACGGATTTACTTCACCTGGTATTTTAGACTATGAAAAACTGGTTGAAATTGCAAAAATTGCCGTACGGTTTCAAGACAATATTGTTGAAATGGACCCCTATTTCTTTGAGGGGATTCGAAAAACACAATTGAATGGCGAGCGGAGAATTGGAGTAGGAACCATGGGACTGGGGGATACTCTTATCAAACTACACTTGCGATACGGTTCTCCGGAGGCGCTCGAGGTGGTAGATAAAATATACCGTACCATTCGTGATTCGGTATATGAAGCATCTGCAGAAATTGCGAAAGAGAAAAAACCATTTCCAAAATTCGAAGCAAAACAATACTTGAAAGGACTATTTATTCAAAATTTACCGAAGAAAATACAGGACCTTATTAGAAAAAATGGTATTCGTAATTCGCTACTACTAATGCAGGCACCCACTGGTTCCACATCACTCCTCGCCGGAACAACGTCTGGCATAGAACCCGTGTATGAATTTGAATTCATCCGTCGAGACAGACTCGGGGAACACACCATTCGTCACCCGCTTTTTCAAGCATGGATGGACGATATGAAACTTTCTGAAGAAGAAGCGAAGACAATGGCGCGACCGAATTTTTTCGTTGGCGCAAACGATTTGACTCCCGAAGAGCACGTTCGTGTTCAAGGAGTTATACAACAGTATGTTGATGCATCTATTTCAAAAACAGTAAATGCGCCAAGCACACACACAGTGGAAGATGTGAAAAATGTTTACTCCTTGGCATATAAATTAGGTCTCAAAGGAATTGCGTATATGCGTGACGGGTCTCGACCAGGCGTTTTATCTCGAAAAGAGGACGAAAAAAAAGAAGTAAAACAAGAAGTGGTTTACGATATTACGCCGCGCCCTATGATGGTAAACGGATCAACGTACCAAATAGATACTCCTGTTGGCCGCGCATTTGTGACGATTAACACAGATGAGGAAGGGAACCCGTTTGAACTATTTATAAACGTAGGGAAAGCAGGGTCGGATGTCTTTGCGCTCGCAGAAGGCCTGGGCCGAGTTATATCTTTAAACTTGCGCATGAATTCAACGCTTTCGGGAAAAGCGAGACTCCAACATATTATCGAACAGTTAAGTGGTATTGGCGGGGCATCGTCCCTTGGGTTTGGAGACAATAAAATTAGAAGTTTACCGGATGCACTCGCAAAAGTGCTTGTAAAGCATTTTGCGATGAATATGTTGAATGGAGCAACAAATGTGCCTCATAAAGTGGTTACCGAAACACAGACGTTGGTAAGCGCTACGAAAAATGAAAGCAATTTTGATCTGTGTCCGAAATGTGGAGACGCCGCGTTTGCTTTTGAAGAGGGTTGTAAGAAGTGCTACAGCTGTGGTTTCAGTGCGTGCGGATAGTTTACCCTGAGCGCAGTCGAAGGGTGGCAATCTTACATCTCTAATATTGGTTCTTCTCCGTCGTCATTTTTGAAGAGTTCTTGATTAAAGAATTTAATTCGCTTTGGAGTTATTTTATACATTCGTCCGGTAACGATTTTTTTTACCATATTTTCATACGAAAGTTCGGGATCTTTTACTCCAAGAGTTTCTTTCCATAGTCGTAAGGCATGCTTAATTTTGGCCGTGTCTGATATTTGTCCGGCGATCCCATAAAGTTGTACGCCCTTTTTAAGATCGGTTGGTTTCTGGTGGCTATCGGCAATTGAAACAGCAACTTTGGGGTTCTGTGCAATTTGTTTACAATGAAGCGTAGTAGGACTGCTAAGAAAATAAATATTAAGTTCGTCGTCAAATGAATAATATACCGAAGCTATCCATGGATGCTCTCCGTATGTTGCCACAGACATTAAGTTATGATCTTTCAAGAAACTGAGGACTAATTCTTTAGTAAGTTTTGCCATATGTGTATTATATCACTGAAGCTATGGAATTAAACTCCCAATCAATTCTTATTTCGTCGAATTCTTCCCGCCTAATTTTATCAAGTTTTATATGGTTGTCTTTTTCCATATTAAAGAGCACGGTTCTAACATTTTCTTGTATATGAGTTTGGTAATTAGTCGATTTAGTAACCATATAAAGCTATAATTATCCCGTAGTTATGATTAAAAGTGCATATCAAAAACGTCTGACATTTTTTTGGTTAGATAGAAAGTCTGTTTAAAGAGTAGATTGAGAAGCATCAAAATCTTCAGAAAGATATTTTAATATTTCTTTAAATTTTGACTTTGTAATATGCGACTCAACAGAATATTTGTTTTTCACTATCTAGATTCTTTTCTAATTTATAAACATTTATAGAATTTTTATAAAAAACTTTTTCTTCTATTGTTTTACTTAATTCTAATGACTTCACCAATTCAATATGATCCTCAATTTCACACATCGGCCAGTCAGTGCCAAAAATAACCTTGTCCGGTCTGTCAAAAATAGTTTTTTTCAATATTTCTTT
>CAYHPU010000019.1:0-12180 GCA_964358525.1 uncultured Gammaproteobacteria bacterium
CTATTTTCTATTATCAAAACAACGGTAAAAAACAACACGAAATGTCACATTACTCAGAAAGTGTATACTAAAAGTATGTCCACTTATCTAGAACTCCGGCCGGCAAGAACGGAAGAAGTGGCGCCTAGCGCGCAGGTAGGGCTGTTGTCTTCGTTTCTGACGATAGGAAAGCGCAGCTTATTAGAGTTTCTCACGCTTCATCCGGGGAAAACACTATCTCTTGAAATTGTTTCCATAGACCAGAAAACGCGATTCTTTATACACCCTTCTGAAGAGTTGAAAGGATATTTCACCAGCCAGGTGTTATCTCAATATCCAAAAACGCTTGTTACTGAAGAAAAAACCGATCCATTTTTTACCGTCATTCAAGGAAAGAAGGTAGAGATAGCGAGTTTAGAATTACTCCATGGGCATAATTATCCTATAAAAACATACAAACAATTTGGGTCAGGACAGTGGCCACTGTCCGCCGCGCTTGGCTTCTTGGCTCGGCTACAACCTACTGAAGGAGCGGCTATTCAAGTGCTTCTCTCGGTACCCTTTAGTCAAGACAATTTGCAGAAAAACATTCGAGGAACTATGAAGGTTGCGGCAGAGGAGGGTAAAGAGGCAGCAAATCCGTACAGTAAACTTATTCAAGAGAAGCTGTCGACCCCACTTCTTGATGTTCAGGTTCGTCTTATTTTCGCAGGAGGAGTGGACGCAAAAAGTAGGTTACTCGAGCTTGCGGGGAGCTTTGGAATTTACACATTATCTGAGGGAAACAGCTTTGTATACAAGCCGGTCCTGGGGTTTCTCAAAAAGAATGTGTTTTCCCGCGCTGCTTTGCGGGAATTCTCCCTGTGGCAGAAAACGTTTGCACTGAACCTTGACGAAATAGCTTCGCTGTGGCATTTGCCCGATAAGAGCTTGGAGCAAATAAAAGCTATTCATTGGGGCAAAACGTATATGTCTGAAGCGCCGGATGCGTTGCCGGTAGCCTCTATCTTTGCTGCAAAATCCGAAATCCGAAATCCGAAATCCCCGCCCGCCTCGCTACGCGAAGCGTTGCGGGCAGGCGAAACAAATCCTAATTCTCAAATTCCAAAAACCCCACCTGCACCTCCCCTGGTAGGGGAGGCAAGGAGGGGTTTGGAGGAAAAAGAGGAAGAGCCGAAGAGGGAAGTCAATTTTTTTGCCAAAACAGAGTGGCGAAATCGGGATGAGATTTTTGGCATAAAACGTGAAGACCGTAGTAAGCACGTCTACATAATTGGAAAAACGGGCGCAGGGAAATCTACCTTAATCGCCAATATGGCAATAAACGATATTCGAAATGGCGAGGGTGTTGCGGTAATAGATCCGCACGGAGATTTATCGGAAATGATTCTTGAGTACATTCCCAAGCGCCGATTGGCGGACGTTGTGTATCTCGACCCTACGCTTTCGGACGAGCGGGCGTTCTCTCTGAATTTATTTGACCAAGAAGCAAGCGCGCACATGGACGTCGTTGCCTCCGGCATAATCTCCGTATTCTATAAGCTCTATGGTGACTCGTGGGGGCCGCGGCTTGAGTATATTTTGCGCAACACTATTTACACGCTTCTGTACCATGGCGAATCTACCTTTGGAGACATACTGCGCATTCTTGCCGATAAGAAATTCCGTGAAAAGATACTTTTGAATATAGAATCAAAAGATAAAGTAATGAGTGACTTCTGGCGTAATGAATATGACCGTATGACAGAAAAACTGCGCGTTGAATCTATCTCTTCCATTCAAAATAAAGTAGGACAGTTTGTTTCCTCGCTCCGTATACGGCGGATTGTGGATAATAAACATTCGACTTTCTCACTGTCAGATATTATGAATAACGGAAAAATTCTTATCATTAATCTCTCCCAAGGAAAACTGGGAGAAGATAATACAGCGCTCCTTGGCGCTATCTTCATCACAAAAATGCAGCTTACCGCTATGCAACGGGTGAACCTGCCTTCGGAGAAGCGCCGTGACTTTTATTTATATGTAGACGAGTTCCAAAATTTTGCAACGGGCTCGTTTATCAAAATACTTTCTGAGGCGCGAAAGTATCGGTTGAATCTTATTCTCGCAAACCAATATGTAGGCCAAGTTGACGAAGAAATTCAAAAAGCTATTTTTGGAAATGTGGGAACGCTGGTAACATTTCTAGTAGGAGCGGGTGACGCGGGCCTCTTCTCCAAGGAGTTTGGAGGTAAATTCACGCCCGACGATTTAGTCGCTCTCGGGAAGTTTCAAATTTTAATGAAGATGGCAATAGATGGGCTAACGTCTGATCCGTTTATGGCATATACCTTGCCATTGCCATCTGTGCGTAACGACAATAAAGAGAAAATAATCCGCCTGAGTCTAGAAAAGTACTATAAGAAATAGGCTAGGGTAAGGGCAAGGCAGTTGGCCAACTACTTAACCCTAACCTTTACCAATTCTTTGTTATAATCTCTTTATGTTCAAAGACGAAATTGTCAAACTTTTACAGCAGGTGGTGCCGCAGGACCTTCATTCTTTAATTCAAGTTTCTGTACCCGAGCGGGCAGAACACGGGGATTTCACCACGAATATTGCAATGATTATTGCGGCAAAAGAGAAGAAAAATCCAAGGGAAATAGCAGAAAGAATTAAATCTGAAATTCAAAACAAACCCCTCCTCGCCTCCCCTAATAGGGGAGGGTTGGGTGGGGTTGATAAAGTAGAAGTTGCTGGTTCCGGTTACCTCAACTTCTTTCTCAGTCCCGCCGTATACACGCAAATCTGTGCGGGAATTATACAGGAGGGCGATGCGTTTGGTACCAACGAACTCTTTGAGAAAAAGAAAATAATGATTGAATATACCGACCCGAACCCCTTCAAAGAATTTCACATAGGCCATTTGTATACCAATATGGTGGGCGAGTCGTTGGCGCGCCTCAAAGAGGCGTGTGGCGCAGAAGTAAAACGGGTTAATTATCAAGGAGACGTAGGGATGCATGTTGCCAAGAGTTTGTATGGAATTTTGCATTGTCATGATGGTGAGAAAACCCCACCTTCACCTCCCCTATTAGGGGAGGCAAGGAGGGGTTTAGAAGATAGAATCAAGTTCTTGGGCAAGTGTTACGCAGCGGGCACGAAGGCTTATGACGAAAGTGAAGAGGCAAAAAAGGAAATGCAGGACATTAATAAAAAAATATACGAACGCAGTGATTCTGAAATATACGACCTGTATCTTACTGGTCGAAAATGGAGCCTTGAATATTTCGAAACAATCTACAAAAAACTTGGTACAAAGTTTGATTTCTATTATTTTGAGAGCGAAGTAGGAGATGAGGGAAAAAAGTTGGTTGAGGAATATGTTAAAAAAGGAGTGTTTAAAAAGAGCGAGGGAGCACTTATTTTTGACGGTGAAAAATTCGGACTTCACACGAGAGTTTTTGTCAATTCTCTGGGGCTTCCTACCTACGAAGCAAAAGAATTGGGGCTCGCTATTCGAAAGTATAATCAGTACGCCTACGACGAATCAATTATTGTTACCGGCAACGAGATCAAAGAGTATTTTAAAGTCCTTTTGAAAGCCCTCTCGTTTATTCGTCCAGAGTTGTCTCAGAAAACAATCCATATGTCTCATGGTATGGTGCGTTTACCCGAGGGAAAAATGTCATCTCGCACCGGAAATATTATTACTGGAGATTGGTTACTTACGGAAGCAGAAAAAAGAATTCTTGAAATTTTTGAGAAGAGTGAAAAACACCCTTTGTCACCAGAAGAAAAGGCCTCTGTTGCAGAAATAGCTTCGGTAGCGGCAATAAAATATGCTTTTTTGAAACAAAGCGTTGGCTTCAATATAGCGTTTGACTTACAAAAATCAGTGTCCTTCGATGGCGACTCGGGACCATATCTACTCTACACGTATGCGAGATGCAAGAGCGTTATATCAAAATCCGAAATCCGAATGTCGAAATCCCCGCCCGCCTCGCTACGCGAAGCGTTGCGGGCAGGCGAAACAAATCCTAAACCAGAAATTCTAAACAAACCCCTCCCTACCTCCCCTGATAGGGGAGGTGCAGGTGGGGTTGACTTTAATCCTGAAGAGACGGTGATTGTGAAAACGCTTTCAAAGTTTCCGGATGTAGTTGTCTACTCAGCACAGGAGAATGCACCACACAGCGTAGCGCAATATCTCAACGATCTCGCGCAGGCGTTTAATACGTTTTATAACAAGCACAAGATTGTGGAGAATGAAACAAGAGTGGTTCTTACCCAGTGTGTTGCCCATGTGCTCAAAAATGGTTTGTACCTTCTTGGTATAAAAACGGTGGAGAAGATGTAGTTTAATAGGTAAGGGTAAAGGCAAGGCAGTTGGCCAACAGCCTAACCGTAGCCCTAACCCATACTATCGTTGACTTTACAGTCATATATCATTACGCAATACGTAAGTGTACTTATGTGTTCTATAGACTATATTGAAAGCAAATTCCACTTGTCTATTTTCCCTTTGCAAATAAATTAGAAAACAGTACCATGTTACTTATTAGCTAATAGTTAGTAGTTAATAGTTAAGAAGAATGCGGAAATTTGTATTTATTAAAGCCGTCCAGGTTATAGTTTTTTTTGTTGTCTTAACTATTAGCTATCAACTATTAACTATTTCCGTTGTTCATGCTCAGCAGCAGATTTCTGTAATTACCCCGCCCCCTCCCGGCACCACCGACTGGGCGTTTGATGCGCAAACCACTGAAGTAGGAAAACGGGCAGAGCGGGCACGTCAATTTGTGAATTTTGTTCTGTCACACCCCTCAATAGATAATCACCCCGTGTTTCGACAAGTATGGGTTGTCTCTGCAATGACAACGGTGTTTTTAATCACTATTTCCGTTGCCCTTATGGGGTTGAGCGTTATGGTTTCAAAAAAGAAAGATGTTTCTTTCAAAATAGACATTATGCCCATTTTGTTCCGCGTGGGGATGCTTCTCATTTATACCTTCTTTTCTTATTGGATTGTCCTAGGACTTATTCAAATTTCCGACCTTCTTATGAATTTTTTCATGAAGCTACTAAACACGGACAATTTGTTCACTATTTTTTTTGCGGGGACGTCCGACGACGGGTACAAAACATTTATCGGGTACCGGAATATGGATCCACTGGTCCAAGAATCAGCAAAAACATCACTATTTCTTCTTGATCTCTCGTCTTACAGTTATTTTGCAATTGGGCTCGTGCTCCTTCTTCGTAAAATAATATTGTGGTTTTTACTTATACTTGCGCCATTACTCGCGCTCCTGTTGCCTTTTAAAACAATTCGGAATGCTGCGTGGGTGTGGATCGGAATCTTCTTTCACTGGGCACTGTACGGACCAATTTTCGGGTTGCTTCTGGGCGCGCTGGTCAAAATATGGCAGGCAGGCATACCGTTTGGATTTGATTTTGTGAAAGCGCGGACG
Organism: uncultured Gammaproteobacteria bacterium; assembly: GCA_964358525.1. Lineage (GTDB taxonomy): Bacteria > Patescibacteriota > Microgenomatia > UBA1406 > UBA1406 > CAYHPU01. Next base: position 5,436 of record CAYHPU010000019.1, read on the forward strand.
GGTGAACTTGTCTACCCACTTGCCATAAATATTTTATATGGCGGACCTGCGCAAACTGAAGGAGGGCTTGGCGCAAAACTTTCCGGTATCGAACCGTTAAACAGCGCAAACTATGTTGATACATTTGTTGAATATGTGCTGTCTATTCTTATGTTGTGGGTCGTTATTGTTTTACCATGGTTTCTTATTCGTACGTTTCAAAGTTACTGCTGCGACGGCATTGCTTCTCTAAAAAACGTGCTTCTCAATATGTTAGACCATATGCGAAACTCGCCAACCCCGTCGTCTGCTACCGTTGCCCAAAATGTAGCCCAGCACGTGGCGCAGCAAATGCAACAGTCGGTTTCCGAAATGAGCAAGCAGATGAGCAGTATTTCTTCTAAATTTGAGCATTTTCAAGATATTAGGAAAGTGAGTAGTGAGGAAATAGTTAAGAAAATGGATTTGTCCGTTTCAAAACTGTCCGATATTGCTCGGCTTGAAACAAACTCGAGTACCCACAGTAGCGCGTCACAAAATATGCAATATCTCAAGAATCCGCTTTCTGCCGAAAGGCCACAAGAACGTGCCGATTTTGTGCGGGTGAAAACGGAACTTACCCAGCGTGCAAGTAGCGGGGACGTGAAAGCACAGCAGGTTATTGCGGCTACAACCGCATCGCCGGTTGTAGTGCGTGCAAAAATTCAGGAAATGGCGAAAAGCCGACCTTCGGTAATTACTATTTCACGGTTTGTGGCGGATGTTTCAAAAATAAATGAAATTACCGTAAATAAGGTCGTAAAGAATTTGGTACAGCGTGTTACCGGCAATACCGAAACAGTAAAAGCAATTGCCGACAAGGCACAGCTAGACGAGCTACAAACAATGAACGTGCTGCAGGCGGTGCCGCAAGTGGTTCTTACAAATCATTCTGCCGAAGCGGTACAGAAAATTTCTGAAAAAGCGGGCATTGAAAAAGAGAAAACGCAGGAGGTGCTTTCCGAAATGAAGAGTAAAACCATGGAGGCGAGTATGGTGCAAAGCGTGGCGACAGACGAGCAGCTCAGTGTACAGCAAGTCCAGCAAGTGGCACAATCTGTCTTTACCGACTCGCTTTCCGGTTCTCGCGAAGCAACAACGACGCAGGTTCTCGCGCCGTCTCCGACGCTTTCAATAGAGGAATATGAGGAAATAAAAAAGATGTGGGTCGAGCATTATACCAACGGCGAAATTCCGGTCACTGAGAAAATACGGACGCGTACTGATTGGGTGCGTTTAGACGCAGTAAAGATGGATAATATTTTAAACAAACTTATTTCGGACAACGAAGATGTGCGAGCAAAAGGGCTCGAAGAAGTTTCTGATATTATTCCCTTTTTTATGCTCGGCAATATGCAAATACAAGATATTGCAACGTATCTGAAGGCGAAACAAAGTGCGGCAAAAGACGTTGAACGGAATGTGGGCCGCGAGGAAGAGTTGAAAGAGCGGCTGAAAGCAAAGAGTGAAGATGTGTTTGTGGAGAAGGCAAAGACGGCGGAAAAACCAAAAGAACAGACGTTGGAAATCAAGATGGAAGACGTGAAACAAACTAAATAACCAATTTCCAATTTTCAAGCACCAAATAATGTACCAATTTGTAAATTTTCAAATTGAATCTTTATTTGTAAATTGAAAATTGATAATTGAAAATTAATTAAGCATTAAATGGTAATAAGCCTATTAGATCAGAATTTGACTATACTCCTGAGTAATTCCCTTCAACACACCTTTCTCCTTGACCAGCTTTTTTTATTTGCCTCTTGGGTGGGGAGTTACGGGGCTGTGTGGATTGTGGGAGCGGTACTTTTGGTCTTATTTGAATTGGTGCACCACAATGCTCGTTTTATTCGCCATTTTGCACTGAGCATGGTTGCGTGTTGGTTGCTGGTAGTTGGCATAAAAAATGTCGTGCGCCGTCCCCGCCCCTTTAATAATCCCGTCATGTTGAGTAAGTTGTTCGCTTCGCGCCTGCAATCGAATCGTCCGACTGATTATTCTTTTCCCTCAGGTCATGCGGCGCTCGCGTTTTGCGGAGCAACGGTGATCGCGCTACATCTGATACTAAACACGAAACGTAAAACAGTAAACAAAAACAAACCCCTCCATACCTCCCCTAATAGGGGAGGTATGGGAGGGGTTATAAACCGTAATTTGTTGGCTGTTGCATGTTACCTCGGGGCTGCTACAATAGCCTTTTCGCGAATCTATCTCGGTGTACATTATGTGGGAGATGTAGTAGTAGGAGCGGGGATTGGATATTTTGTAGCGCGAATTTTCAATTACCAACATCCAATTTTCAATTAAATCCCAAATCACAAATTCCAAATGAAAAATAAACCTCACTCCACCTCCCTAATAGGGGAGGATTAAGGAGGGGTTTTACAAATTTATTACACATATGTCTTCTTTTGCACGAGATTTACGAAAACAAAAGATAGAAAAAAACATCGGGAAATCTAATGATCTGATTTTAATTTTGGACGATCTGTACGATACCTTTAACGTTGGTGGGATGTATCGAGTGGGGGACGCCGCAGGCGTATCTCAGATAATCCACTGTGGTACTACGCCAGTACCGCCCGATCCCAAAATTCTCCGTGCCTCTGTTGGCCTCTGCAACTATATCCCCTGGAAGTATGAGAAAGACATTATAGAGGTTATTAAAAAGTTACAGGTTACAGGTTATAGGATTATTGTCTTGGAGCAGAATGAGAAGTCTAAGCCATATAATGAGGTGGACTATGGTCAACAGCCAACAAACAACAAACAACATACAACAGGAATCGCGCTAGTAACGGGCAATGAAACGTTTGGGGTGAAGAAAGAGATAATTGATCTGGCCGACCTCGTTGTTGAACTCCCTATGTACGGTGTCAACAAATCGCTCAATGTTGTTGTTGCGACGGGGATTGTGGTGTATGAAATACGGCAAAGAATTATATAATGGTGTAGGGGTCGACCCCTGTGTCGACCCGCACATAATGTTTGGGCGGACACGGGGGTCCGCCCCTACAAGTTAGAAATTTGTAAAAATATGGATCAAGCCCTCAAACATCTTCAACAAGATCCTATCCTAAAGCGCTTAATTGCGGTTATTCCTCCTTTTGAACACCGGCGAACGGGAGATATTTTCCCTGATCTTGTAGATAGTATTGTCTCCCAACAATTATCGATGAAAGCAGCGGCAACAATATTTGGCAGGTTTAAAGCGCTCTTTCCAAAAGAAATAATCACTCCCGAAGCACTCGTAACCTTTTCACATGAGCAGTTCCGAGGTGTGGGTCTGTCAAACGCCAAAGCGCGCTACGTGCGCGATCTTGCCGAAAAGGTTATATCGGGCGTTGTCAATCTCACAAAACTTCCTGAAATGTCGGACGAAGATATTATTTCCCACCTTGTTCAAGTTAAAGGAATTGGCCGGTGGACCGCAGAAATGGTACTTATGTTTACGTTAGACCGGCCAGACGTTTTGCCGGTGGACGACTTGGGAATTCAAAAGGCGTTTTGCAAACAGTACCATCTGGTGTTTAGGAAGTTTGGGCGGACACGGGGGTCCGCCCCTACAGATTTATTCAAAAGGACAATGATAAAAATTGCAGAAAAGTGGCGCCCCTATCGAACGCTTGCGTGTCGATATTTGTGGAAGTCTTTAGAGTTGAAGTAATGGTCAGGGTAAGGGTAAAGCAATCGGTAGGGCAAGGGCTAGGTAATTGGGCTTTAAACCCTTGCCCTAGCCCTCACCTATTTCCCCAGCTTGTCCAAAAATTCCTTATTTGTTTTAGTCTTTGAAAGTTTTTCGATAAGACCAACCAAGCGCTCGTCATCATTTAATAGCATTAACAGGTGTCGAAGCGTGTTAATTTTCTTAAAAACGTCTTCTTTAATAAGAAGCTCGTCGTGACGAGTACCAGAGCGTTCTACACTTATTGCTGGAAATAGTCGTCTATCGGCAAATTTTCTGTCGAGGTGAATCTCCATGTTTCCCGTTCCCTTGAATTCTTCATAGATGAGGTCGTCCATACGAGAACCGGTGTCAACAAGCGCCGTTCCAATTATCGTTAAACTTCCACCTTCTTGACAATTTCGGGCAGCTCCCAAGAATTTTTTTGCCGGATATAAAGCCGCTGGGTCAAACCCGCCAGAAAGCGTTTTGCCCGATGGGCCAACGTTTAAGTTATATGCACGCGCGAGACGAGTTATTGAATCGAGTAATATTACCACGTCCTGTCCCATTTCTACCAATCGTTTTGCGCGTTCAAGGCCGAGTTCTGCAACCGCTATTTGGTGCTCGGGCGATTCGTCAAAGTTACTTCCAATTACCTCGCCCTTTATGGTGAGCTTCATATCGGTTACTTCTTCTGGTCGCTCTCCAATTAAAATAGCAACCATGTGCATATTCGGATAATTGGCGGTAATGCCCGCTGCAATTTCCTTGAGAAAGGTTGTTTTTCCTGCTTTTGGCGGAGAAACAATCATACCGCGTTGGCCGTTTCCAATGGGCGCAAGTAAGTCAATTATTCTCGTTGAAAGTATTTTCGGGTCGTACTCAAGTTTAATTTGTGCATCGGGATAAATAGGCGTGAGGTCTTCATATTTCGGTCGAACAATGGTGTCGCCCGTTAATTCTTTTCCATTGATCTTTGTTATCTTCAAGAGTCCATGGTACCGCTCGTTCATTTTGGGCGGGCGGGCAAGTCCAATAACTTGATCTCCTTGGCGCAGTTGAAATTTGCGAATCTGAGACATAGAAACATAAATGTCTTTTGTGGAGGCTACAAATTGAGGGCGCAAGAAACCATACGTAGTGTTTACAATATCTAAAAATCCGCCGACTTCAAACGCGTTTCGCAAATCGTCTTGAATACGCGATTCAAATTCTGGTGCCGGGGACATATACGGTGTTTGTGTACTGGTAACTGGCGCTGGTGCGCTGGGCGCAGTGGCTTTGGTGCCGATGAGTTCCGAGACGTCGAACGCAGTATCGACCTTTGTTTTTGAAGGAATCATACGAAAAATGAATTAATAATAATGGAAAAGCTTTTTATTTAAAGTAAGTCAAAATTCAAAAGGCAAAACTCAAAATACAAGTTAAAACTCAAAAGTTGTTGGGATATTGAAATTAAAGATTGCTACCGTAAGGAGTTGATCGTTGAGCTTTTCCCATTGTAGGGTAGGGTCAAAGGTGTGCCTCTGAACCGAAGTTCAAGAGCGACTCCACCTAAATTCTTCAGCCAATGGCCGAGAACGCCCGTATTTTATTCTTGTATAGGAAAATTCTTCAACGAGCTCTACTTCTTTACAGTAGCATAAGTACTATATGACACGTTGGAGCGAATGTCAATACATTATCAAGAAAAGGCTAAGGTTAGGGTTAAGCAGTTGGTAGGGCTACAATCACGTCTCGCCTACTGGCTGGGGTGGGGTTATTGAGATTTCTTGTTTTATTTTCTAGATCCATCCATACTCCATTAATATCTGTATAGATGTTTTGTGTAGTTTATTTTGATGTAGAAACGGATGAAAATCCGTTTATTATTTGGACGGTCTTTCGACCGTCCCTACATTGATATCGCAGGAATTATTCTAGTGTTAAACCCCACCTTAGTCCTCCCCTATCCGCCAGCTGGCGGAGGGGAGGCGAGGGACGTGAGGAAATCAGTTTTTCAAACACCTTCTTAAAGTCTTCCAGGAATTTTTTCTCGGAGTTGTGGTTGTTTTCGATAATGATTTTCTGGAATGGTAGTTTTCGTATCCACTTTTTCCACAGTGGATAACGACTGAAGATTGTAGTACGGTACGTTTTCATCATCTTTTTAACTTCAGAAGGATTTATTATGCCGGCTTTTGAGATACGCTCTCGATAAATCTTTTTTCGTCGTTTCCAACTTATTTCAGGAAGTGTGTCTATAAAAAAGACTGTGGTTTTTAGTTTGGAGTGTGCGGAAATAAACTGGTCATAGTAATTCTGTATCTCCTTCTCGCCGAACTGTTCTTCAGCATATATCATATGCATAATGCCGCATTCAAACACAACGTAAGAGATATCTCGGTCAAAAGAGCTGATTATTTCTATATCTTTTTGTAAAATAAGCTCCTGTTCGTGTTTTGTCACAAATGCCCCCCCGAGGTGATTTTCTCCAGCTATTGTGCGGACATCTGTTTCGGAGATTACAGGAATTGTTGGATATGTTTTTCGAACAAATTTAAGTGCGGTTGTTTTGCCAGAAGATTGTGGTCCGGAAATTGTTATAAGCATATTATTTTGATCTAGTCATTCGACGCTCTGTCATCCTCGCGCCCGCCTTGCCGCGAGGCAGGAATGCGGGGATCTATGGATTTCCCGTTTTCACGGGAATGACAGACTAATAGTGTTACATACTATATAATGAATTAAATTATGCAATACAAGAAATTTGCAGCAGCACTTCTCCCTGAGATAAAAAAAGCGAAACATATTCTCCTCAATATTCATAAAAGCCCCGATCTCGACTCGGTGGGGAGTGCATGCGCTATGGCCGAAGTGCTAATGCAACTTGGCAAGAAGGTGACTATTGTGTCTCCTGGCCCGGTAGATAAGCAATTTTCCTTTATCAAAGGATACGAAACGATAAAAAATATTAATTTTGATACGTTTGATTATTCACCGTATGACCTTTTTATTTTGCTGGATGTTTCGAGTTATGACCGGGTTACGGGGAGTAAGAAAATAGCCCTACCTAATAAT
>CAYHPU010000019.1:12190-13259 GCA_964358525.1 uncultured Gammaproteobacteria bacterium
TAATATAAACTATGCGGTTATTGACCACCACACATCGAACCAATTCAAGTATTCTCTAACGTATGTCAACGAGGATGCGCACTCAACTACTCAGATACTGTATGAGCTATTCTGTGCATGGAATGTAGTAGTTACTCCGCATGTTGCTACAGCGCTCTACGCAGGTCTTGCGGGAGATACGGTGCATTTTCGGTATATGAACAACGCCCAAAACGTATTTCAAGTTGCTCAGAATTTGTTGTCTCTCGGCGCAGATCATGACGTGTATATGAAGAATATATACAGTAGCTACGAGGCGGCCTACCTCAAGCTTCTCGGTACGTTTTTAGAAAAGATGGAGGTGGTAGAGATGAAAAATAATAATTCATATGTTTGGTCTGGTATTCCGTATGAGGAATTTATATCGTTTGGGCAGGCACAGGGGCCTGCCCCTACGGTAGGGGTCCGTCGCTTTCGCTCCGCCCGTGTCGACCCAAACAAAATTAATAAATTCTCAGGAATACGAGAAACAGTTGCGGATAATTTTTTTCGTAGTGTCACCGGAACAAAATTTGGCGTAGCTCTTCTTGAATCAAAAAAAGGAGAAGTTTCCGTTAGTTTCCGCAGTAATGCGCCGTTTGATGTGTCGCCGTACGCGCGTGCGCTGGGCGGTGGCGGACATGCGCAGGCGGCGGGGTGCACCTTATACGGCGAGTATGAGAAAATTGTCAAACAGGTACTCGACGTATTAGGTAAGGGCTAGGGTTAAGCAGTTGGACAGGGGATTAAGAAATTACAAATTACAATATACAAACAAAACATTGCATTTAGTGTAATTTGGAAATTGGGATTTGGTAATTGTCTGTAAATTGTGATTTGTGATTTGGAATTTAAGACAATAAGATCTTTTGTAGACCTGGCCAACCGCCTTACCCTTACCTTAACCCATTTCGCACTTTACATTTGCATATTTGTTATGTTAATATACTGGTAGGGGGTAGGGGTATCACGCCCCACAAACAAACCCCTCTGTATCTCCCCTAATAGGGGAGACGAGTTGAGATGAGTTCTTTTTCTCTAGCCTCCCCTA
>CAYHPU010000020.1:0-12940 GCA_964358525.1 uncultured Gammaproteobacteria bacterium
TATACCGAGCCTCGAAAGTATCGGCTGGTAATACCAAATAACAAAATACGTCGCGGAAGATACTAATAAGGTATCGACCGTAAGCATTTTTAGTTTGTCATGATGTAATAGATAGTGCAGACCATCTTGTACCACCTGTATATACCGTTTTGATTCCGAAGGACCGGTGTGCAGTTTCGGCTCGCGCATTGAAAGGGCAATAAAAACACCAACTAACTGCGGAATAGCGGAGAACAGCATAGATGCCGCGTATCCAAATAATCCCACCACTAAGCCTCCCAGTGGCGCGGCAATCAGCATTCCAAAAAGCCGTATAGAGTGCGCACGGCCTATTATTTTCGTCGCCTCTTCTTCTTTATTATCTTCTTTTAGTGCGTCATACAAAAGCGCCTCGTCTGCTCCAGAGTGCAGCGAAACACCCACTGCAAACAAAAATTCTGCAATTAAGAACACACTGTACGATTTTGTCATACCATACAGAAGCGTCCCAAAGACCAATACAAACGATCCAAGCGCCAGTGAATACTTTCTCCCCACTTTGTCCGCAACAGCGCCTGTGGGGACTTCTAGTATAAAAATCCACAACATAAACCACGACTGCAATAGCTGCATTTGGAATAGTGATATTCCCGCCCATGTGGTAAAAAAGGGCACCAGAACAGCGCTAAAAAGCATGAAATCGCTTATAAAAGAAAGAAAGTAGTACCGCCAGATAAGGTTTTTAAGTCTGTTCATATGTCACATGTCATCCTCGCGAAGGCGGGGATCCAATATTTAATCCTACTAAAAAGTCCCGCGTTCGCGGGACTGGTTTCGTTTTTCCTGTAATTTTTGTTATTACCGGTGCCCCGAAACCAGCACAATATCCCCGTTCATAACGGGTTTGTGTGCAAGCTCCTTAGTGGAACACTGGTACAATAACATTTTGTTATTATACCAAATTACAAAGACCCCTCCCAACCTCCCCTATTAGGGGAGGCCAGTGTACTCACTGGGGTGGGGTTGTTTCGTCCGCCAGCTGGCGGATTCGATATTCGAATTTCGGATTTATGATCTATAATACCTTCATGAATCTAATCTACCTTGCAAGTGGAACGTTTGGCTCCCTTGTCTTATCACACTTTAAAACCAAGCCCAATCTCGTCATTACTCAAAAAGACAAGGTTGGCGGCCGCGGCATGAAACAGCTCATTCCTACCGCTGTAAAGCAGTATTGTGTGGAAAATAAGATCCCCTTTGTTGAGATAGAAAATAAAGAAGATCTCAGATTGTGGATTTTAGATCCTCACAACTCTAATGTTTATCATCTAACGTCTTGTGTCTTCCTGGTGTGTGATTTCGGCCTTATTATCCAAAAAGAATTGCTCGATTTTGCAGAAAACAGATTTATTAATATTCATCCCTCTGTGCTTCCTCTCTTTCGCGGACCGACCCCTCTCCAAACCGCCCTTATGAACGGCGAAACAGAAACAGCAGTAACCGTTATTCAAATCGACGAGAAGGTTGACCACGGCCCCATTCTGGCACAAGAAAAGATAGTAATAGACATTACAGATGATACACCAGCCCTTATGCAAAAACTCGCGCCACTAGCCGCAAGAACGATTGAAACTTTGTTATTGTACGGAACAGGCATGCCTGTTCCGTACAAGCAAGATCACACAAAAGCTACTTTCACCAAAAAACTTGCCAAAGAGGACAGCTTTGTAGAAATAGACACCCTCGTCTCTTACCTTCATCCCCTTTTCAAGAAATTTAACCTCACCCATCTACTTCCTTTAAACCCCTCCTCGACGTCCGAATGGGACGTCTCGCCTCCCCTATTAGGGGAGGACAAGGTGGGGTATTTTCAATCTAGAATCTACAATCTCATCCGCGCCCTTCAGCCCTGGCCCACCGTGTGGAGCACACTCCCCAACAAAAAGGTTCTCAAAATAACCAAAGCCTCATTCACCAACAACGAACTCCTCATCACCGAATGCAGTATGGAAGGAAAAAGATATAAAATATAAACAAATTGTATAATCAAGACTATGAAGATCGGTATTAATGGGTACTATCTCACAACGCTTTACTCAGGAATTGGACAATATTCTGTGAATTTACTTTCAGCGCTCTCTAAATTGGATTCGAATAATGAATATTTTATATTTACCCCAACAAAACTAGATCTTCACTTTCCATCTAATTTTCATTTTATAGAAATACCTCCATTGCCATTTTTTTCTAAAACATTTTTTAATCGATTTATTTGGGAAGAATTTCAACTTGGACAAGCACTTAAAGATTACCATATTGATGTATTTCATTCGCTATATCAATCCCTTCCTAGAGGATCTGAGAAAATTGGAAGTATCGTAACTATCCACGATGCAATCCCTTGGCGTTTTCCTTTTGAGCGCAAACAATTAATCTATCGTTGGTATACCGATCTTCGAAAAGATCTTATAAAAAAACGTGCAAATAAAGTTATTACCGTATCTGAAACCAGTAAGCTAGATTTTGCTTTAATTTATGGGATCAAACCTGAAACAATAGAGGTAACATATGAAAGTGTTGACCAGGAATTTACAAAAGAATATTCATCTGATGAAATTAAAAAATTTAAAAGACAATTTAATGTAAGCAATAAATTCATACTTTATACAGGAGGTCTTAAAAGACACAAAAATCTTCGTATGCTTGTTAAGTCGTTTGCCATTCTGGTTAATGAGCATGGATATACTGGTGATCTATATATTCTCGGAGCCATTAGAAAGAACATGGCAACTTCACCATTTATCTATTATCAAATTGGCGATCTTGAGCATTATGCAAAACTTAAACAGTTATCCGATAAAGTCAAATTTATAGGAGTAGTTTCTCGAGAAGAAATGTCACTCTTTATGCATTCGGCAGAGTGTTTTGTTTCCCTCTCTCTGTATGAGGGATTTGGATTACCAGCTCTTGAGGCAATGACATCTGGTTGTCCTTCTGTTCTTTCGAATCTTGGTGCTTACCCTGAAATTGCAAAAGGTGCCGCATTATTTGTATACCCTTATGGGCCACACCGCATTGCAGAAGCCCTTAATAAGGTTGTGTCTAACAAATTATTGAGACAAGAGTTGATAAATGAAGGTCAACAAAAATCTAAACAGTATGATCCTTTTAAAATAGCCAAAAGAATACTCGAAATTTACAATGAGACTTACGACGACTATAAAATAAGTTTTCAGCCATAATGGACACGCCTCAAATTTCAGTAATAATGCCAACATACAACAGGGTTTCTATGATCGAAGACGCCATTGATTCGGTGCTCAAACAGACTTATCATGATTTTGAATTTATCATTATTGATGATGCTTCAACAGACACGACTAAAGAGGTTATTGAGTCTTTTGAGGATGCTAGAATTCGATATATAAAAACCACTGTTAACCACGGTGAATATTGGTCAACAAATTATGCGGCAAATATGGCAAATGGTAAATATCTAACTTGGATTCATAGCGATGATCGAATGCCTACTAATTCATTAGAAGCTAGATACAATGTCCTTGAAAATAGTCCCCAAACTGATTTTGTTCATGGGGATATCGAACGAATAGATGAAAATAATAAAATCTTCGAAAGGTTAAATGCTGTTGAATGGCCAAGCAATAAACTTCTTGAGCAATATCTCCTCTTGGAAGAAGAACGAGAAATTAAATATATGATCCACCATCTAAGTATTATGATGAAGTGGAATTTTTTTTATAAAGCGGGTCCTTTCGACGCTTCACTCCCATTTGCAGGAGACATCGATTGGCTAATTAGGGCAATCCGCTGTGGAAAATCTGTGAGAATTCCACAGGTTCTGTACTACTACCGAACCCATCCAGGTTCTCGGAGAGTGCAGGATATTAAAGACGGTATCGACAAAAAAACGGTTACTCAAATGATAAACAGAAGATACACACCATGAAAATTGCATTTATTTCTGTTGTAAGGAACACTATTCCCCCACTTCATAACACAATAGATGGGATTGCGAGCATCTCCGCAACCTTGGCAGCAGGTCTGCAACAAAAAGGCCATCAATTAGATTTCGTTCGTTCTAAAGATTCGCTGATTGCCCTCGAATCGAATACCGAAAAAACAAAAAGCTCCTTACCCTCAATGATAAGTTTTTTTGGCGTTGATCTTCTTAGCAAAATCCAAAAGGTAACAAATACAGAGTTTCTAGAAGTTTTTAACGGGGAAGCACATTTATTGTTATTAGATATGATACGGGAGAATCGTTACGACATTGTCCATTTTAATACTTCACCAATTGTTTACTCGCTCCCTTTTACAAAGAAAATATCAACACCAAAAGTATTTACTTTGCATGAGCAGTTCACCGAAGTTCACCAGAGAGTCTTTGATTTATACAGTGATATTCCTAATAATTATTTCGTTTCAATTAGCGATTATCAAAGAAAACCAATAAACAAATTGAATTATATTAAGACTATTTATCATGGAATAGACACACATACTCTAAGTTATTCTGACAATCCAGAAGGTGGAATAATCTCTTGCGGCAGAATTCATCCAACAAAGGGCATCGATTTGGCTATAGATGTCTCACATAAATTAAATAGGGAACTATGTATTGTTGGTTCTATTGGCTATAGTCATCTTGATTACTTTAATGAAAAAATTAAGCCCTTTGTTGATAATTCAATCTCTTTAATAGAAAATATTTATGAGAAGACAGGGATTTCTAAACTATATGGAAGATCGAAACTACTTCTCTCACCTATCCAATATGAAGAACCGTTTGGACTGGTTATGACAGAGGCTATGGCGTGTGGAACGCCCGTGGTCGCCTTTGCCCGCGGGAGCGTGCCAGAAGTGGTAAAAGACGGCGAAACTGGCTTTATTGTAAATCCATCAGACGACGATATTCGGGGAAATTGGATAGTCAAAAAGACCGGTTTAGATGGCCTCTGCGAAGCAGTAGAGCGGATGTATGCAATGCCGGATGATAAGTACAAGGAAATGCGCCGCGCCTGTCGTGCGCACGTTGAAAAAAACTTCACCGTCGAACGTATGGTAGACGAATATGAAAAAGTCTACGAACAAATACTCTCTAAGAAACTCTAGAGTTCCGTTTTACGGTTAAGAAACTCGTATCGTACGCCATAAGCTTAATCCCTGCCAACTGCTTTACCCTTACCTTTGCCTTCCATATATTTATTGACAATCCATACCTTTTGTCATAATATATATTTGTGGAGAGCTTTGATTGGGATGAACAAAAAAACACGAAGTTAAAAAATGAACGGGGAATAAGTTTTGAACTGGCACTCGGCGCTATCTTAAGCGACAATTTAATAAGCGTCGAAAGAAATCCAAGCTCAAAACATTCTAATCAGTTCATGTATATTATAAAAATGAACAATTATTGTTATTTGGTACCTTTCGTCAAGCACGGAAAAAAAATATTTCTAAAAACAATTATTCCTAGTAGAAAAGCAACAAAAAAATATATTAATAATTAATCATCATTTATATGAAAAGTCTAAAACTCGACTCACAAGAAAGAAAGATCCTAAAGGAATATGGACAAGGAAAATATGTTGCTGTTGAGCACGTTGACAAAGAAATTAAACTTGCAAAGGAGGCTGCAAAAGACATGTTACAGAAAACCAAAAATGTTAATATTCGCCTTTCGGTACGTGATATCCAAAAAATAAAAGAAAAAGCAGCAGAAAACAGCTTGCCGTATCAGACGTTAATCGCAACTATTATTCGTCAATATACACGCGGCGCATTTACATTAACGCTTTAGCTCAGTTTTAATGTAATACAATGTCGACAATTTCCTGGAATCTTTCGTGAAGAACATTTTTAAAAAACACCTCTCGTTCTTGTGGCGTTTTATAGAGTGCAAACTCTTGCCACAAGGCGCGCCCTGCCAAGAAACCGCTACAACCATTTTGTATTGCTTGCTTTAATTCTTCTCGAAACAAATCAAAATTATCGCCCTTTGTTAAAAGTATCCACGGTGTTTTTTTGAGAATAGAAGATATTTTGAAACAACTTGCAGCGTCTCCCGGATACTCAAGCTTAAATACATCAGGAACGATGCCAGCGTCTACAAATTTCTGAAGACTGTGAATTACAATTTCTGGCTTGTGATTTGTCTTGTTCAGTAACGGGTAGGTAACCAGCTCTAAAAAGAACGGCACACTATACGTGTGCGAGTCGGCGAGGACGGTACGTGCGAGGTTGATCTGATAGTCCGTGACCGATGCGTCGGGATGCACGTAGAGTAATATTTTGATTCCCCGAGCGCCCATTTCTTTCAGTTGCGCCACCGTATACTCAAGTTCCGTCTTCCGCTCCCCCGCTCTTCCCAACTCCATCGATCCCATGTCAGTATACCCCGTTTTTTCTATACACAGAAGGTACGGCGCAGCAACCCGTCTGTAAAGGTCAGACCTTTCAAGGTCTGACCTTCTAAGGAGTGAGGCTGGATCAATCAAATAACCCGAAAAGAGACTTTCTACGGCGCGTATAATACTTTGCTTTGTTGCAACAACCTCTTCTTGCGTTACCGCGTCGGGATTGTCTTTATTGAGCAGCTTACGAAACGTGCCGCGATGGTCCAGGGCCAACATCAAAAATTTGCCTTTCCGTGTAAAAATATCGGTATCGAGGTGCATGCTTTCAGTATAGCGAAGTTTTTATCAAAGGGTAAATCGAATGGTTAAGGTTAGGGTAAAGCTGTTGGTAAGGCACTGGGCTAAGTCGATGGGCTTATAATGCCTTAACCCTAACCCAACAACCTACCAACTGCCTAACCCTTGCCCCTTACCTATCTATGGTAGTATCCACCCGCTATACATCCACCGCTGGACAGCCATGGTGGGAAACTGCTCGGACATGCGGTATAAGAGCTCGGGAAACTTCGGATACTGCTTGGTAAGGTCAAAGAACACGTTTATAGGAGAATTAATCGGGTACGGCATAATGTGAATAACCCGAAGCAGTATTTTCTCTAACTCCACGCGAAAATACAAGAGCTGTTCGTCCTTAAGCATTTCCTCAAATTCAGTTTTCGTTGCCGCAAAATACTTCGGCACCATCGCCTCCACAATCCCACCCTGGTTTCTCTTTGCTAGTTCTCCCGAACCCCTCCTCAATCCTCCCCTGTGGGAGCCTGCCCGCAACGCTTCGCGTAGCGAGGCGGGCGGGGCAAGGTGGGGTTGATTTGAATTTTGTTCTTCCCCAAGGTGACTCCTTTGAGCTGAAAGCTCCCCTTCGGGGCGAGAAGGTGTCACCTTCACTGAGAAGTCCCCATAAACCAGTTCTTCCTTTATTTTGTCGTCCCATCTTTCGGTTCCATAGCTCTCTTCTCCATTTCCACTCTGTAGTTTCTTCGCCGCAACTGCCCACCCTTTTACGGCTTCGCGAAGTGCTATGAAGATAACCGCAAGCATACTATTTACCTGGAAAATATGTTCTAAATCTTTTTCAAAATAGTAAAACTCGGGAGAATTTCGGTAGCGGGAAAGTAGTTCTGCAACTTCACCCTTTTTAGGAAATTTCGAAGCAAGAATTTCTTTTACGGTACTACAATTGTCTGCCATTAACGCCTGCAATTTCTCGTCCGAAACATTCATTACAATTTCGTCGGTAATATATGATAAGTACGGTGGAAACTCACCAATGAAGCGAAAAAAAGAAGGCACCGAATTCGTCTGAAACGCTTTCTGAATCCGCTCAAAACACGCCTTTGCCTCCTCACTGTATTCTGAAGAAAACGATTTCATACGAAAAGTATACAGAATTAGTTTTGAAACATTTTTTCTTTCAGGTCGTTTGCTATCGATAAGGAAGAAAAAAACTCACCAACCGTGTTCCAATACAATGAAAATAGGGCGCTCCGCTCCGGATATTTTTCTCTTACGTGAAGAATGTATTTTTCAAACTCAACATAATCTCTTTCTGCTTCCTCGTTAGTTAAAATTTCACACAGTGCCTTCACCTTTGAAACATCCTTTGGTTTTAACATCCCACTTACTCCACGAATAAAATATCGCAGACAAAGAGCATTTCGTTTTAAGGTTGGAATTTCAACATCACCAAACTTCATGCTTACGATTTCCATTAATTCAGCTGGAATCTGCTGGGTTACTTCGCCAAAATGTAAATAGAAACGGGGACGCCTATTTGATAGATCGACGTATGTCTCAGATAAAAAACGAGTAAATTTTGGCTTGCTGTCCTGTGGTACTCCGATAAAAAGCGGTTCTATCCCAACCTCGGGACAAAATGGGTTTAGTACTCGGAGAGCTCGAAGTTTCTTGTTTAGTACTCTTATTTTTTGAATATCAGATTCATTCTTGCAGTAGGCAATAGCGTCCGCATCTCGAACACTTCCATTCTTTCTAAATCCAGTAACTTCATTGCCCAAATATGCCTCAAGTGGAATCCCACCAACAAACGCAACGGGAATATTACATAAACGAATTTGTTCGACAATAATTTGCAAGCATTTTGAAAATTGGTACTCTTTCCCAGCTTGTGAGAACTCCATTTTACTTTCTACCGTCATCTGCCTATTATACCGCCCCAACATCTGAAAACCAAAAGTTATTAACCTACTAGGTTGACAATTTATTGAAAATTACATTTTTAATTAGGTATCTACATTCACTGTACAAGTGCTATTATTATTATATGGATAATATATCTCCATCTGAATTTGATCACGTTGCAACCGAGATTGAACTTACGCAACCCGAAGCAGTAAGAACACTTCTCAGTAAGGAACTTGAAGAATTAATGAAAGAAGTAGAACAGTTACGTAAGGCTGTCCCTGACGCTACCTCAAGTGGTACAACATGGGGAATAATTGCTGGGATATTTGCTCCACTAATATTGCATGCTGTTATTCCTGGCTACAATGTCGATCTTTTTAGTGGGACTGAAATCTTAACAGGAAGTGCTATTGGGATAACTAGAGATTATGTAGTCAATAGTAAACTCGATCCAATACGTGAACAGATCAACTCAGTAATACAAAGTAGGCAGGAAAATTTCCTTAGAAGAATTAGAGAGGCAATACCAATGAATCCACTAGTTAATATTTAGATCTATGAGTTCTTTAAAACAAGTCCAATTAATCTTTAGTAATTTGTTTAAGTTAGCAGGCTTTAAGGAAAGCGAGCAGTCAGTCATGACCGACGAAATACTACATGTTTGGCTTGTAAAAACTACAATCAAAATTAGTAATACTTTTCTCGAAGACCAAATCTCACAAATAAATAAACTATTTAAAACAGCAGATGATTTAAAGAAAAAAGAAAATTTAAATTTATTTCTTGATTTGATATCTAAAATGAACCCAAATCAGAAAGAAAAAGTCGTCGACATCCTTTTTGATGAAGCATTTGTTCTTTTTGAAAGAATGGCAAAAAAGTTTTTCATATCTGCTACTGAAGAGCAAAAAAATAAACTTAAAAGCAGTCTTGAAACAATTCTGAAGAATTAAACAAACGCCCTAATAGTCAAAAACAAAACCCTATACCTATACCCAACAACCTACCAACTGCCTAAACCCTTACCCTAACCTTTCCAGAGCATCCCTGTTCGCCCTATCCGGCCCTTCCCCGCTCATCCCCGGCACCTCAAGAATCCATGGTTTTCCTGCAAGTAACGGTTGCTTCAAAATATTTTTAAATCCCGCTTCTCCGATAAAACCAGCACCGATATTTTCGTGCTTGTCGTGACAACTCCCCAGTTCTGTTTTCGAATCATTCGCGTGCATACAGACAATATTATCCATCCCAATCTGTTTATCAAAGTCAGATAGCCACTGGCTGAGTATCTCTCCATCACGATCATCGATGCCGCTTGCAAACAAATGCTGAGTATCTAAACAAACCTTGAGACGTGGAGACTTTACTTCGTTATATAAGTATGATAGTTCCTCAATTGAAGAGCCGCACCGCGGGCTCCCTGCCGAATTTTCCATAATAAGAAATTGCGACTCGGGCGTTTCAGAAAGTATGTGCTTCATGGCCGAAACAATTTGCACTTTTACCGCGTCAAACCCGAGTTTTTTATAGCTTCCAATGTGAAAAATAGTACCCGTACACCCAATTTGCTCCCCAAATCGCAAATATTCGATTAACGATTGCTGCGAAATTCCGTAAAGCGATTTTTTCTCACTCGCCAAATTAACCAAATACACCGCGTGAAAGAAAAGTCCCTGCATATTATTTTCTTTGTAGAGGCGGTTAAACTCGGCAATTTCCTCGTCAGAATAAACAGTCGCTTGAAACGAACGGGGAGAACTGACAAATATCTGAATCAAGTTAAACCCCTGCTCCGCTGCGCGCGGAACGGCTTTTGAGATTCCTCCCGCTATAGAAACATGTCCGCCAACGAGCATAAAAACAGTATAGCACGGGTAAAAAGTGACAGTCTGAGAAAAATATCATATACTGAAATTATGGAAGAAAATGGTAGTGCTGAAATTCCGCAGGCAGTTACATCTCCTCGAGAACGAACACAGGCTGAAATAGTGGAACTCCTTGAAAATCATCTACCCAAAACAGAGCACGTGGGAGCGTATATACTTGGCGTACAAGCAGCCCTTCATACTCTAAATGAATATTCAGGACTCAATGATGTGGAACTTTTTAAAATGATTTCTACTGATTCGTCAGCTCCCGATCTGTCATATAGTAAAGCTAAGGAACTGATGAGAGAAAGTACCAGACCTTTTGAGGGGGATACACTATACAGCACAAAATATCGTGATGAACTTCGCAAAATGAGTTATTTTAGAGGGTTTATAAGTGTTCTTTTTAACGTAGGTAGGCCACATGTTGCCTTTTTAGTCATGAATTCTGCACCGCGTGTGATGACTTCTCAGGATACGTTTTTATTTCAAGAGGAACTCGTTACGCCAGTAGAAGGTCGTGGTATTCCGTCAATCCTATCTCAAACTACAGTTTGTAAACACGCTCTCTTTGCGTCATTTGGTCTACACCTTGTTTCTGCAGACAAGGCTACGCCAACTTTACAATTCGATATTTTGGGACAAGCGGCGAAGATACACGAAATGTATAGAAGAAAAAATCCAGACGCGCAAGAAGAATTTTCTCACGAATTGAAACGAATGTCTTGGGAAGAATATCGTCTACAAATGCAAGCAGAATTAAATGCGTTCCCCGCAAACCATCGCGATTTATATTATGAATTTGCACAGGTAGCTGAAGATATAAGTACATTTAATACCGTTGCAGAAAAATGTGGCATGGAGAACAAAAAGTTCTTTGCATCAAAAGACCTTCTTCTTGCATTGCAAGCGCACTACCAGGACACTATCTCTCGGTTGCAAAAAACTGAAACAAAAATGGAGGCAGATATGTTGAAACAAGAATGTATTAATATCCAGGTTTTCGTATTGCACCTCTCACTACAGGAACTACAAAAACAAGAAAAAAATACACTTGACCTTAAGCCCGTTTTCGAAATTCAGGACTATGCGTTAAACTATATGGGGCACATTGAACCAGTGCCGCTGTTTTATATTAAAGAGGTTGTGGCATCAATTCGAAGGCGCTTTGACCCGGTTTCGTTACTTTCTGGAGATCCTTACCCCGTTACAGATCAAGTGCGAGCCAGTGTTGAAATACTTGCTCAACATATTAAAAATCTGTCAATAGATAAACTTATGAATGATCGGGGCTCTACCCGAATATATAAAAATATGGAAGACGCAGAACTAAAATATCCCGACGAATCTAACGACCCAATAGATTACGTGGTGTTTCTGCATGTGGTTGAACTGAAAGCAAAACAGATTTTAGAAAAGATTGACAGAATGAAGTCAACATCGATTAGAGAGTTAATTGAAAATTTGTTTGGAAAGAAAAAGGTCCCAGTAGCTACATAAATCATGTGTGACAGTGGGAGGGGTTATCCGCTTCTGCCACCGAGGCCCAACTCTTTGAACGTTGCAATAATGATTACTGCAACGAGCATCATACCGAAGGCATACTTCGCCTCCGGCAAATAGAACCAGGCCGAGCCAATAAACCACCCTCCGAGAAGCGCAATGGCGCCCCGAGTGGTAAAAATGGCGGCCAAACTTCTGACCACCAAATTCCCAATCGCCTTCATGAGCGATCGGAAGATTATTGGCCCCACCTCGCGGATAGCGAGGAATGCCAAGCTAATTCCTTTTAGGATTATTTGGACTAGAGTTACAAACACTAGCCATAAAATCCCCCCAAGAAATCTTAATTTTTCCATCCGGTTTTCACCTCCTTCCCGGATAAAAAAATACCCCTCCCACGAACGACATGTTAAAGCAACAACACATTTGTACGAAGAAAAAACGTACCTTGTGTTGTTGCTAAGGGATATTACACACCTTTACCCCTCCTTGCCCCGCCCGCCTCGCTACGCGAAGCGTTGCGGGCAGGCTCCCAACAAGGGGAGGATCGAGGTGGGGTTTTGTCAAATATGACAATATCATTGTTTGGGCGAATTAAAATTCGCCCCTACTGAATCTTTTCGAATAACACAGGCAAAATCTGAGCAAATAACGAATCTAGAATCTTTTTTTCTTCCTCTGTAAACTTCTGCAATACATACGTATGCCCATCAATTCTATTTTCACTACTGCGGTTATCTACTCCAATCCGCACCCGCATAAAGTCTTTCGTATGTAAATGTTCTTCGATAGATAAGATGCCATTGTGTACTTTCGGCCCTTTGCCACTTGAAATTTTATATTCCCCCAGTCGAAGGTCGAGGTCGTCATGGACGACGATGATGTCAGTAGTTGATAGTTGATAGTTGATAGTTAAGAGCTTGACTGCTCGTCCGGAGTCGTTCATAAAGGTTCGCGGTTTGGCGAGAATAACGACTTTCCCATCTAACTCCCCTTTCAAAACCTCACTCT
>CAYHPU010000021.1:0-12907 GCA_964358525.1 uncultured Gammaproteobacteria bacterium
ATCTTGATCTACCGCTCTATTTCAATCAAAAGCGAGACCGTTTTTGAACGGTACCAATTGTCGGAGTGCCGGGACTCGAACCCGGGACCTTACGCACCCCATGCGTACGCGCTAGCCATCTGCGCTACACTCCGAGTTGAAATAGTATAAATCACAAATCACAAACTACAAATTACAAATAAATCCCAATTTCAAACTCCTATAAGGCACAAACCCCACCCTGCCCTCCCCTAATAGGGGAGGTAAATGTAGAGCTAAACTCCTCATTCAATCCTTTATTTCTTTTCACACACCTTGCAATTACCCATATGGGTTGCAAACTCATACACAGCTGAAGCCCCTACTAATATATATACAGTATTCATAACGCTTGGCATTGTACCAAGTAGTAGCGCCACTGCATTAACATTAAAAAGGCCAATAAGTCCCCAATTAAGTGCTCCAACAACCACAAGAAGGTACGTGGCCATGTGCATTAGTTTTTTTGAATCCATTTTTTTCATCTCCTTTCTAGGGATCGTCCATCGATGATCATATATATAAATCGATGGTTACGAACCCTTGTGCCGCATCGTCAGACAAACAAATGCGGCCTTTTGTGCACTACACAAGCGTGACTTTCGCCACGCTTGTGTAGTACTAATTCAATTCTTTTACTTATTACACCTCAGGAACGCTTGCTTTGTCCCAATCGGCTTTATTTGCAAATTTTGTTAGTTTCAAACCGTTGAATACTGCTTTGAAAGCATATCGTACTTGTGTCTTACCATCTTTGGTAGTACGTTCGTACTTGGTTTTTTTAACCATATTCATAGGAACAGAAACCATTTTTTTGTCTTTTACGCTATAAAATTGTACATCCATATTTCTATAGTCATCTCCCTTCTGCTGTCCATACTACCATATTTCATATTTTGCTACTATATTTCAAACCCCACCCTGCCCTCCCCTCCGCCAGCTGGCGGATAGGGGAGGTAAAGTTAGAAGTTTAAACAAATTTGATAACATCACTCAGTGAATACAAAAGAATTTAAAAAAATTGTCTGGGACTACTTTAAAATAAATCGACGCGCTTTTCCATGGAGAGAAACTATTAATCCCTACTTTATACTTGTATCCGAAGTCATGTTGCAACAAACCCAGGTGAATCGGGTTATTTCCAAATACACCGAATTTATTTCAAGATTTCCTACCGTAGATAACCTTGCGAAGGCGGATAAAACCGAGGTTTTAAAAGTGTGGCAGGGAATGGGGTATAATCGGCGGGCAATGTATCTTTATGAGTCTGCAAAGATTATTATAAATAAACACAAAAGCGTCGTCCCCAATTCTGTTGAAGATTTAGACGACCTTCCTGGTATTGGATACGCAACCGCGAGTTCCATTTGCGCGTTCGCATTTAACACCCCGACTGTTTTTATTGAAACAAATATTCGCAGTGTCTTTATCCATTTTTTCTTTGAGAACAAAACTGATATTGCTGATAAAGAAATAATAACTCTCGTTGAAAAAACACTTGATAAAAAGAATCCTCGACAATGGTACTTCGCACTTATGGATTATGGAACTTATCTCAAGAAGACAGAAAGGAATCCAAATAGAAAAAGTAAACACTACGCCAGACAATCCAAATTTGAGGGATCTAACCGCCAGCTCCGCGGACAAATCTTAAAATTAAAATTAGTGAACCCAAAAATTACGTCGTCTAAAATTGCACAAGTACTTAACATCTCACTTGAAAAAATTAAAGACATTGTCATCCGGCTATCTAATGAAGAATTGATATAATATAGTAAGGGAGGCAAGAGATCGTTAAACCAAAAGCTTTATGATAAATAAATATTTGAAAATCCTTTTCATTAGTAATAGCTTATTCGTCCTTGGTGGGAACTTACTTGGTCCGCTGTACGGTATTTATGCAAAACAACTCGGCGGAACCGTGTTAACCATAAGTATTTCATGGGCATGTTTAGTTGGCGCCTCTACTATTACTTACTTTATTCTAATGAAATACTATCGCGGAGTTCATAATCCATCACATTTACTAGTTATTGGATATGGGGTTCGCGCACTTGCGTGGGCTTCTATAATTTTTATTACTGACATATCACAACTATTTGTTATACAAGCACTGATTGGATTTGGTGAAGCAATAGGAACGCTTGGATTTGATGTTGTATTTGCCGAACATTTGGATAAAAACAGACACGTATTTGATTATGCGGAGTGGAAAGTCATTGAAAACATCGTCGTTCTTACTTCTACTCTCGCCGGCGGACTTGTTGTTAAATATTTGGGATTTCAATATTTATTTGGCATAATGTCACTTCTTGCAACAAGCGCTGTTATTATTTATTTGTTTGAGATTAAACAAAATGGTAAAGGCACAGCTCGTTAATTTTGAAACTCGTGACCATTTAATGCTCCCCGGCCTTTTGTATGAACCTGAAAGGAAAACAAAGAAAATTCTTGTTTATCTTCATGGAAATGGCAGTTCGTGTGTTTTTTATAAAACAGATCTTATGAACTGTTTGGCCGAAACACTAACGGATAACGGCTTTTCCTTTTTCCCTTTTAACAACCGCGGTGCGAACTTAATAAAGAAATTGGATAGAAAATTACCCGACGGAACCAAAGAGCGCGTGTTGTATGGTATGACGTATGAGATTATCAAGGATTGTGTTATAGACATTGATGGAGCAATAGAGTATTTAACCTCACTCGGATATAACGAGATTTATCTGGTCGGCTCTTCTACCGGCGCAAATAAAATTTGTGTCTACAATTGGTACAAGCCTCAGAATAGAATTAAGGGATATCTGCTTCTTTCGGGGGGAGACGACACCGGTATTTATTATTCTCAAGAGCTTGGTCCAAAAAAATTTTGCCACGCACTTGAAAAATGCCGAAGTAAAATAGACCAGGGAAAAGGAATGAAACTTGCAATGGATTTTATAAGCTATCAGTCGCTCTACGACACTTTAAACCCCGATGGCGATTACAATACTTTTCCTTTCTATGAAACACTATTTAATGTCAAGCTGTCAAAAAAGAAATTATTTCGAGAGTTTGCTTCAATACAGAAACCATCACTTGTTGTATATGGAGAAATTGACGAATATTGCTACGGCAAAGTATCAGAGATAGTTAAACTTCTCAAAAAGAAGGTGTCTGATATACATAATTTCACATTCCATGTAATTCCGGAGGGCGACCACAGTTTCAACGGAAAAGAAAAAGAATTGGTTGAGGTGATAATCAAGTGGTTACAGAGATAAACGGTTTTTCAACCGTTTCTACAGAGATTCATCAAATAAAAAACTATGAAACCAATTTTATTTGTAGATTTTGATGGCACACTCTGTCACGATAGATTTTGGAGAAGTATCGATGCAAATAATTTTGAAAAAATTCAGAATTTCTTGTTTGGAAAAAATAAATTGGTAGTTAATGAATGGATGCGTGGCACCCATTCCTCCGAACACATAAATCGGCTTATATCAAAAGAGTTAGGTATTCCTTTTAAAAAATTGTGGAATATTTTTATTACCGATTGCAAAAACATGAACATATTGCCGGATGTACTTATCCAAATCAAAAAACAAAAAGAGAACTTTCATGTAATTTTAATTACCGACAATATGGATTGCTTTACAAGATTTACTGTTCCCGCACTCAAGCTAAACTCTTATTTCGATTCCATTATCAATTCTTCTGATAGTAAAAGGTTTAAGGACGATAATAAGGGTGAGATATTTGTGCAAATTGCAAACAGGCGTGGTTCAAAAATTGAAGAAGGTATATTAATTGACAATTCCAAAAGTGCTTGTGTTATTTTTTCAAAACTCGGGGGCACCGCACATTTAGTAACTTCCGAAAAGCCTCTTTTGTTTTGGTTGGAAAGTCTAGAAAACAGGTTAACTAGAACTTAGTCGCCGAGTTTTTTTGCATTATCTTTCTTGTGTTCCCTCGCTCTCTACTATATACTTACTACTTAATCGCGGGGTAGTGTACGGTGCACAAAAGGCTCATAACCTTTTAGACCGGGTTCGACTCCCGGCTCCGCAACAGCGCAAGAAATTTTCAAAGAAAATTTCAGCGCTGCGGGGACGTTTAAATTTGCGAAACAAATTTATTTCGTCCCGCAACATTAGGACATTAAATTAAATTAGAGAATATAATCATTACATGTCTACCTTCCTTCTCTCTATTGTTATTCCTGTCCATAACGAAGAAAAAAATATTGATCATCTTTTAACTCGCATTCGAAATAGTGCTGATCAATATACTTACGAACTTATTTTCGTTGACGACGGATCAACCGACCAAACGCTTAATTTACTTCGCAAGGCAGCAGAAAGTGATTCAAATATAAAAATATTGTCTTTCACCAGAAATTTTGGGCACCAAATGGCTCTTTCGTGTGGTTATACCGCAGCAACGGGAGATTGTTTAATAACAATAGACGCCGACCTTCAAGACCCTCCAGAAATTATTCCGAGTATGGTAGAAAAGTGGCAAGCGGGCGCCGAAGTAGTATACGCAAAACGAAAAACAAGAGATGATAGCTTGTTTAAAAAACTGACTGCCTTTTGGTTTTACCGTGTTCTCAATTTTCTCTCGGACACACCTATTCCAGAAGACGTTGGCGATTATAGGCTACAAGACAAAAAAGTGACCGCATACCTCTTAAAATTGCCAGAACACCATAGGTTTTTACGAGGACTTGTTGCGTGGGGAGGATTTACACAACAAACAGTTGAGTTTAACCGCGATAAGCGCTATGCCGGTGTTACCCACTATACCCTTTCAAAAATGGTTAACTTTGCTTTCGATGGCATTGTTTCTTTTTCTGTAAAGCCACTTCGTATTGCTACCTATACAGGATTTTTTAGTTCGTTTCTCGGAGCGCTCGGTATTTTATATGCGCTCGCCATTCGATTCTTATTTCCCCACCAATATTGGGTTACGGGGTGGACTGCGCTATTCGTCGCTGTTCTTTTTCTTGGTGGTACACAACTTTTTACCATTGGCATAATTGGCGAATACGTGGGAAAGATTTATAAAGAAGTACAAAACCGGCCACTTTATATTCTTAAAGAAAAAGTAAATTGTTAATTCCTTCTTATTCACTGCAACACAAAGGTAAAAAAGTCGTTTTGGTCGGAGGATGCTTCGATATTCTTCACAAAGGACACCTTGTATTTCTTGAAGCGGCAAAGAAACAGGGAGACATTCTTGTGGTAGCACTTGAAAGCGATGAATTTATCAGAGTCCACAAAAAAAGAGAACCAGTACATTCTCAAAAGGATCGTGCACTATTATTACAGAGCCTCAAGGCTGTAGACGAAGTTATTCCGCTCCCCTATTTTTCCAGCTATTCAGATTACGAACAGCTCGTACAGAAAATTCGTCCCACAATAATTGCGATTACTGAAAATGACCCACACCACAAAGAAAAAGAACAGCAAGCGCAGGCTATTGGGGCTTCCTGTATTGTGGTAACTCCCCTTGTCCCCGGATACTCTACCACCACTATTTTGAATAACTGACTAACTTTGTTGCACTTTGCTTCGTTTTGTGTCAAAATAGTCGGTATGAATATACTGAGTATTCTAAATAATAAGATTCAATACTTTTCTCTTTCAAATCCCCTCATTGGAAAAAAGAAGATGATGTGCGCACACACTGATATTTCTTATACCGACGCAAAGAAATTTAATTTAGATATTTGGGCTTCGTATCTTAAAAAATTATTACTTCAAACAGGTACTGATAAATTCGGGGCACAGAAAACCACACTTATACTCGGACAGCGTTTTTTTGTTTTCAATCGTATTGAAATTCCCTCTGATATTCCCGAAACAGCATTGAAAGCATACACCGAAAAAAGAATCTTAGAGCTGTACCCTGATTTATTAAATCCAACGCTATATAAATATGGTATTGCCGATTACCGCGGAATGAAATGTGCCAATATTTTCATTTTGACTCCTGAAGTATATACGCAACTTACTACCTTACTATCTTTTTATGAACTTACTATTCAAGACATATACCCTGAAGCATTGCTGCTTTTTCATCTTTTTGAACACACGCTTAATAAAAAGAAAGAAGAACCAATTTTGTTTGTTGAGCACCATACGTATATGAGCGAGGGGCTTTTATTTGATGCAAGTGGTTTACTCAATGGACAAGTACTCGAGTTTGAATCGAAGAATTTGACCGCAGAATTAAAGAAACTCAATGATAAACAAGCAAAAAAAATTGCCCGCCTCATTTTAAACGGGGAAATTATCTCCAAAATACGTCAGGATACGTTTACTAAAGACGTTGATATATGGACAAATCCATTAAATAAAATACTCGACAATTCTATTTTTGCCAAAACCGCCCAAAAATATGAATTAACTGACATACTGGTATTTGCTCGTGAGGTATCCCTACTTAAACTGATTGATGAAAAAAATAATACACTTTTTGGTTTTACGCCACGAATTGCCGAAGTACAAAAGAAACCAGTACTCCCATCAATGACTTTGCCAACAACTTCTTTTGAATCGAGCACAGAGCCTAATCTTATGCTTTCTGCCTTAAAATATTCTCTATTTATGATTTTGTCATTTGGACTTTCGTTTCTTGTATTAAAGGCACTATTAACTGGTAGTAGCTCTTTCTCGTTTAAAATGCCACCGTTTGCTTTATTTAAACCGTCTACTACCCCTGTGCCAACCGCAATTCCAACAGAAGTACCGAGTCCGACACCTTCTATTCTTCGTGAAAAAGTAATTATTGAAATACAAAATGGCGTTGGAACACCTGGTCTTGCAAACAAGGCACGCGCCGTTTTCGAAAAAAAAGGCTATGTGGTAGAAACCGTCGCCAATGCCGATTCGTATTCATATAAAAAGACCGTGATAATTGCACCACAAAAAGCGATCTTCTCACTTATCTCGGCAGACTTAAAAGAGTACGGAGTGACCGGCGCCACATTTGAAAAGACAACGGGAACTAAAACTACCGTTATTGTTGGTCAAGATTTCGCGTTATGATAAGTCCAGAAGTTGAACTGCGGTACCAACAACTCAAGACAAAATTCAACGCAGAAACAAAACAGAAACGTCTTCTTGCGGTTGAAGCGGAAATTAATAAACCCGATTTGTGGTCCGACCCCAACAAGGCCAAAGAAGTACTTCGCGAACAATCTCTGCTCCGCAAACAGGTCGACGATTTCGACGTTATGGAACTTCTGTATTTGGATGCAAATGAGAAAGACTTATTAAAAGAAGTTACCACGTACGAAACACTTATACTTTTGTCGGGTACATATGATGTACAAAACGTGCTATTTTCAATACACGCCGGGCAAGGGGGCACTGAAGCAATGGATTGGGCCGCAATGCTGTTTCGAATGTATACGCGCTACTTTGAACTAAAGGGATGGAAATACAATATGATAGACGAAGTTCCCGGAGACGAGGCAGGAACAAAAAGTGTGACCGTTGAAGTTAAAGGAGAATATGTATTCGGATATCTGAAAGCTGAGGCAGGAGTACACCGTTTAGTGCGCCAATCCCCATTTAACGCAAATGCACTACGACAAACTTCGTTTGCGCTTGTTGAAGTATTTCCGACCATTCCCGATACTGAGCTTGAAATTAAGGAGTCGGATTTAGTATGGCAATTTTATAGAGCTGGTGGACACGGGGGGCAAAATGTAAACAAAGTTTCAACCGCCGTGCGATTGACGCATAAACCAACGGGGATTATCGTTACCTGCCAAGAAGAGCGGTACCAACAACAGAATCGCCAGTATGCATTGCAAATGCTCAGAGGAAAATTGTGGCAACGCGAGGAAGAAACAAAATTGAAAGAATCGTCCCAATTTCGTACTTCGAAAATGGCAAGTTGGGGACTTCAAATTCGTTCCTACGTCCTTCACCCTTACAAACTCGTAAAAGATTTGCGAACGGACCACGAGAGTACAAACCCGGAACAGGTTTTGGGCGGAGAACTTGATGACTTTATAAAAGCGTATTTGCTAAAATTTTCGTAACTCGCTAAAATGAATGAGATTATAAATTTAATCTTTACATGACGGAAAGTATATTACACAACTTTGATGAGCACGTAGAACAAAAGCCGCGTTTTAACCCATTAGTGATATTTCTTATAGTGGCCGTTATTGCAGGAATTATTTCGGGAAAAATAATATCTGGTTCGGCACCTGTTAAAACAACAACTACACAGAGCGGTATGCAAGTTCAACAAACAGGAGGTAAAACAATTTATGGGCAAATTGATCCAAAAGCAGATCCAAATTGCCCTGAAGGAAAATTAAGCAAGGGAGGAATTGACGGAGAAGGAACCCACCATTTAACTCGAAAGGGGGGAGTATCTCAAAATGTGTATCTTACGTCTTCAAGTATAGATCTTGACCAATTTGTTAATAAAACAGTCAAAGTGTGTGGCAAAACATATGCGGCGCAAACTGCTGGCTGGCTTATGGACGCTGGATACCTTGAAGTAAAATAATTATGATTCGTTTTGAACACGTTTCTAAAAGGTACCCTGCAGGAAATTTTAGTCTTGAAAATGTCCAATTTGAAATTGAACGAGGAGATTTTGTATTTCTTATCGGAGCCTCTGGCGCGGGGAAAACGACTATTCTACGACTCATTTTACGCGAACTTGTGCCAGACGAAGGTACCGTTATAATTGACAACAACCCTATTTCCCTTCCCTCCTTTAACAAAATTGAGGATTTGCGAAAAAAAATCGGCTCTATTTTCCAGGATTTTAAGATAATGTATGACAAAAATGTTCTTGAAAATATTCTTATTTCGCTCGCCATATTAGACAGTAAGAAGCCAAAAGAAGAGGCGCTTGAAGCGCTGCGTAAAGTTGGTCTTGAAAAAAAGGCATTATTTTTCCCCATTCAGCTTTCGGCAGGAGAACTACAGCGTCTCGCAATCGCTCGAGCCGTCGCCGGAGTACGAAGTATTATTCTCGCCGACGAACCGACAGGAAATTTGGACCCTATTACAACGTGGGAGATAATTAAATTGTTTCGCCAAATTCATACCCCCGAGACAACCATTGTTTTTGCCACACATAACGCTGACATTGTAAATACACTTAAAAAAAGAGTTATTACTTTGAAACAGGGTAAAATTATTAAAGACAGTACCCGTGGAACCTATTCACTTGACCAATAATGAGCGAACTTTTTAAAGCACTACGACGAACTCCCTATCAAACACTCGGTATTGTGTTTACTATGTCTTTTAGTTTTTTTGTTCTCATCCTTTTTTCAACTTCAATTATTTTACTCACCCAGCTCGTGCGATTTGTGCAAACCCAGCCACAAGTTACTATTTATTTTTTGAAAACTACACCTATTTCGGACATCTACAAACTACGAGAGACGCTTCTACAATCGCAGAAAGTTAAAAATGCACAATATGTTTCATCTGAACAAGCACTTAAAATTTATAAAGACCTCAATAAAAACGAGCCGTTGCTTCTTGAAATAGCCACAAAAGACGCACTCCCCTCTTCTCTTGAAGTATTTGCCACAAAGCCTGAATATTTAAAGGACATAGCAGAAACTGCAAAGAAAGAACCGGGGGTTGAAGAAGTTGCTTTCCAACAAGATGTTATCGAAAGTCTTATCCGAGTAACAAATACCATTCAACTGTCTGCCCTTATTTTCCTGTCGGCACAATTTTTTGTTGTCTTTTTCGTTTTATTCACTGCGGTTACGTTTAAATTAATGGTTCGACGCGACGAGATAGAAATACAGCGGCTTTTGGGCGCTACCCGTTATTTTATTATTCGGCCATTTATACGGGAAAATTTACTGCTGAACGGAATGGCTGTCTTCGTAAGCTTGTCTTTTTTTGGCGTTCTCTACACATTTGCACGTGGGCAATTAACACAATTTCTTATTGGAATACCCACTCTTACTCTTTTTACTTTTAACTCTATTGCTGTTTCAATATGGCCACTTAACATATTCTTTTTTATACTTCTGGCACTTAGTACTTTTTTGGTCGGCTATACCATTATTCTTATTGCCACTTTCGCCGCCGCATCAAAATATATAAAATAGAACGTATGCAACGTTTGTTTGGGAGATTGAGTTTAGTAATACTACTATTGTTTGCTGTTGTTGTATATGGAGTTCGTGCCCAAGAGGGTGAATGTAAAAAACCCGAGGGAACCTCTGATTTGCAAAAAATAATCTCTGCTTGTAATAATCAGATTCAACAACTAAGTCAAAAAAGAAACACGCTTTCTAGCCAAATACTCTATTTTAATAGCCAGATTTATCTTACTCAACTCCAAATAGCTGATAACGAGAAAAAAATAGATCAATTACAAGAGGAGGTTCAAAATCTTTCTTCACGTATTGAAGAGCTCGACACAACATTTCAGAAAGTAACAGACGCAATTAATAAAAAAATAGAACAAGTATATAAGAAACAGCGGAATCAGGAATATTACGCTTTTTTTTCGGCAAACACTTTTCCTGCATTTCTTCGTTCTCTCCACTATTTACAAAAAACACAAAAGAGCGACCGAAATTTTCTTCTCCGTCTACAAAATACCCGGTTAACCTATAAAGAACAAAAAAGTTTGAGAGAAGTAAAAGAAAAGGAACTCGGTATTGCAGTTGACAAATTACATTCGTACAAATTAACACTCGCCGCACAGCAGCAAGAAAAACGAATTCTACTTGACCTTACAAGAAATGACGAGCAGCGGTATCAACAACTCCTCGCGGAAGCTCAAAAAGAGTATAAGCAGATTAACCAGGCCGCCGCTTTTTTAATCCAAAGCGGGTTACCGACAGAAGTTAAAAAGGGACAAACAATTGGAATTCAGGGCAGTACCGGTTTTTCATCTGGTCCCCATCTTCACTTTGGTGTTTACAAATACTCTGCAATTAATCAGCTCAGTGGCGACTGGTATAACACAAATTGGATGGATCCTGGAGACGCGTTAGAGAATCGATCTGTATGGTGGAAAGATGGGTGTAGTGGAAACGAACTCAAGTCCTTGGGAAAAGGGAATCTTGGATGGCCAATTTCAGTAGACGAAATTACACAAGGCTCTGGGTACACGTGCTATTCAAGTTATTTTTACGGCGGTAAACCACATCCTGCCTGGGATATTGTAGGACCATTAGACACTCCAATCTACGCTTCAGAAAACGGAACTGCATATAATTGTCGTAACTGCCTCAACGACGGAGGAAATGGTGTATTTATTTTCCACTCCAATGGTCTTATGACATTGTATTGGCATTTGCAGTAAACTGTTTTTAATGTGGCAATATTCGTTGTTCACTGCAATTTTGTTTTTTATTGTTTCTTTCAAAACTGTCCTTGCAACTTCATCTATTGTAATTAACGAATTCCTTATTGACCCATCACAACAGGTTGAAATATATAATACCGCAACCGAAAGCGCGGACATTTCCGGCTGGTATGTAGACGACTCCGGCGGAACAACATTTGGTGTCATACCGAGTGCTATTATCCTCGGCCCGCATGAATGCTATGTATTTTCAGAAAACATAAATCTCAACAAAACATCAGCCGACACCGTCCGATTGTTTAGTAAAACTGCTCCTCCGACTGATTTGAGTGCGCAACTAATAGATAGCTACTCGTATTTAAAAAGTCCGGGAGAAGGTATAAGTTGGGCGCGAATTCCTGACGGAAATTCAATATGGGCAACAGGGAGCGCGAGCTTCGGTCTTTTAAATTCCACACTGATTTCTTGCCTCCTAGCGCCTACCCCTTCCCCAACTCCCACGCAGACACCATCGCCAACACCGACACCGACCAATACTCCTACACCAACCCAATCTCCCCCTTCTCCAACAACAACCCCATCGCCCTCTGCACAGAACATAATTCTCTCGGAGATATACCCAAATCCAAAAACGGGAAACAACGAATGGATAGAACTATACAACCAGAACGATACAGAGGTATCTTTAGTTGATTGGTATATCGACGACGCAGAAAACGAAGGCTCCTCACCAAAAAAATTTAACCTCGTTATTCCTGCAAAAGGGTTCGCAACTTTTGATCTTACTTCGTCCATATTTAATAATGACGGAGATACGGTTCGTTTATTAAATGCACAAAAGCAGGAGGTAGATACGGTTGAATATGCGAGTATTAAGTCTGAGCAAAGCTACTCCCGCCAAGGAGCAACAACCGATTCCAAGTGGTGCAGTACCGCAGCAAGTAAAGCCGCAGTGAATTCATTATGTACGGCAACGATAAACCCAACTTCAAAACCTGTTGCAAGCATCCACGTGACTTCTTCTCCGAAACCTACCTCTCTGATAGTATCATCGACATCAGGTCAGACAAATAGCATTTATTCATCACAAAGCTCATTTAGCGAAATAAACCCTCGTCTTAATTTATACTCTGAAACGAAAGCAGTTCTTGGTGCCTCGACATCAAAAAAAGACAATGTATTAAAAACATCTTTTCTATTTTTCTTTCGGGCAGGCTTACTGCTTGGCATAATAAACAGCATGACTTCTGCGGTGGTACTTTGTATTATTATAGGTACCATATACTATGAAAAAGAATCTACCTGGCAATTCACCTAAGTTTATTTTTATAACTGGTTTTGTTCCACTTCTTTTATGGATGCTTATAATTTTTTACTTTTCCTCCCAGCCGCGCATCCCCATAACAACAAATTATGCTGTAAGCTTCGCTATATTTAAAACCCTTCATTTAATTGAATATGCACTACTTTATTTTCTGTGGATTCGGTTTCTTATTTTAATGAGAGTCAAAAAATCATTTCTCATTGCTCTTGGCGCAACAATACTCTTCATCCCGGGAATCATTGCGCTCATGGCAAATCA
>CAYHPU010000022.1:0-6253 GCA_964358525.1 uncultured Gammaproteobacteria bacterium
TACCTACTGCGTTTAGAGATCTCGCTTCAATGCCTTGAAGGATTTGCTTACTCTCATTAAAGTGCTCTTCGTTTTCCCTTACAAGTGCTCTGAGGAATACATTGGTGTCTATTAAATATTTCATTATTCTTAGCGAGAATAGTTCTTTTCCATGTATGCACGCGCCTTCAATACATTTTTATTTTTTTTTGACTTGAATATTCCAGAGAGGCTTAAAATACTTTTTGACTTGGTTATTTTTATATGGTCACTTCCTTGCTCAAAAAATATACGATCATACGAAGCAATACCGAGCGCGTCTCGAAAAGCTTTTGGAATAGTTATTTGCCCCTTTTGAGTAACCGTTGTACTAAACATGGTAATACTTTTTAGATAAGTAATACCTTATTTTAAGGTATTACTATTCTCGTGTCAATAGCGCTATCGGAAATACAGGTCTGCGGATCCAAGTTTTAATTCTAGGCATAATGCGAAAAGCGTAACCTCAATTTCAGTCTGTAGTATTCTATCTTCTTTTTTTTTCCTGTCTAAATAAATTCCTTCTAGAAGGATGTCTACATCAGAAGGCTTCTCATACCAAAGGGTATGTCGTGCAATTCCTGCACTAACAGATCCTACTCCCTTTACTGTTCCAGAATTACGCTCAGCTTTATTTAATATTTCAATTAGTTTGAGAATTACCCTATTTCCCGACTGCGCACATATGTGTGCAAAATCTGCATCTAGTTTCCTTCTCTCATCTCTCTTATAATATACGTAGACTGGGCGATCTGTTTTATAACCCTGAGAACGATTTACTTCTGCTGTTAAGTTGGATAATCTACTGCAAATTACTACTGGATCATAAAAATAGGCTGTAATACCACCAATATCTTCAATATTAGTACCTACCCCGCTAAAAGAAAATAGGTGTTCATATCCTACTGCTGTAAAGACCCCACCATAATTAACAATTTCTATTGGCTTAATGGGTATAAACTCACAACGTGGTGATGTATCTCTGCTAACCATGCCTAATTATACTATAGGATGCTTGGAATGTACAGTTTTTAAGGATTTATTTCAGAGTTTCTATAAATAGAACTACCAGAGTGATGGGTAGCAAATATCCACGCCGCGAAATCGGTGACTGAGACTGTCCCTGTATTTTGCTAGTTGTGAATAAAAATTGTCAGGAATGCCTCGTGAGATAACACTCCCGGATGCCAAAATATCTAGATCTGGATTTTCACCGATAATACCGCCTGCCAAAGAGCCAACACCTACTAACTTTATGCCTGATTGCGGAACTAAGCGATCCAATAGTTCTGCACAGAATAGTATTAAATCGTTAGCGCTCACGAGAATAGGTTCAAGAGTCTCAAGATCAATTTCTCGACGTTGATTTTCATAGTTAAAGATTACAGGAAGTCCCTTTAGGTCTGGACAGTGATTATAGATCCATGAATAAACACTCTGTAAGTTAGCTGCTAATCCCTTATTGAATACATGAGAACCATATTATTTCCAACCGTCTGTTCATCTGTTGCCATATGAAGTATGCTACGTCCTCCCTGTATGCCGGGAACAGTAACAGCCTTTTTATGACCCGAGTGTTTTACTTCACTAGTAATGTATCCTTGTTTTTGAAACTGCTCTCTCCATAGCTGTTGATATGTAGATTCTGGTGAAGACATTTAATATGAACTATGTTTGGCAGTGAACGTTTCAATTCCAACATCTTTACCTTTGTTAATTGGAAATTTCATTTCGCCTTCACGTACGCTCTCATCGTATAAAATTTCTCCAGCGGGCTCCAATACTATTTTTCTTTACTTCTGTCTCGTGTGCTATACGAACCCTCAGCCGAGCTTCTCCAGCAGTTCCAAAAACTGTATCATTTAATATAAGCTGCAAGCCTACGGTTTCATCACCTTTTTTAAATTTAAAATCAGTACTAGCAGAAGCACCATCCGCTAATTTTATTCTACTTGCTCCAGCGTCGTAGACAGATCCATGAGCAGCGTATTCACGAATCGTGACATCCCCATGTTGAAATCCACGCAAGTTGATTACAGAGGCACCAAGAAGTGGTGAGGTTAGTATTGTAAATAAATTCCACAACCTGCTATTAGGTTCAGCTATAGTTGCCTTTGGCTTTTCTGACATTATCAAATTATACTATAGGATGATAGGAATTGGAAGTTCCGTTTGGATTCTGTGAAGGTGACACCTTCGCTACGCAAAGGAGTCACCTTAAGAACAGTATTCTACCGCCACAATCATCAGTGGGAGGATGTCTACGGGGCTGTACTTGGTTTGCGGGTAGCTATCTAAAATAAGTTTCATAAGTTTGGTGATTTCCCCTGCTTTCAATTTGCCAAAGCTTGATTCTACGGTTTGTTTCATTAATCCCTTTTGAGTTAGAAGCGCGTCGTGAAGCAAACTTAAAAGCTCCTCCGAAAGCCATACGGCCGAACCTCCTTTTTCTGCATACTCATGAAGCCAGTTTACTGCCTTATCTTCTTCCTTTTTAAATAAAAGAGACAATAGCTCTACCGGCTTACTATCCATATTATCTTTAAGAGCTATAGAAACAGCGGGTAACGATAGATCTGTGGATTGCGTAACCATTTCTAGAAGCTTTGCCGCGTCTCGGAAAGACCCGTTTGCGCGCGTAGCTACTTCAGTTAGCACTGCGGGATCGATCTTGAGCTTCTCCCCTTTTACCACACGGTTTAAGGATGCCGTAAGTTCTTCTACTGTTGCTTTGTTAAAGTTAATGAGTATGCACCGCGATGTTATTGTTTCTGGCAGTTTTTCCCGTTCGGTCGTTGCCAAAACAAAGACAACGTACTCAGGAGGTTCTTCGAGCGTTTTGAGAAGCGCGTTAAACGCTTCTTTCGTGAGCATATGTACCTCGTCAATTATGTACACTTTATACCTTCCACGCGCCGGCGCGTAACCCACTTGCTCACGGAGCGCCCGCACATCGTCTATTCCGCGGTTACTCGCGCCGTCGAGTTCAAATAAATCTAAAAAGCTCCCGTTTTGAATGCTGATGCACGTGTCACATTTCCCACACGGCTCAGCCGTTTTACTTTTGCCAGCAAAAACGTTTTCTTCACAATTTAAAACTTTTGCAATTATGCGGGCAGTAGATGTTTTTCCCGTGCCCTTGGGACCAATTAAAAGGAATGCATGAGGAATATCTTTTGCGCCTGGAAAAATGCTCTCAAGCAAATTTCGACGTTCTGCATGGTCTATCTCTGCAATTTGTTGCGGTCTGTATTTTAAATAAAACATGTAAGGATTATACCTAAATTCGAAACAGCAAATTCAAATTCCGAATATGGAAATCCGAAACATTTACCAAATCCCAATTCCAAATAACAAAACCCCACCTTTATCCTCCCCTATTAGGGGAGGTCAGGTGGGGTTTGTTTCGATATTCGTCCGCCAGCCGGCGGATTCGTGCTTCGAATTTATTTATTTCTATTCATTTCATTCGCTAAGATGGTGACTGCGTGGTCTAGAAATTGCGAAATTACCTTATTTATCTCTTTATCTTGGCTTGCCGCATAAAGCGCTACTTGCGGATAACAAATAACAATCTCGCCGAGCAAATTTCCCATAAACTCTGGCGGAAATACCTTTTCTTTTGAAGTGTACGGAAAAGTTAACACTGGATGCTCTTGGTCATCTTTCAAATATTCTTTAGAAAGCTGTTTTGACTTTCGACTTCCCACAAAAACTAGACTCACCACGCCGGTCTGCGGCAATTCTTTCTCAACCCATGCTTTTTGAAGACATTTGACTGCAAACGAACGATCTATGCGGTATCGCGCATCGCTGGTGAAGTAGACGGTTATCATAATAGATTGCTATATTGTTATATTGCTAAATTGTTGAATAAAATACTGTTCGAATAGCAATTAAACAATTCTAACAATTTAACAATAAAGTCAGAATTTTACACTTTTAGTCCCTATTCTTTCTTTTTCTCTTAGAAAGCTCTTTTATTCTTTCCTTTTTAATCTCGGAAGGACTTTTGAAATGGGCACGATTGCGAACTTCATCAATAATTCCTTCCTCCATCACGAGTTTTGTGAAACGACGAAGCATACTGTCTTTACTTTGCTCTCTCGAGCGAAATACTGATACCATAATAATAAAACACCTCCTAACCAATAAAAACGAAGTTTGTAAATAGAATCGAAATCATTATAACAGAAAATCAACAGTTTTCCTTCACTATTTTTATAAGCTGTTGGAGACTTAAACTAGTCGCTGGAATTGTAGGATTTTTGTCCGACCCGTTAATTACCATTTTGCCGGATTGATGGTAGTACCACTTTTCGGGGCTCTCGAGCGTGGTAAGAGCTAACCATAGTTTCTCAAGTTTTATTGGTGAATCGGGCCGCGCTTTCACTTTTCCCCTGCCCGTTTTCGGGTCCTTGCGAATGACAAGACTGTACCCTTTTTTCTGCGCAAAATGAGTGGCGTATTCGTTGCGTGATTCTACGGCAATCGCCTTTAAGTTACCGTGCACCGTAAATTCTTCCCCATTTTTGAGATCATTCTCTGCGTCGCGTCGCTGGAGAAGCATAATAAGAAACCCGTCGAGTGCTCGTTCGGCAAAATCTACCACCACAAAGTCATTTTTTTCTATAAACGCATACCCTTCAATTATTTGGTACAGCATCATTTCTTCGCTGTCTGTCTGAGCGATCGGAAACGAAACATACTCAAAGTTATCGACAATGGTAATGACTTCGGCAAAACGTTTATAGACTTCAATGAGATCAGATTTAATGAGACCTTCTGAAATAAGATATTCGACAATACGCTGCGCCGCACTGGTGCGAATGGGTAGATGGTGGTGGTCAAACTTCCCTTTCCCCGTATCTACATGAATAATTGTTGGCTTAGTATCTACTATCTCATCATTCAACGTCTTCCCCGCCGGAACAAACACAAGTTCTGCCTCTTCAAAGCTGGGAAAGAATTTTTTTACGAGCCACACGCTCGCACACGCGTCCAAATCGGGGCGAAGGTGGGTCACAATAGTATTTTTCATGTCCCTATTGTAAACGATAAACAATAAACAGTAAACGAATAGTGTAACCCCTCCTTAATCCTCCCCTATTAGGGGAGGCAAGGTGGGGTAAGATTTAGTAAAATGCTAAATACGTGACATTACTTAGACTACATGATTACACTCTACTTTACGTTATCTGCTGCCTTTATCTTGATAGGGTTTGTACTATATTTCTTTCTCTCCAAATCTTTTTCACCCATCCCCTACTTTCCTACAAATGTTATAGATATCCCCGTAATTGAAAAGGAGTTGGAGATTAAAGATGGCGATATTGTTTACGACTTGGGAGCAGGAACAGGTGAGGTGATTTTTAAGCTAGCCGAGAAAAGTAATGCGCAGTTTTATGCTGTAGAGATAAATCCGGTGCTTATTACCATTCTATGGATCAAATGGCTAATCCACTCAAACAGAAAAAATATACATATCGTCGGTAAAAGTTTGTTTGATCTAGACTTTAGCAATGCCACAAAGATATATTTATTTACAGGACCATACGTGATGAATAGGATACTTCAGCTTGTTGCAAAGGTGAAACCCGAGAATCTGCAAAAAATTATTTCGTATCGATATGATTTCGGAGAATTGCCAAATTATTTGGAGAGCAAATACTACAGGACAGTGAGTGATACAGGCAAGCAGAACTTGTACATGTTGAATGTACGAATTAGATAGTGCCTTACTATTACACTATATTTATACTTTAGTATACGGTTAATGTACTACTACTCTTCTTCACTCTGTCTACTATTCGGCCTTTTTCTAAAGCCGAAAAACATACTATTAGCTCTTTCTTTCTCGACCTGAAGTTCTGCAAACTCCGCTGCATCGGCAATTGCTTGGACTACTTCTGCTTCGGACTTGGTGTGATTGTTAATTGCTAGTGTTAATTGATACGGGTGATCTTCTCTCGTGGAAAGGGTGAATTCTACCCGAATTTCATGCGTTTTAAAATAGTGGCTAAAAATAACTTTATAGAGATTGATCTTATTTTGAAATTCCCTCGCAGTCTGTGGAGTTGCTCCATCTAGAGGTCTATCGACTAAACTTATTCTTTTATGATCTGCCGTCATAGCTGCCTATTGTAGCACACCAGTACGTTGTGTTGCGAGTTGCACTTAGGATTATTGGTTAATTGAGACCAATCCTAAGTGCAGTAGCTCACGGAAACGTGAG
>CAYHPU010000022.1:6263-12843 GCA_964358525.1 uncultured Gammaproteobacteria bacterium
GGGTGAATTCTACCCGAATTTGGCTGGAGAATATACCCAAAAGGGTACCAACCAGCCAAAAGTGAGGCTCGAGCCTCACTAATATATTCGGAACTGCCCTCATCAGTATTGCATAGATGACAAGAGCGGCTCCTGTCCCTACAACTTCTAGGTAGGGACTCGCTGGGCTTTTCGCAACTATGAAACCAGTCATAATCTGCAAAAAAAAAGCCCCGCCGAAAACATACGCAAAATTTTGCATACAACCTCCTTGTTAATTGCCGGTGTTAACCTGATCTGTACCGGCAGAACTCGGGCATCATGTAGCTAATACATTGATATGCCCTGTTTTTCCCTACTCTCATAATCGCGGGTCTCAACGCGAAGAGATTTCGGCAGGTGAATGTAAATATTTTTCCACATTCATCCGCCAAGTAGGATTGTGTTAATGAACAGAATATGAGGAGGTTATACCAAAATGCTGTTAGGATAAGCCAAACTATTGCCTGTTGTCCATACAAACACTTCCCAAGAGGTCAGACCTTGTTATACAAGGTCTTTATACAAGGTCTGACCTCTAATGAAACAGTTTGAAGATATCGTTTGCGGTAATGAGCACAATGAGCCCCATAAGAATGGCAAAGCCTGCAACATTTATTTTAGACTTCACCTGTTCATTTACCTTCTTTCCCGTGATGAGTTCGTACATTATCCACGCGAGGTGCCCACCGTCTAGCGCTGGAAATGGCAGCACGTTAATCAATGCGAGATTGAGAGATAGAAGCGCCAATAATTGTAGTACCGAGTCTGTCCCCTGCCGCACCGCCGTGCCCGCCATTTGTGCAATCCCGACCGGCCCGGCAAGTTCTACTTGTTGTTTTTGAAAAGTAACCACTCGTACCAATACTTTTCCTAGTTCCTGATAGTACTGAAAACTCATCTTGAGCGACTCTATTGTGCCGTAGAAAGGCGCACTGTACCACGGGTACTTCTTAAGCTCGGTGTCAGAGACAACAATTCCTAAAGCCCCCTGCCCTTCGGGCGGGTTTTTGCGTGGGACAATAAAATATTGTTTTAAGATTCCACTACGTCTGACCACTAGTTGAATACGCATCCCACTCAGTTCCTTTGTTTTCGAAACCATATCGCTTGTTGTAGTGACTTGATATTTTTTAGCTCCACTCATAATCCCTACCACAACATCCTTTGGTTGCAAACCAGCAATTGCCGCAGGCGTCCCCTTTTGGACAGTTTGGATACGCACAACACCTGACGGTAAATACATTCCCTTGGTAAACATATAGGAGACAATGGCGACAGCAAGTACAAAATTCATCAGCGGCCCTGCAATAATTACTGCAAATCTCAAAAACCACGGCTTCCCTGCAAAAGAACGAGATTTCGGATTTAACCCCTCCTCGCCTCCCCTATTAGGGGAGGTTTGGGTGGGGTTTTTTTTTGATTTTGAGTCTGCATCAATTCCTTCTTCTCCAAAAATCTTCACAAAGCCGCCAAAGGGTAACCAGTTAATTGAGTAGAGTGTTTCGCGAAATTTTATTCCGAAGATACGAGGCGGCAACCCAAGTCCAAACTCTTCAACGAGCATGCCACAAAGCTTTGCAACAACAAAGTGTCCGAGTTCATGGATGAGCACTAAAATAGAGAGGACGAGAAAGAAAGAAATAATAGTTAAAATCATGTGTTTTTAAATCCGAAATTCGAATATCGAAATCCGAAACAAATATTAAATTACAAATTTACCCCTCCTTAATCCTCCCCTATCAGGGGAGGCGAGGCGGGGTTTATTTATTGATTTTGTATTTGAACTTATTTGTTTCGAAATTCGTGCTTCGTGCTTCGGATTTAATATTTTATATTGTCGTCACTTCTGTTTCTTTTCTCTTTTTCATTTCTTCAATTTTTTCTGAAAATTCCTTTGAAATTTTATCTATATCTTGTTCCATTCGGTATTTTTGATCTTCGGACAGCTCTTTACCTTCAAATGCTATTTTGACATGTTTGCGAATTTCATCGCGGTCGCGACGTATTGCCTCTTTTCCCTCTTCGGTGAATTGATTAACCAGTTTTACATACTTTTTTCGTTGTTCCTCTGAAAGCGGCGGCATTTTTACCCGAATCGAATTCCCTTCAACTGAAACCGAAAAACCCATGCTACTTTCACGCAGTTTTTTTTCAATATCCTGAATAGTTGTTTGGTCAAAGGGAACTACTAAAAGTTCCTGAGCTCCGCCACT
This sequence comes from uncultured Gammaproteobacteria bacterium, assembly GCA_964358525.1. Classification (GTDB taxonomy): domain Bacteria; phylum Patescibacteriota; class Microgenomatia; order UBA1406; family UBA1406; genus CAYHPU01. Next base: position 8,498 of record CAYHPU010000022.1, read on the forward strand.
GTTAATTGTGGCGAGCTCCATAATACGGAGCGTTGCTTCGCCATTATAGGTAGTTACTTGAATATTCTCAATGAGCGCTGAAGATGCCCTACCGGTTCGAATAGTTGCTAAATTTTCCCGCGTTTTCGTTTCCCAACGCGTAAGGTTTTGTTTGAAGATGTTTGTATCTAACATGTGATTATTATAGCGAATTTATTTCTTTTGTGAAGAATACTGTGTAAGCTTCTTTAGAAACGCCATTTGCTGTTTCTTGCCGTTTGTAAATCGGTATAGGGGCCCACCATTTTTTATTTTAGAATAGTCTGATTCATAAAATTCTATAAAGCTTGTAATTTCTTGGTCGTTTACATTTAGTTGCTCCTGAAGACGTTCGGGCCCTCGTTTTTCATACACATTAAAATAATTTCCCAAGTAAATAATTTCTTTAAAGAGAAAACTATATTCCTTTTCTTTTTCCAAGATCGCTGCATCATCTACTGCTCGCATATACGTTGTATATGAGGAATTGATTAGTTCTTCCACACGAAAGAGCGTATTATGCTTTACTTCATGATCTACTTTATCCATTGCAGGAACAATTTCACTTCCTGAAAATAATGAATAGCCCGCAACACATGGAACGTACCAATCGGACGAATTGCCCGATGAAACTTCAATACCATCGCGTTGACTAATAAACGAAATACAACTTTGCATGAGCGAATCTTGTAATTTCTGAGAATAGAGGAGCAGATCCACGAATGAGACCGGAGGGCTTTTTGACGAGCGAGGAATGATAACGTAGAAATCTACTCCACGGCGCATCATACGGATGTTGGAAATACCACACTCATTATGAAAAAAGTTAATTATACGTTCTGCTGTAAATTGTATAAGCGCGTTACCACCACGATAGCTTTCCGGTAAGTGGTCGTTGACAAATTTCATCATTCCCGGTAAGTCAATTCGCATAAGTGCATAATCCCCTTTCTCCTCATCTAAATGCTCTTTTAGGTCGTCTATATCTTTATACCCAGTTACAGAATTCGTACCAGATGTCCGTTCATACGTTTTTTGGAGTAATGCATCAAATAGCGAATTTTCGAGTGTCCACAGTAAAGATCCATACGCTTTCTCTCCGAGTTTCTTTTCAAAATGGGTAATGTATTTTTCGAGTTCGGGGTGAAACTTTATAAGACGGTCCTTTCTGCCAACTTGATCTCCTTCTGTAAATTCGGGACGTTCATTAAAATTCGCCGTAGAGGGCTTAAAACTTATAGACACCGGATTCACCAACACCTCGCCACGTTCATAAGTAAGGGTTGAATAATCAAAAAAAGGAACTGTTTTCTCCTCGGTTAATGTAGTGCTCAGTCCTACGCGTGCGCAGAAACCTCTGTAGGCTTCCTCCGTCTCAAAAATAGCAACAAACTCATCTCCACCCCACGCTGCTAAACGATCACCCTTGCCTAGTTTCTCCATAAGTGCTTTTGCAGCCTTACGAAGGCGTCTATTTCCCTCGGCCTTGTGTACAAGGTTGCTGTCTCGTAGCCCCGACAAATCGCCAAAAATAACCATATATTCTTTTTTTTTGCTGTGCAGAAGAAGGTTCAGCCCAGCTGAAGAATATACGAGTAATTGTTCAATCGGACTGTTATGTTGGGGATTTTTCGCTAGTACCGCTTCAACTTTTTGCTGAAGTAGGGTTTTCCTTACCAATTCTTCGTGTGAAATTGCTATAGATGAATCACCTATGTCTACTGGATCAAGAGGAGGCAAAGAATTCAACATGCGCTTTTCAAGAAGACGCGGTGTAAGCCATGTGGTAAATTCGCGCTCTAACTGGTCTTCCGGATTAATGGGTATATCGTTGAGTGCGAGAAGCTCGGTAACTGCGGCAAACTTCCTTCCTTCAAATGGTAGCTCAGGTAGTAAAGATGAATCTCGTTCTGGTTGGTCTTGCATTTATAGTAATTAATTATTTGATGCGTTATACTATAGTCCTATTGCAGCCGTAGTTCAACGGATAGAATGGAAGTTTGCGGAACTTCTGATCGCAGTTCGATTCTGCGCGGCTGCACATTGCAATTTCTTAACGAGGAGACCGAGTTTAGAAATTGCAATGCCCCGCTGCAAACGCACCGAGAGCCGTGTGCGAATAGCACTGAAGAAGGCGAGCGGAAAGTTGCGTGGGGCTAGAGATGATCCAATCCTAAGCCGATTGCTAAGTTTAGGAGGACACGATTGGTTGTTTATTTGCGATCGGTAAGTTGCGTAAGGCTGGATTATTTTCTAGTTTGCCTTAGGATCATATCTCTTGTATTCGGCTCTCAGCCTAAAGCTATTTGAACCACAGTTTTCACAAGTGCAGTTATCTGCAATAATTTGTCCTTTTTCAACTCGTGCTCCGCTAATGTTGCTATCACAGTACGCACAGACAACGGAGAATATTGGGTCTCCCGACTCAGACTTTGCATGATTTGCAGAGATTATATCAGCTTCAAAAACATGCCCTTTATTAACAAGCCACTTGAGAATTCGTAAGAAGTTTTGGTTGAGCCGTTCACACCTAAATGCCGCACTTTTCCTCCCATTTGTTATCGAAACAAAGGCTGGGCCTGCCTCGTCTGAAACAAAATCTCCATCATACACGCTTCCGTTCATAGTTTTTAAATCTGCCATCAGCAATGGTTCAAGTAAAATATTTTGCGGCCTCTGTGAAATAGTTCTGGTAAGATCTTCAGCGTCATTTCTTCGATTATGATCTTCCTTTAAAGCTTCAAATCCCCACAAAAGGGGTATTATTCCAGTTGGATATGGAACTACTCGCGCAAGTAATAAGAGGCGTTGAAGTAGAGTTTCGTCTTTTGCTTCGCCTCTGCTAATGCCAAATACCTGGAGATAGTTTTGTAATGCTATTACCACAATCTCTGTAGTTAACCCCGTTAGTTTTACACTTATATTTTTCTGAATATATTCATGACACGCATGTAAGAGACATTTCATAAGCATAGTGTCTCCTTCCGAGAGAATATTAATATCTTGAACAAGTTTTTCTGGAAGGGTCTTAAATTCTGGAAACTCAGCCCATACCTGGGGAGAAATTGGAGAAATACTCAGAAGTGCTTGTATAGTTATACCCGTATCCTGGTGATTTCTTACCTGCAATACATCTACTGCACTTTGAGAGACACTATTTGAATCATAGTAAATAACTGCAATCTTTGGAGGGTCGCTACCAACATAAAACCGAGCAAATATTTCCTGAATTCGCCCCTTATACCTTTTTATCTTATCAACACTATCCCAATAGGCATTATCGTTCCCCCTACTTGAACTTTTTTGTCCGGGAGTGGGAAGAATTAACACAATGTTTGGCCCATAGTCAGTTGAGTGTTGTAAGTCGGTTTTGAAAAGTTTTTTAAATTCAGGAGTATCAAAATCTGGCATTCCCCAAAATACAACCGTGTCTCTATTTGCAATAGTACTTTGACTGTCCTTTTTCACTAAACTCTCGAGGACTAAACTGAGCGTTGCATGGATGGTTTCTGCAGAAGAACCGTAAAGTGTTATAGAAAGTTGAGTGGGATCGCCTTTGGAAGTAATGTCTCCTTTATCGGTACGACCAATAAAAAATTGGCTAATAATATCACTAATGCTTCCTGCATGAGTTTTCAGCTGATCCACTATGGGTACTGGAATTACATCAATTTGAATTTCAGAAAGTCTTCCTATTTGATAGCGATCCATAAGTTGGCCCTGTTCATTCCTCGGATACATCATGTTTAAAAATAGCTCCTCAATCTGTGAAACCTTACTAAAGGCCTGGCGAAGAGCATACTTTTCTTTCGAAGTCATTCTTTCAAGAAGAATTAAGAGCTTCTGGTTTATTTCCGGAGTCCACCCTAAAACAGCTGAAATAAAAGGACGTAACTTTTCGCTTAGCTGAGGTGTTAGTGTAAGTTCGTGCCTACCCTCGTTTGACATGGCCTAATTATACATACTCTAGGTCTACATGTCAAACATTAGGAATAATTTTTCTTATTCTTCAAACGCCTTCATGCCGAGGCTTTGTGCTTTCTTGGCAACTCGTTCAAACGCTTCAAGTCGCTCTAAACGGTACTCCTTATAGTCTACAAATTTGAACAGGTATTTTCCGAGAAGTGGATATTTTTTGATAGTTTGTTTTGCAATTTCCTGCGCTATTTTACGATAGGAAAAATGGCCTTGGGGAATGCTCCGAAGTTCGGAAAGGTGTACGGCTTCGCGAAGAGACATATAAAAATAATAACGAATACGATACGCAAACGGAACAACATACTGCGCTTCAAAAGGCATTTTCTTTTGCATCTTCTTAAAAAGTACAT
>CAYHPU010000023.1:0-12537 GCA_964358525.1 uncultured Gammaproteobacteria bacterium
CCCTTGTAGCAACTGCCGCAACGAATGTATTTTTACACCGCTAACCTTCAACGTTCCAACTTTGCTATACTGCGCATAATGAGTATTTTTACCAAACTATTTCAGAGAAAGATTTCTGTTGGCTCGCGTGAATATGAGCAACACATAGAGGAAGAGATTAAGTTTTATAAAAATATTTACAAATATTCTCTTGTCCAGCCAGTACCCAAGACCTGGCAATGTGCGGAAGATCATCTGACGAGAAAAGTTCAAGAAGCAACGGGGTACACCTCCGCAGAGTACATCGTTAACAAAATAAATGGTATGAAAAAAATTAATTTTTATAGTATCGGCGCAGGGGCAGGTGGCGTAGAAATAGAAACACTGTACCCGCTTTTTAAGAAACATAAAATAAACTGCCATTTTGTATTAAGCGACATTAATAAAGATGTCTTAGAGAAGGCAAAATTTACTGGAGAACAACGGGGAATGGATATTACTATTAAAGTAGTTGATTCAAATAAATTTACACTTGCTGAGAATAAATACGATCTTATTTTTGCACACGCTTCTTTGCACCATCTGGTTAACCTCGACACAGTAACGCAGGAAATTAATACGGGCCTTAAAAAAAATGGATATTTTTCTACGGTAGATATTTGTTCGCGGAACGGGTATTTACTGTGGGATGAGACTCTACAAATGGTAAATGCTCTGTGGGCAGCTTTACCTCCAAAATTTAGGATCTCTCATACTGCCCATGCGGAACCGCACTATATGGAAACCTTCCCAAATAGTGACCTTGCTAAAAAGTCATTTGAATGTATTCAGTCGCAAGAAGTAGTTCCAGCTCTTCGAAGAAACCTTGTTGAGGAGGAGTTTGTTCCTGTATTTGCTTTTATGCGCCGATTCCTGGACACCCAATTCGGGCCAAATTTCGATCTTACGAAGGAGTTGGACATGTCGATCATAAACTACATTATTCAGTTGGACGATTACTACATTAAAAGTGGAATTCTCAAACCGGAGACATTTTTTGGAGTGTATAGAAAAAAATAATTGTCATTCTCGCGAATGCGGGAATCTATTACTCCTTATAGAAATGGTCTAAATTTCCAAAGGTCAGATCCCTTCACTAGCCAGCGGATGGGTCTGACCTTTAATGAGAATTTTTCTCCTACACCACATCCGCAAAGACCCGCTCAAGTTTCTTGAATATCTTAAAAGATATCAAGAAAAGAATAATAGATATTAGTGTTCCAACTCCGAGACTTACCATATTTGGAAATCCATTTCCAAATAAAACTTGCCGATACGCATTGATGAAAACCGAGAGTGGGTTGAAGCGAAACAGCCACCGGAATTCCTGTGGAATAAATTCAACGGCGTAAATTATTGGAGTTAGATAGAACCATAAGGTCAGAATCAAATTAAAGATGTACTGTACGTCACGATACAACAAGTTCAACGCTGAAATGAGAAGCGCAAGTCCAAAAGTAAAGAAGAACTGAAGAACGAACAGCGGAAAAAACAAGAGCATATACCACGTAAAAGGAACATGAAACCACAACATAAGAATTATGAAGACAATAGAAGAAAAGAGAAGATCAATTGACTTGGCAACGAGCGTTGAAAACACCAGTATTTCACGAGGAAAGTAAATTTTTTTAATGAGGGCAGAGTTGTCAATTAAAGTTGTCGTTGAAGCGGACATAGCCGTACTAAAAAATATCCATGGCAGTAGCCCTGCATACAGATATATTGGATAGGGGACTGCAATAGTATCTATTTTCATTACGCGAGAAAATACGAAACTCATAATAAGCATTTGCGCAAATGGGTTTATAAGTATCCAAAAAAAACCCAAAAATGATTGTTTATAGCGTGCGCGAATCTCCCGCAATACTAAATGTTTGGTAAGTTCTAAATATTTCATTTTTGTCATCCTCGGGCTTGACCCGGGGATCTAATTAATAAATGACATCCGTCATTCCTCCGCATCATACAATTCTAACCCTTTATCTACTTCCCCATCATGAATCAATGCTCCATTTTTAAGATACAACACCCTCGTACAGAATTCTTTAATAGCTTTTTGCGAATGCGAAACTAAAATCATCGTAACACCCCTTTGCTTAAATTCATCCATTTTCCTTAGGCATTTTTTTTGAAAACCGCGGTCCCCAACGGCAAGTACCTCGTCAAGTAGCAATATTTCAGGATTTACAAATATGGCTACCGAAAAGGCAAGGCGAATATACATACCAGACGAATAAAATTTTACGGGGACATCAATAAAATCAGGAATTTCTGCAAAAGCAACAATATCATTTATGCGTTCCTTGATTTCCCTTTCACTAAACCCGAGTATTACTCCATTTAAATAAATATTTTCAAGGCCGGTAAGTTCAGGGTGAAAACCAGCGCCAAGTTCTATTAAGGGAACAACGCGGCCAGTGACTGAGATCGATCCCGTTGTAGGCTGCGAAACACCAGCAATTAATTTTAGAAGTGTAGATTTCCCTGCACCATTTTTTCCAATTATTCCAACCTGCTCACCACCTCCAATTGAAAAAGAAATATTCTTTAGCGCATGTACTTGTTCGAGTGTTTTTTTTCCAAAAAGTGCAGCTTGTGCAAGCTCTTTAAGGGTTTTTTGGTGTTGTAAATAGAAGTATTTGTCAACCGTATTGAGGTTAATTGAAATGCGCATATATGAATATTATCATAATGTACGGGTCGACACAGGGGTCGACCCCTACTATTAAAAAATGAAATTATCAATCGTAAATATGGATTGTCGTTCGGTTAGTAGGGGCGGACCCCCGTGTCCGCCCAAACATTATTTCACTCCGATTTTGTTATAATTTCTTCACATGTCTAAAAAATATCCTATTAGCCTTGTCGTAAATACTAAAAACGAGGAAAAGGACATTGTCGAGTGTATTCGCTCGGCGCAAGAATTAGTGTCCGAAGTAATAGTTGCAGATATGCACAGCACCGACAAAACAATAGAATTTGCTAAAAAGGAAGGGGCGACAGTTTTTACCGTAAAGGATGTCGGTTACGTTGAACCCGCGCGAAACGAGGCTATCCAGAAAGCGAAGAATGAATGGGTATTACTTCTCGACGCAGACGAACGGTTAAGTCCAGGTCTTGTGCCCGTTTTATCTGAAATTGCTGAGAGTGACAAAGCCGATGTTGTAGAGATCCCGTTTAAGACTATAATCCTCGGAAAATGGATGCAACATACCAAATGGTGGCCGGTACATCTAAGGCGTTTTTTTAAGAAATCCTGCGTAACGTGGCCAACAAAAATTCATGGAACACCAGACTACAAAGGACGTGTTCTTAGGCTCGACGCAACAGAAAAACTTTCAATAGCGCACTACAACTTCAATACCGTAGAAGAAGTTGCTCTGCGCTTTATTCAGTACGCAAAACATGAACGTCGAGTTACAAAAAATGATCTTTCCGACCCTGAACTTTTCCTTAGATTTATTGAATCTGGTTTTTATGAGCGTTTCTTCTTATTTGAGGGATATAGGGATGATCTCCATGGTTTTTTTATGAGTAAATTTATAGAATTTTACCGTTTAATGGAACTTGCGTACGAATGGGAGCGGAAAGGTTACAAAAATGGTGTTTCAGCAGAGACTCTCAGCACTATAATTCGAAGAGACAGAAATACACTGATTGAATGGGAAAACACGGTTCTTAAAAAGGAAAATTCAAGCTTGAAAGAAATGTTACATAAAATTACTACTGCAAAATTTTATATTTTCTGGCAATCATACTGTGATATACGCGACAAATTACTCCACCGCAAAAAATGATAAAGACGCCTGAAATGCTGGAGAGGGAGGTAATACAACTTAAAGAAAGTTTATTTCATTCAAATAGGCATGCCAAACATTTAGAGCAAATTTTAGATTCTATTACTTCCGCACGGACATTTCGTGCATGGCAATACTACACCGGAATTAGGAAAGCAATTGTTAACTCAATTAAAAATCTTCTCCCACAACCCTTGAAAAAGAGAATAAAAAAAATTGTAGATACAACTATTGGTGCGGAAACACATTTCTTTCAAATTGAACCCGAAATAAAAAAAGAATGGCAAAACTTCTCAAATACTCGAGGAAATTCTGTTGCTGACGTATTTATCTTTAGTATTATTGCCTTTGACTACCGAATTCAGCGGCCCCAACACCTTGCTCTCGAGCTTGCTAAGCAAGGTCATCGTGTATTTTACATTGAAAATGAATTTATTCCCATTCCTCCGAAAACTCCGGCCAATGATTACTATCCTATAAAAGTCATTAAGTATGCTGATAATTTATATAAAGTAACTCTGTACGCTTCTCAGAATCTCTTTATTTATCAGGACACTCCAAACAGCACCGATAAAAAAATAATACGGAGTTCATTGAAATCCCTTATACGTGAAGCTCATGTGGTAAATCCGGTAGCAAAAATAGACCATCCCTTTTGGTCATCACTTATTGACGAAATGGCAATGCCAGTAATATACGACTGTATGGATGAGCATGGTGGTTTTAAAGAAACCGGCAAAACAAATAGTAAAAATGAAATATCACTTTTCATCAATAGCAGACTAGTTCTGGTAAGTTCTGATTTCCTTAAACGAAAAGCGAAAGAAATGGGATGTAGAAACACATTTCTATTAAAGAATGCCGGTGAATATACACATTTTGCAACGGCTGGAGGAACTGCCTTGCCAGTTCCCTACGATGTTGAGCGAATAAAGAAACCAATTATAGGCTATTATGGAGCAATAGCCGACTGGTTCGACCATACCTGTATTGAGCAGATTGCAAAAGACTTTCCACAGGCGTCTATTGTCTTAATTGGAAGAGTGGAGAACAATAAGATATTTAACCTTGCAGCAAAATACAAGAACATACTTCTACTCGGTGAAAAACCATATCATGAGTTACCTGGTTACCTCCAGCAATTTGACGTATGTATCATTCCGTTTATTATTAATCATTTGATAAAGGCAACATCTCCCGTTAAAGTGTACGAATATATGGCCGCGGGAAAACCAGTAGTCGCAACCCAAATTCCCGAGCTTGCCCCTTATAAAGATGCCGTATACATTGCTAAAAATGCTCCTGAATTTTCCGCATGTATAAAAAAGGCATTGTACGAAAGTGACGACAAAAAAAGAAAGAAGAGAATTCTTTACTCTCTTCACAATACGTGGGCACACCGGGGAATATCATTATCACGAGAAATAACTAAAATTATTTTCCCTAAAGTTAGTATTGTTATACTTTCTTACAACAATCCTTTCGTCACGACGCGCTGTATTGACAGTATTATTGAGAAGTCGAGCTACTCAAATATCGAGATTATTGTCGTAGATAATGGGTCTGATCTTGAAACAATCTCTGTACTCAATACATACGCACAGAAATATAGTGGAATGTTAAAACTTATTCGAAATAAATCAAACAAAGGTTTTTCAGCAGGAAATAATAGAGGACTCGCGGAATCTACCGGAGACTACATAATAATTCTTAATAACGATACTCTCGTTTTCCCCGGCTGGATTTCGCGTCTGGTATACCACGCAAGTAGTAAAGACGTTGGGCTGGTTGGACCTATTACTAATACTATTGGAAATGAGCAAAAAGTTGAACTTGAAACGAGGATCGATATTCAGGACTTTACGGTTACACATTGGGGAGAAACACACGAACTGCGCAACTTGGCAGCATTCTGTTGGATAATGAGGCGAAGTACATATACTAAGATTGGTGGCTTTGATGAAAAATACGGGCGGGCACTTTTTGAGGATGACGATTATTGTATGATGATTAAGAAAGAGGGACTAAAATTATTATGCGCAGATGATGTTTTTGTTTACCACGAGGGAAGTAAGACTGTTGGTTCTGACCAGGCAAGTGACTATAAGAAATTGTTTGAGAAAAATAAAAAGTACTTTGAAGAAAAGTGGGGAGTGAAATGGGTTCCGCATAAGTATAGATCCTAAATCACAGATGTTAGATGCCAGATCTGTCATCCTCGCGCCCGCCTTGCCGCGAGGCAGGAATGCGGGGATCCAATAAATAATTAGTAGATTCCCGTTTTCGCGGGAATGACACAAATATGAAAATCGCCATAATCCTCGGCACACGGCCCGAGATAATAAAACTTTCACCAATCATCCGCCTCTTGCAGGAACAAAAGAAGGATTTTATTATTATCCATACCAATCAACACTACAGCAATGAAATGGACGAAGTATTCTTCAAGGAACTGTTGCTCCCACAACCAAATTACAATCTAAATATCCACGGTGGCAATCATGGTGAGATGACGGGGCGAATGCTAATCGAGCTTGAAAAAATATTACTTTCAGAAAGACCCGATTGGGTTCTCGTTGAGGGAGATACCAATACAGTTCTTGCTGGCGCCCTTACTGCAACGAAACTGGGAATCAAAGTAGGTCACATTGAGGCCGGTCTGCGGAGTTACGACCGCACAATGCCCGAGGAAACAAATCGTGTATTAGCTGACCATGTATCTACTCTACTTTTTTGTCCCACTGAGAAACAGGCTACTATTTTATTTTCTGAGGGTATTTCGAAAAATTCAGTCTTCGTTACCGGAAATACCATAGTTGACGCAGTACAGCAGGGAATTACTATAATAAATAGTACTAACCAATTTAAAGCATATTCTGTTTCTCGCTACTTCCTCCTTACACTTCATCGCCCTTCAAATGTTGACAGCAAGGAAGTACTTTCGAGAATATTGAATGCAATATCGAAAATTGCAACAGAAGAGAATAAAATTGTATATTTCCCTGTACACCCTCGAACACGTCAGTCGCTTGAGTCTTTTGACATTTCACTACCACCTAACTTTGTAGCCAAACCCCCCTGTGGTTATTTTGAAATGCTTTATCTTGAGAAAAATGCATCTATGATATTTACCGATTCGGGAGGAGTACAAGAGGAAGCATGTATACTTCAAACTCCTTGCGTTACGCTACGAGAGAATACAGAGAGGCCGGAAACCATTGAGGCTGGCGCAAACATATTAGGAGGAACTGACGATGAAACAATACGTGAAGCATATAGTACTATGAGGGCAAAACCTCATTCATGGATATGTCCGTATGGAAATGGAACCGCGGCACAGCAAATTTTATCTCACTTATGATTGGTTTAAAAATACTTTTATTTCCTGCCGTGTTGTCGTTTCTTCTTTCTTTTTTTATTACGAAGGGTATGTCTTCAAATCGAACAAAATTGCTGACAGTACTATCCATACTGTGCTTACTTATAGTCTATCTTGGTTTTTTTGAACTTCTCAAAGCCACTTTAATTGGATTTCTGGTTTACTACATTTATGTGAAGTTCATAAAGCACGATCTGTCAATTCTCGGACTGTTTATTTCGCTTCTGCTTGTAATTCAAACATTTATCCTGCTTGCACTTATCGTTTCTCCCCAGTACGCACTTTACCTATTGTACGGAGCCTCGCTTTTTTCGATGTGGCGTATTATTCAATCAGGTGGGCCTGCCCGCTATGCTTCGACTATAAGTCAAACCTTTCGGGTCGATGCAAGCGGGGTTTCACACTATTTTTATGATCTCTGGTTTCTTCTTTTTGTCTTCCTTCTTGCAACCTATCCTCAACACCATTGGGACGCGGTACACGCTAATCTCTACATAGCTCGCCAGTATTTTGAAGAAAATTCTTTTCGCCCTCTTGTTGAAGCGCTTTCTTCTCTTTTTCCACAAAACGGGGTGTCTTATTTCAGCTTCTTCTATGGAATTGGTGGATTTCCGCTCCTATCAATTTCGTACATAATCCCATTGGTAACTTCTCTCTACGTTATCCGGAAATTGGTTAAGCCTCGACTTCTAGCGTATGTCCTTATTTTAACTCCCTCGTTTATTTTCCAAGGGTCAAACGCCTATTACGATGGCCTTGTTACCGCGTGTCTTTTGGGTGGAATTTATGTTCTATATACATCGGAAAATGTGCATTTAATTTTTTACTCAATATTTCTGTTTGGTTTCGCTACTGCCTCCAAGTTTTTTCCGGCCTTATACCTTGCTTTACCAATGCTGATTCTTATTGTCTCTCATAAAAAATATCTTCGGTGGATTATTCCCCTTTCATTAATAGGACTTTTACCATTCGCGGTATGGGGAATACGAAGCTTTATCTATACGGGAAGTCCAATTTATCCTTTTTTTCAAAGTATTTTTCCAACACCTCTACATTGGCCAAAGAACGATCCGCTAGAACAAGTCGCGATGATACAAACAGTAATGTCTGCATGGCAATGGGTAATTGGCGGATTTGCAATTTATCCTTTGCTAACTTATGTACGGAGTGATTGGTTTTTAGAAGCAACAAGAGGTTTTACGACCATTTTCTATATTTTCCACGTGCCCGTTTTGTTTATCGCAATCATAAGAATATTCAAGCAACCAATAGACAGCCGAAAAAAGATAGTACTGCTATTTGCTGTTTGTGCTTACGTTGCAGTTGGTTTGGTAACTCGCTATTACCGTTATGTATGGCCGTTCCAGGTTACCTCGTTTGTTCTTGCGCTTTCGTTTCTACATATTTCAAAATTACATAGAATTATAACGGTCATACTTTGTGGGCTCATTATTATATCGATGATTGATGTGGTTCGTCTCTATGGGACATTTCCAACATCGTATAAGTCACTCGGAGATTCTAGTTCAAGCCGATTTGCGGACAACGACGAATTCCTTGTTCGCGAGAAACTAAACTCTGTACTTCAACCAGAAGACCGACTACTTGACGCTTCCGGAATGAAACTAAAGAGGTCCTATATAAGCACTCCTGTATTTCAATGCAATTGGTACAGCATTGGAATTGTTGATGTATTTAAGCGTTCTAAAAAAGATGCTGTTTTCGCCCGTTCATATCTACGTTCTTTTGATTATGTGGTAACTAATCCGTGGATTAGAGAAGATTCATGTCAAGTCCTAAAAAGTAAAGTAATTACAGACCTTGAGAATACGAGCGCCTGGGAGAAAATGTACTCAAATGCTCAATACAATATATATAAGAGGCTCATACGGAAATGAAAAAATCTACGGTGTCATCCTCGCAAACCAAATTGTCATCCTCGGATAACTCTACGTCATTCTCGAGATTAACCCTGTCATCCCCGCGAAGGCGGGGATCCATTTCCAGACCAAACTGGATTCCCACTTTCGTGGGAATGACAAAGATGAATGTAGGAATTACAGTATCTCTTATTATTACTCTTATTTTTTTCACTCTTTTTTCCTACCAATCCCTCAAACTTTACAACGCACACCGCACGAGGGGAGACCTCACTAATTTCGCACAAGCCATGTGGAACACGACGCGTGGCAGAGTAATGCAGAACACATTTAACTATAGCATTCACAATTTTTGGGGAGAAAGAAACGCAGATATTCCGAAAACAAGCAACGTCTTCGGGATACACTTTAATCCGATACTGTTTCTCTTTGTTCCTATTTATGCGCTTTTTCCCGATCCGCGAACTCTCCTTGTTTTGCAGTCATTCTTTGTGGCATGTGCGGGTTTATTGTTATATGTTCTAGGTTTACGATACATCAAGAACGCAGCTATCGTGATCGCCCTCCAATGTATATTTTATCTTCATGTTGGTGTCGTTTCCGCAGTTCTTTCCGAATTTCATGCATATTCTTTAACTCTTTTCTTCGGCTTCCTTCTCGTTCTTACTTCAGAACTTTGCCATCCTCGCATTTCTATGTCATCCTCGGGAGACAGATTGTCATCCTCGGGCTTGACCCGAGGATCCAGAGCAAACTGGATTCCCACTTTCGTGGGAATGACAGAAAACATATTCTACTACGTATCGCTTGCGCTTTTTCTCTCAATTCAAGAAAACACCGGCATAACAGCAGCGGCTTTTGGCCTTTTGCTACTAGCTAATAGACAGGACAGAGCGAGAGGAATAATAACTGTCTTGATAAGTCTTGGTTACGTCTTACTTACTACAAAAATAATTATCCCATCTCTTTCAAATTACAACGGTTATATCTTTGAGAGCATCTACGGTTCGCGCCTGGGAGGGAGCATGCTTGAAATAGTAAAGAATGGTCTGCTCCATCCTGTGTTACTAATTTCAACTCTCCTTACATTTCCGAACATTTTTTACGTTCTAAAATTGACCGCTTGGGTTTTTCCTTTTTTCATTTTATCGCCTTTTTATTTTGTGGTATTTCTATCGGGAATCGCTATTAATTTGATATCTCAGTCTGAACTTCTTAAATCTATCACTATGCATTACGAAAGCGCCGCTATTCCATTTCTTTTTGTTGGCACAGTTCATGGAATAGTCATTTTCTTGGCAGTAATAAAAAAATACGTTCCAAAGAAATTTGCCAGCCACAACATACCGTTGTTCGTCACTATTTCACTGCTTGTTATTGCCTCGGTAGTCCTGTACCGTAAAACAACCTTTTTTCGCTTTAACCCACGACTCATTGCGACTTCAATTTACTCTAATATAGATGAGGAGCTAGATAAAGTACTAGAGATGATTCCTAGAAATGCGTCTGTTTCTACGCAGGATTACATTTCAGGACACTTGTCTTCACGCCGGAAACTTTATCTATTTCCTGTATATGCAAATAAAGTGGACTATGTTCTCTTGTCCGGCACATCACAATCTTCCTGGCCGCTGACTGAGGATGAACAAAAACGTGAAATGGCTAAACTAAAGGATTATAAACAAATATATGTTTCTCAAAACTTCATTCTATTAAGGTCAGTCCTTGGCACAAGGTCTGACCTTTAATGAAAGCATCACCTTCTTTCTTTTATTTTCCTCGCTGGCACACCAGCCATAACAGAATATGGATCTGTTGAGTGAGTTACAACTGCTCCAGCGCCAACAACTGTCCCTTTTCGTAACGTGATACCTGGCATTATAACTACATTTGCTCCTATCCACACATCATCCTCAATAATAATCTGTTTCGGCGTTATTGGCTGCAGTGTAACTGGTGTACTTCTGTCAGAATAATTGTGCACACCTGAAGATATAACTACATTTACTCCAAGAAGAACATTGTCGCCAATCGTAATTCCGCCAACAGCATTAATATACGTATTCGAGTTTACAACGAAATTTCTTCCCACAGAAAGTCTAAAACAATGATTTATAAACACGTTCGGCTGGATTATACAGAAGGAATCTAATCTTCTCATCAACAATTTATATATGACAAACCGTGGAATAAATCCCAAAAAACTTGGCAAACCACGAAATATCCACGTTATATACGCCTCGAGCTCTAATAAGACAAGTTCTTTAAACGTATACACCTTTGCCTTAATAAAAAGATAATCGTGTAACATATGTCATCCTCGCGTTTCTTGTCATTCCCGCGAAGGCGGGAATCCACGCACAAATCTAATATCTAATTTACTTTTCACCGCAAACTCCTCGATAGACGCATTTCCATCGTCTGGAAAATATACTATCAGATCTTTTGATAAAAATGGTAAGCCTGAAAGCATCTGTATACAATACAGCGAGTTATTACTAAAAATTGCTGGTCTAACTCCATACCATCTACATAGACTGAGAAATCCGGTAAACACTTTTTTATTGCCAAGTAGAATTGCCATATCGGTCATTTGAGAATGAAGTATGAGTTCATCTATTTTTTTTCCACTTCGCTCCTCTTTCAGATATTCCAGTTCAGCAAGAAGTATTACTCCAGATGCATAATCTTTTTTTAGTAAAAAAAACAAGTTCGGTAGATTACGAATCCCAAGAAATAGCAATTTCAACAATGGTAACAATTTAACAATTTCAAGAACAATTGATATCTGGCTTTTTTCTGTCATTTCCCGAGCGATGCGTGCAACATCCGGAACAACGTGACCAAATATTCTATTTACCCGTTTCAACATAAGTGAAGGTAGAATATTTATAACAGTTATGAATTATAGATTCGACCTGTAGAGCTGTGGCTAAATCATTCGGTGCGGGATGTATAAACAATTTATTTTTCACTGCATCAATAAAAAGCCGATCTTCAATATAGTAGGCTTCGCCATTTGCATCGGGATTAATATCAAAAGTGTTAGGAATAAACGCTTCTAAATCTTTGAAATTGATTGCTTCGGTAGTACCGTTAGCATTCGTAATTCGTAAATCAGTATTCGTCGCTTCTATTGTTGCCATTTCTAATTTAATAGCAAGTAGCAATTGGCTAATAGCTTTATTAGGTACACTCCACGACAAGGAAACTTTACCAGAGAAATTCTCATGTTCAAGTTCAAATTCACCACTGTCATCGAGATCAGGGACATACTTCGCCTGAATAGTTCCAAAAATAGAATTTGGCAATCCAAATAAAGAATGAAGAACAGAGAATAAATGAGGGCCGGGGTTCATAAGCACTCCGCCACCCGATAACTTTTTATTAAACATCCAACCTTTTTTCGGCCCAAAAACTTCCCCGTGCTCAAACACGGCAGCGTACGATATTACTTTTCCAT
>CAYHPU010000024.1:0-11907 GCA_964358525.1 uncultured Gammaproteobacteria bacterium
ACAGATCCGGTGAAGGATTACGAAACAATTCGAGCAGAAATGGGCGCTTATAACCCGAAGATTCTGACAGTAAAAGAAATAGTTGTTTTCACGAAGTCCGACACCCTCGAGAAAGATACGCTCAAAGAATTTAAAATGAAAATAAAGAAAATCTCAAAACGGCCGCATTTTATCTCAATAATCGACGACGAAAGCCTTGAAAAATTCAGGAAGCTTCTCTTGGATGTTAAATAATCCCCTTGTCGTGCACATATTATAGGATATAATATAGTAGTATTATATGTAATTGATATGTATATATGAGCAAGGAAACATTAAATCTGTTTAGAATATTGACAGCCTTAGCAATATGCTCACAGGCTATTGTAGGATGCACGACTGCAGCAGTAAATCGCGGAATCCCCACCCCGCCTCCAAGCATCGGAACCGATGGCCTGCCACACAGCGTCCCTCTTGTTGGTGATGTAGGAATTAGTGAACTTGTGCCTTTAGCGCGCATAAATCTGCCTACAGTTGCATATGAGGCAAGTAGGAAAAAGATCTCAGGAATTGGAATAGAGGCTTCTTGCCCTTCTCCTCAAACCGAACTCGCAAAAGCAGTCTGTCAGGTTGTTGCAGATTTCAAGGGGCTTAGTCTGTCAAAAAAACAGCAAAGTAAGCTGGAGAACATAGCTGTTCTTACAGTAAATAGTCAATGGGGAAGGTTACTGTGTGGTAGGGGAAATTCATTCGGCGAAGCGATAGGTTGTTATATTCCAAAATACGATTCATCTTTTAAGGATGCAATTGTAATTGTTGTTGAATCGCCCTTTATTAAAACTCCGGACGATTTAAAAACATTTATTTATCAAATTGAAGAAACGTATGCACATGAACTTGGCCATGCATTCGGAGATGATCCGCTTGAAAAAAAGGGACTTCTAAATGACAACGTTTGTATTGTTGTAAAAGGTTTAAGTAGAGAAGTTTTCCTCTCGACAAGCTCAGCAAAAGTGACAGGGTATGAAGATACATTCATATTAAAAAAAAGTTTACAAGATGCTGAAATTCACGGTCTCCCATCTTTTGGAGTCTTCGGTGAGGTTATTACATCTACAAAATCTGTGCAGGTGCTGCCAATTGGGCTTGGTACAGAAATAGAAGCGGATACAGTAGAATTTGTTTGGAGTAATATTAGACTTAAAGATAAGCTTCCTCTTTCGATGCTGGTCCCTCATTATCTTAGTGAAGCAGAACGACACGAAAATGAGTACGGAACTGGCAAAGGTAAGTTATGGCTTCAGTTATTATCAACATCAGGAATACGCGATAACCCTATTTTTTTGAGGGATTTTATTGAGTCCCTGATTTCAAATAACCCAGCTGCTATACATGAAACCATTGCAAAATATGTAGCAAAAGATCCACGGGCATCTGCTGTAGTAGTAAGTGCCATGATTCACACGGCTGAAGCATATAGAGCAATGAGGTTGATTCAAGCAAAAGAGGATCCCGACGCTCGGCTTATTTTGGCAGTAGGCAAAAGCCCAAAAGAGATTTGTGCAGTAAAGTAGTTACAATTCTGCATTTATTTCCGCGACAAGTTGTGGGCCTTGGTAGATGAGACCGGTGATGAGTTGGACAAGTGTTGCACCACGGCGAATTTTTTCTTTCGCGTCACTTGCTGAAAATATGCCGCCACAGCCAATTATGACAAGTTTAGACCCGTAGGTATCGTGGATGAAAGATATAAGATTGTTGCATCTATCCTCAGTTGGCTTTCCACTGAAATTTCCAGGTGTAGCATTGCGCACTTCCTCTTTGTCCAGTTTTGGATTACTTCGGTCTTTCGTCAGGTTCCCCATAATTACACCAGGGAGATTATATTTCACTATTACATCACACAAACCCTTTGTCTGTTCTGTTGAATAATCGACGGGCATTTTTACGAACACTGGTTTTGATATTTTAAGTTTTGACAAAGAGAGTAACAATTTCTCCAACTTCTCTGGAGTTGTGAACGGCTCGCCGCCATAGGCATTAGGACACGAAATATTCAGTTCGTAATACTCACAAATATTTGCTTTCTCAAGCTGCTTAAATGAATATACATAATCTACTCTCCCCTTTCGCTCCGGCGCCGTTTCTTTGCAATTAGTTTTCGCAACGGAAATGCCAAGCGGAATTTCTTTTGAACGTTTTCTAATTCTCTTAATTTTTTTAATAATTGCATCTACCCCCATATTCTTGAGGCCCTTGTTAACGAGGAGCGATTTAGATTTTGGCAAACGCCCCAAGCGCGGGCGCGGGTTACCTTCATACGAATCTGCGGTGATGGATCCGATTGTATGGAATCCAAAACCTAGCGAGGGTAGAAATTCAATAAGTTTTGCGTCATAATCAAAGCCCGCTGAAAGACCAACCTTTCCGGGAAAAGAAATGTCGGCAACTATAGTTGGTTTTAGATTTGTCCGGTGAATTGCCGCAACCATTTTTTTAAGAAATCCTATGCGGCCAGCTATTTCTCCAAACGAAGTGACAACATCGTGTACAAGCTCTGGATTTAACAGGAAGAATATGGGTTTTACTACTGTGCGGTACGAAACGCCTTCAAGAAAAATAAGAATTGAGTGAACTTTCGATCTGAAGAAAATAAAAAATGAGATAAGGAGAAGGACTGATGTTGCGGCTGAGATAAGACAGTAGAAGCAAAAAACTTTAAGAATAAATGCTTGAACATATAAAAGGTAAAAGGTAAAGAATAAACCTGAAATAGTTTGCAGTAGTATGAGTGATAGATATTTTATATGTTTAGTTTTGAGATATAGAATACTGAAAAGAAGTAGTAAGCTATAGTGAAGTACTCCAAATAGCGCAATTGGAATCGGACCGAGGTAGGCATATGGGCTTTTAAGAACGGCCCCACAGTCTATAAGCCAGTTATGCAGCGGGCAAAAATCCAGTTTTTGAAAAAAATGCTCGTAGGTAAGGTAGAGTGAGTCGGCTAAACCTATGAGTGAAAGTATGATAAGAGATACCATAATTTCCTATTGTAACATGAAAAATGACTGCCCTCCATATTTTGAATGTTCGCCTTAGCATATCCCTGCTGCGGCTCAAATTCAAAATTATTGGCGGGCACAAAAAAGCGTAATCCTCATTCTTCGGAAACGCTTTTTAGTGAGCGGGATACGGGAATCGGACCCGCATCTCATCCTTGGGAAGGACGCATTCTACCACTGAACTAATCCCGCAGTTTCAATTTCAACGGTCTTTCGACCGTTGCTACATAATATACTTATTCTTTACTATTATAGACTGTAGGCACGGTTGAAAAACCGTGCATTTACAAAATAAACCCTATTTTCTCTTTTAATAACTTTACCTTCTTCTCCGCAACTACAATTGCCTTCTCAGCTCCGAGTTTCATAATGCGCTCAAGTTCGCCTTTGTCTTTTATAAGTTCACTATATTTCTTCTGAATGGGCGTGACGAGATTAATAACATATTCTGCAACCTCTTCTTTAAACTCCTTGTACCCCATGCCTGCAAAATGATCTTCAATTTCTTTTTCTGATTTTCCAGATAATACTTTATAGATTGATAAAAGATTGTACAGGCCCTTTCTCTTCACATCAAAAACAATAGATCTCTCGGAATCTGTCACCGCAATTTTCACTTTCTGACGAATTACATCTGCATTGTCCAACAAAAAGATCGCGCCATTGTGATTGTCGTCGCTTTTGCTCATTTTCTTTTCCGGATCTTGGAGGCTCATAACGCGAGCACCCTCTTTCACTAATTTAACCGCCGGAGGAACAAGTATTTCTCCATACTTTGCATTAATGCGAAGGGCGATGTCCTTCATGAGCTCAACGTGTTGCACTTGATCTTCGCCAACAGGGACAAAATGCGCGTCGTACAAAAGCACATCCGCAGCTTGAAGCACCGGATAATCATACAAACCAACCGAAACAAAATCTTTTTGTTTTTCGGATTTCTCTTTAAATTGTGTCATTCTGCTAAGCTGCCCCATGGAAGTGAAACAATTTAATATCCATCCAAGTTCCGTATGGAATGGATTCTGGGATTGTACAAATAAAGTTAACTTTTTTGGGTCCATTCCAACAGCAATAAGCATCGCAAAAGTTACATATACCGCCTCTTTAAGATCTTTTGGATCTTTGGGAATGGTAATTGCGTGGAGGTCTGCGATGAAATAATACGCATTGTATTCCTCTTGCATTTGTACAGTCTGGACAAATGCACCAAGGTAATTACCTATATGTGGGTTTTGCGCCGTCGGCTGCATGCCGGAGAAAATAGTTTTTTTCATAATGACATTATACATAATGTCATTCTCGCGAAAGCGGGAATCCAAATCAAGGTAATGGATCCCGGGTCAAGCTCGGGATGACACAACGTTACTTCTCAAACGCATTTCGGTGGTCAAAGGCCTGGCCAAGTGTGCCGTAATCTGCATACTCAATGCTTGCCCCCATGGGAAGGCCGTAGGCGAGCCGTGAAACGGTAAACAGCAAATTTTTCTTTTCATGGATTTCCTGTAGGCGATTTCGTATATAAATTGCCGTAGTCTCCCCTTCCATATTTGGATTCGTGGCAATGACGATTTCTTTTAGTTTTTTTCCTTCTTTTTCAACGCGTTGTAAAAATTGGGGAAGTAGAATATCGTCCGGCCCGAGATTATTTAAAGGATCGATGCGGCCAAAAAGGACATGGTAGACACCATTGAATTTGCGCGTTTGCTCCATAACCAAGAGATCCATAACCTCTTCAACAACACAAATAGTTTCGGTGTCGCGCGCCGAGTCGCTACAAATACTGCAAAAATCTTCCTCGGTTAAATTGAAACAGATTGTACACCGCTTCGTTGTTGCCTTGAGTTCTGTTAACGCTTTTGCAAAGCGGAGTAATCGCTCCTGTGGAATATTAAGAAGATAAAACGCAAGTTTCCCTGCTGTTTTTTTTCCAACACCCGGGAGGGCTTCAAATTGGTCTATTAGCTCTTGGAGAGAGCGAGGAAGGTTCATAAGATTGATATAATGTGTCATCCTCGCGAATGCGGGGATCTAGGAAATAGATTCCCGTTTTCACGGGAATGACAGATAGTTTATTATGTAAATAATGTTGCTATATCAATAATTTCGATTTTGGGAAATTGAGATAAATCCTCCAGTGTTTTTTCAATCGTGTTGGTCAAAAATAATTTAGATAACGGCGACTCTTGAATTTTTTGTGGAGCACCCAAAGCAAAGTCTGCATGCACTACCGCCGCGTAGACCATGACCGCCCCTTTTTCCAAACACAGCTCCGCCGCATGAATAATGGTTCCACCACTGGTAGCCACATCGTCGACTAAGATAACTTTTTTTCCTTTTACATCGCCATATAATTCAATTGCTCTCGACTCATGCATATTTTCTAAATTTCTTTTTTTCTCAGAAGTGATTAGTTCATAATCTTTTGTGACATGATAAAAAGATTCTGCGAAGCGTCGTGCTCGCTCAATACCGCCCTGGTCGGGAGAACCAATAACGTATTCCCTTTCGCTGCTATCGTTGATTAATAAGTTTTGCTTGAGAAGCTGAGACAGAAGCGGAAGTGCGCTTCTATTTTCAAAAGGAATAGTAAACATGCCACTTGAGCCTTCTTCGTGCAAATCCACCACGGTAACTTTATCTACTTTCAAACTCTCAAGAATTTTCACAATAACGTTCATTGAAACACACTCCCCCTTGCGGTGTTGAATATTTTGCCGCGCATACCCAAAATAGGGAATAATGCATTCAACCTTACCTGCTCCTTCGCGTTTTAATGCGTCTACAGTAAATAGTAATTCCATAACGTGTTTGTCTGTAGGGTTCGCGGTGGATTGAACTACAATACACTCTTTTTCGTTTACGTCACTTTGAACAGTAACTCTCACTTCTGAATTTCCAAAGCAGACCACTTCGTGCTTCCCTATTTCCAGATTATTACGTTGTGCTATTGTTTGGGTAAGTGAGAGAGATGCTGTTCCACCAAAGAGGAGTTTATTCATGCAATGCATTGTAGTAGAATTAACGAGAAGAAGCAAGATAGTTGTCATCCCCGCGAAGGCGGGGATCCATTACTAAGGAATAGATCCCGGATCGGTGTCCGGGATGACATAGGTTTGATAATTCAAAAATGATTAGAATCGGTTTTGATTTTGACGGCGTACTATTCTACAACCCGACGAGGGTATTACGCCCTTTTATTTATTTTGTAAAAAAATATTTATTCGGAATTACTAAAACGAACTTTTATATTCCAAAAAATGGTATTTCACAGAAAGTAGCTACCCTTATGCATAAGAGCAGTTACAAACCAAATAAAGGTTTCGAGGAATTTTTGCGAATGGTAAACGACCCGCAATACGAGGTGTATATTATTACCGCGCGACCTAGTTTTATAAAAGATGATTTGTCCAAACTTCTGGCGCCATATGATTTGCGTAAAATAAACGGCATAATTCAAAACGGAAAAGACGAGCAACCGCATTTGTTTAAGGAGAGAATGGTGAAAGAGTTAGGGTTGGATTTCTTCGTTGAAGATAACTGGGATGTTGTGAAGCACTTGTCTGAAGAGACGAAAGCCAGAGTAATTTGGGTAACAAATATTATAGATACACTGTTTATTCATTATCCGTGGAAAGCGAATAACCTTGAAGAAGCCATCACAAAAATAGTTAATAGTTACTAGTTAGTAGTTAAGATTGAGAATCTCTTAGCTATCAGCTATTAACTACTAGCTACTGATTATTGTTCTTGCATTTCAAGTAATTTCTTTGCAGCAATTTCTTGTGTTTTACGAATCGCCTGTGCAAAAGCTTCTGCAATACGATTTTCCATAGCGCCGTCTACTTCTATTTCGTGTACCATTTGGTCCCCACTCATAACAATGCGAACACCGTTGTGGTTTATTTCTACTTTCTCGAGTGCCAACGCTTTTTGCATAGCCTGCGCTTTCTGCTGAAATCCTTGTAAATCTTGCATTGCTTTAAATGGGTTGAACATGAAGTATAATAATATATAACTTATAACCTGGAACGTAGAACCATAAACATGAAACAAAAGAAGTATAACAGAAGTTATTCAGTAATCGCAATTGTTGTTATCCTTCTCATTGGTTTTTCTTTACGCACATTTGGACTCAATTGGGATCAAGGATTTTATTTGCACCCCGATGAGCGGTTTCTTGCAATGGTGACTGCTGCTCTTCGACTACCCATTTCTCTTTCGACTTATTTTGACCCCGCTGTTTCGCCACTTAACCCGTACAACAATAACTTTGCCTTTTTCGTATACGGCAAATTTCCTATTATTCTCGTTCGAGTTTTGATGGAACTCTTTCAGTTGACCAGTTATTTTGATGTACGGTTCATTGGAAGAATGATATCGGCGCTGGCAGACACCAGTGTCATTGGTGCAATGTACTTAATAGCCAAAAGATTGCTGAAGGCCCAGTCTCTTCAGTCTCGTTTTCCATTATACGCTGCTCTTTCTTACGCAGTATTTGTATTTCCCATTCAGCAGGCACACTTTTTTACAACAGACAGTATTGTGAATACTTTTTTTGTGTGGGCTGTATATTTTGCGTTGCTTGCAAATCCTTTACTCACGGGAATTATGATCGGCCTCGGAATTGCCAGTAAAATTAGTTTTACTTACACACTTCCACTTCTTGTTGGCCTACTTGTAATTTCCAAATTACATCCGCCAGCTGGCGGAACAAATCACAAACAATTTCCAAATTACAAATCACAATTAGCAAAAACTCTCTTCTACCTTTTTCTGATGACACTGGTTTCATATATCACTTTGCGAATTGCAGATCCGTACTTATTTCAGACTAACAATTGGTTTGATTTCCACATTAGCAAACAATTTCTCTCGAATTTAGATCAGTTGAAGGCACTTGCCAGCCTTAAAACGTTTTACCCGCCAAGTGTGCAATGGCTTTCTAAAGATGGGTTGTTCCCCCTTCGGAATATTATTTTGTTTGGAATAGGACCGGTATTCACAGTGCTGTCATTGTTAGGAATTGCTAAATTGTTCCTCTGTCATTGCGAGCTACTCTGTCATCCCGGACTTGATCCGGGATCCAGTTTTAATAAGATCCTGAAACGAGTTCAGGATGACAAAAGAATAATTGTTGTATCTCTCATACTTTTTTGGTCCCTTTCCTTTTTCTTCTACCAGTCTTTTCAATTCGCCAAAACTATGCGCTATTTCTTATTCCTGTATCCATTTTTAGCACTTCTGGCAGGATATTTTTTGTCTTCGATCTCACATAGAACAGTAAGGACGCTGCTTTTCCTTTCCGCATTCGTCTGGACTATTTCATTCATGCATATTTATACGGTGCCCCACTCGCGTATACAAGCTTCGAAATGGATGTATAATAACATTCCCAATCAAAAAACCATCGCATGGGAATATTGGGATGATCCATTACCCTTGGTGGTTTCCCGAAATAAAAAATTTATACAACTGCCACTTGATATGTACCAACTTCCTGACTCGAAGGAAAAATGGAAATTAATTACAAAGAAATTGCAGTATGTTGACTACATTTCTCTGTCAAGTAATAGATTGTACGGTAGTATTCCCCGCGTTCCTGAACTCTACCCGCTTGCTTCAAAATACTATGCCGACTTGTTTGCCGAAAAGCTTCGATTTCAGAAAGTTGCGGAATTTACCTCCTATCCAGCGCTCCTATTTGGTCCGTGGAAGATTGAAATGAATGACGACAATTCCGAAGAGGCTTTCACCGTCTACGACCACCCTGTAGTTACAATATTTAAAAAGGTATGAGAGATAAAAAACAAGCACAACATTTTAAAGCACAAGGAAATCGTTATGGCGAGAATTTGCTTCTCAATCCACCACTGCATGTAGTATATGAAACTCAAAACATTATTACCGAATTAAGGAGAAAGGGAGTGCGAACAGTTGTAGACTTCGGGAGCGGAAATGGCAGACTAAGCATTCCCTTGCTACAGGCAGGATTTACAGTGCATTGTGTAGATATAAGCCTTCCTTCTTTGAAGCGACTTCTTAAAATTGCAAAACAGATGGGGTGTGATAAAAAATTGTCAATTGCTACCCGCTTGCCGCAACACACGGTAGATGCCGTGGTAGGAACAGACATTTTGCATCATGTGCACATAGGCGAAGAGCTAAAAGACATACGCACGGTTCTAAGAAAGAAGGGATATGTTTTATTTTCCGAGCCAAATATTCTAAACCCCGCATGGCTCTTTTTTATATCATTTTTCCTCGATTGGAAAGTTGAGTGGCGGATTATTTTTTGTAATTATTTTACATTGAGAAAAATGTTTAGAGAAAATTGTTTTCCGAGAATTAATATCGACGGACACGGTTTGCTACCTCCTCCATTTTTCAACAAATTGCCGTTACTGCAAAAAATCAATTATTACTTCGGAAATTTTCCGCTCCTGAAATTATTTTCGTATCGGTACCTAATCTCGGCTTTCAAATGAGCTAGCGGCCAAATAGTCCTTCTGTAACAACATGTTGCCTACTATTTGCGGTGTATAAACCGTTGACAATTCCCCGTGAGGGTGTCACCCTTAAGGGTGCAACCCTCAAAGAAATATGCCAGGCAAAAATACTATCAAAAGCTACGTAGATAACGGTTACTACCATATCTATAACCGTGGAATAAATAAACAGGTAGTATTTTTTTCAGTGCAAGACTATATTTTCTTCATATATCTTCTTAAGATATACTTGAGTTCGACTAATACAGTTAGAGATTTACTGAGGTCTCAGGATAATCCCCACCCACAATTATTGGAGAATTACTATCGGGAGATGACTGTGATTTGTTTCTGCTTGATGCCGAATCATTTTCACTTACTAGTCCGTCAACATGATAAAAATACAATTTCACATTTTGTACATGCTCTTATGACGAAATATACAATGTACATAAATAAAAAATATGATCGTACAGGGTCGTTATTTCAGAGACCGTACAAGGCACTATTAATTACTCATGATACTTACTTACTCCATTTATCACGCTATATTCACCTCAACCCATCTGATCTGCAACCAGCAGATGTTATAACTAAGCCTCAGTGGTATTCATTTATCGATTATCCGTTTTCAAGTTATCGATGGTATTTGAGTGAGATAAGTAACGAGTGGTTTAGCTCAAATAATATTCTGGAATTCTTCAGACAAGGGAAGTTACTAGCCCCGCAAGCTATTAGCACGTATCAATCTTTTGTCGAAAAATACAACAAACCGTTTCCTAAAGATTTAACCCACTTGACGCTTGAGTAGTGACTGAGCAGTGAGAGCAGTGAGGGTGTCACCCTGTAGGGGGTCGCCCTACAGGGTGACACCCTCAAAGACGGAGCACTAGAGAAACCAAAAGAGGTCTTTAATATTCCATGCGCCGTCGCGGTTCCAATCAAGAGGAAGCATGTACTTTAGTTGCACTGTTGTATTTCTGTTGTTAAGCGTAGCGAAACTCTGCCGAGGTAGGAAACCAGGCTTTAGTAGTACAACTCGATAGTTGTCACCAATGACAACATTCTTCACGTCTTGGACAAATACGATCCCATTACTTCCGGAAATAGTGCTTCGTTTGAATACCAGTCGTTCTGATTTATCATAGAGTTCTACCTGCATATCTGCCTTTTTATCACCTCTCGAAAATAGAAGAGAATACTGTACCGTCATTGGAATAACAGGAAGCTCTACTAAATTCCATTCGTAGGTATTGCTCGCCAGTATTTTGTTATTTACCGCACTGAAGTATAGCGTCCGTTTTCCAATCGCGTCGGGCGTTTTCAAAAAGAGCACAATATTTCTCTCCTCAAGTGGCTCAACATTAGTGACTGTGGCAAAATGGTACTGGAAATTATCTGCGGACGAAAGTGCAAAAGCAAACCCCTCGTTGCTACTCCACACGCTTCTCCCGGTATTTTTCACTCGAAAGGTAAACGTATACTCTGAACTGACAATAAGCTTGGTTGGCAAAACAGATAAAAGCTCAAATTTCGTTTCAAGCTCTGGCATTCCTGAAACCTTCGAGATATCTTTTATCGTATTATAGATCTGATAATAATCTGGCAAATTAAGCTTCCTCCACGAAAAACCAAGAAACGGATCTCCCTGATAATTTAAGAGAAATGGTGTCACGGCAACTACATTATCATCCTTCAGCCAGATATTCTGAAAGACGGATTTCATGTTTTGAGCAGTTTGCTCTTCACCCAAGACATTTTGATCCCATCCTGTCTCTGTGATAAAAACTGGTAGGTCCTTTGGTAATCCATTCAGTCGATACACTTCCTTTTCCCATTGGTATCCGCGCACGCTCCCTTTTCCATACCCGTCTGCGCTTCCTACAAAGCCTGGGTTAGGATAGCTGTGTGAAGAAAGACCATCTATTTTTCCTGAAAGCTCTGTGAGCTCGTCATTTGAAAGACTCGAGAGCATTCTCCGTATAAATTCTTCTTCAGAAAGATTCGTCGGTTCTATGTTTGGGGCAATTTGATCAAGTCCTGCGAGCATAACGTAGAAGTCACTGTTTTTTTCTTTAATCGCACGTGCAAAAGACAAAGCCACTCGTGCATATTCCTCGGGGTTCACTCGCCCTCCCCATTCGTTGTCGTGGTTTGGCTCATTAAATAAAATCACATATCTGTTTTTGGTAACCCAGGTTAATCGGGTTAGAAACGTTGCCCACTCACCCGCTTCATTTTCAGCTGGAGCTCTCCAATTCTGCCCTTCGGGTTTTGTCGCTAGTCGGATAATAGGAATAAGATGCAACTTGAAGAGGTTATCAAACACTCCCTGCCATTTGCCTACATCGCGATCGTTCTCTTGAATAACGAGCGTAATA
>CAYHPU010000025.1:0-11472 GCA_964358525.1 uncultured Gammaproteobacteria bacterium
CTGCTGTCTCCCCCAACCTTTCAATGGTTACTATTGATTATTTCAGCAATAACGCGCCAACCGCGCCCGGGGTAAATAACAACTACGTTCACGACAAAATAAAAACAGCGGCAACAACGCCTTCGTTTCGTTTTGTAAGTACCGACGCCGACGGCGATTCTATTATTTACGAAGTACAAGTAAGTACCGATTCTACATTCGCCTCCGCAACAACGAGAACGTCCGACGTGCACACCGGATTTTCAAATATAACTACCCCTGCGGACACGTCCCCTTTCAACCAAAATGAAACCGTCCAATTCACTGTCCAAGCAGGAGACGCGTTAACAACCGGCAACACCTATTTTTACCGTATGCGCGGCAAAGACCCCGCAGGCACTAATACGTGGGGCGCGTATTCCGCCATTCGTTCACTGACGGTAGACACAGCCGCAATAAGCAATTCGTGGTTTGAAACAAAAACCGGCCAGTTTGACGTTGATACACTAACAGGAAATCTATCAACTGTAAGCGACAAAGTTACCGTAACCTCAACTATTGTTACCGTTGATAATGCCGATACAGCTGCAAATTGGGTTTCGGGAAATAGCAGCTACATAACATCTACACAAGACACGGGAGATAAGCAAGAAGGCACTGGTTCGACGGTCATGACCACCAGTTTCTACCCCGTCGGCACACCAGTAGATGGCGCGTGTACGGTGAGTAGCGGTACCACAAACCTAAATACCGGCAGCTGTTCTGGCCGTGGAACGGCAGATGCTGTAAGCTTTTCCGTAACCGCAAACACGAGCGCCGGACAAAACCAAGTCGTCCTCTCGTCTACCCCAACCGGCCTTGCAATAAACGACGAAATCCTCATTATAAATTTGCAAGGCACAAGCGGCGAATACGCGAATGTGGGTATGTACGAACAAAATAAAATTACCGGCATAAACACAAATACTTTAACGCTCAACTCAAACCTCGTAAATAGCTACAACGGTACAACCCAAAAAATAATGGTACAGCGTGTCCCCCTCTACACCAATGTTACTGTCAGTAGTGGTGCGACATTAACGGTAAACGGGTGGGACGGAACAAAATATGGAGTATTGTACTTTCTTGCGTCGGGCACGGTACAAATAGATGGAACGGCTCAAACAAATGGTGCTTCAGGAAACGGAGGGTACCGAAAAGGAGAAACATATTGTGGACGAATTGCCCAATATGGAGGAATCGCCGGCAATGGAAGTGCCGGAACCGGAGGCGGACGAGGATACTCCGGAGGAAATTCTTTGTGTGGTACGGGAGGAGGAAACGGAGGAACACAAGCAAGTGGTGGTAACGGAGACACAGGCACCGGAACAGGCGGCGGACCCGGGTATAACGGGTATGGTGGTGGAGGTGGCGCGGGAAGTGGAGGCGCCGGTGGTGGTGGAGGTGGAGACGGAGGTCCGTGGGATTATGGCCAAGGAGGTGGATACGACGGAGGAAACAGTAACTTTGCCCCGGGCCACCCGGGTGGAGGTGGTGGCGCCGGATACGGTACGGCTGGAGACGGGGGTGTTGGTAACAGTTATGGTGGAGGTGGTGGTGGAGGTGGAACATACGGCATTGCAAACTTAACAAAACTGTATTTTGGATCGGGAGGCGCGGGAGGAGGTGTTGGATCTGAGGCTACTGCCAATCATGGTGGTGGCGGGGGTGGCATTATTGTCATACGAGCAAATGTATTAAATGTAACTACCGCAATTGCGGCAAATGGTCAAAACGGTGGAAATGGTGGAAGAGGAGGGGGTGGAGGAGGCGCCGGAGGATCTATCCGTCTCGAAGCACATACAACATCTCTTGGTTCAAGCCTCGTTACTTCAAGTGGTGGAACCGGAGGATCGAGTTACATGGGTTATACCGGAGGAAATGGTGGAAGCGGACGCATCCGGTGTGAAAACAATGCAGGTACCTGTAGTGGCACATCGCCAACGCCTTCTGTGGGAACTATTGCGGCAGTTTCAAACCCAACGCTTACCCGCACACTCGGTTCTCCGCTCAACTTAGGAAGCTCCACGTCTCTTTCCTTCTGGGTAAAGTCTACCCGCGCCGGCGCCTATGCGCGCTTTGAAATGGGAGAGACGGCTTCGAACGAACAAACTTTCAACTTTACAATAAGTAGCGCAAATACGTGGGAACAGAAAACGTGGGATCTGAGCAGTATTTCTTCTACGGCAAAAGATGATATCTATTATTTAGCTTTTAGAGCACTAGACAGCGGACCAACCTTCGCACTGAAATTCGACAAGATAGAAGCAAATGCGCAGCTAAACCAAATTAGAACACCTCCTATTTATTCCTCTATTTTATACAGCGCCGCACAACGGTGGAAAACAGCAGTTTTTAGTGGAAACGACAATAGCGGCACCGTATTATTCCGCGTCTATTACGACGTTTCGGGAACGCCAACGATAGTACCCGATAGTGCTTTGACCGGAAATGCTGCGGGGTTTTCTCCGTCTACTAAAAATTTATTACTCTCAACATCTACCTACCCTATTCTGTATTTTGTCAGTACTTTTAATTATACGAGCGGCACATCGCCAGAACTCTTAGACTGGTCACTCAATCTAAACCAAATTCCAGGCACGCCGGTACTAAATTCCCCTGGAGATGGCGCTACTGGCCGGCCATTAATAAGTATTCCCCTCATAACTTCATCAACCGACGCCGATAGCGATTACTTACGATATAAAATTGATTTTTGCACCAACGTAGGAATGACACAAAATTGTCAAGTGTTTGACCAAACGGCAAGTCAGACCAATTGGAGCGGACAAAATACCCAAAGTAATACCGCCTATACCAGCGGCACCCAAGCAACATACACGACTCCAACACTTCTTACCTCGGGCACCACCTATTATTGGAGAAGTTATGTAAAAGACCCCGCGGGAACCGATACGTGGAGTAGCACACAAGCAGCTCCCTATTCGTTTACCACTAGTAACCGCCCCAATAAAACAACACAAAGTGCACCGGTGAATAATGTTACGGGCGTTGCCCTCTCCCCTAGTTTCACGCTTGTTTCAACCGATTCGGATAATGATTATCTACGTTATAAAATTGTCCTCTGTGAAGACGCAACAATGTCCCTCGCCGCCGGATGCCAAGTAATAGACCAAACTGTTTCCCAAACCGGTTGGAGCGGCCAAAATACGCAAAGCAATACGGCGTATACGAGTGTGACAACGGCAACGTATACCGTTCAAACGCCACTGACGGCAGGCACCAGTTACTGGTGGTACTCGTATGCAATAGACCCGGGCGGAAGTAATGCGTGGAGCGATATGTTGTTACTTCCTAGTAAATTTACCACCAGTGGTCCGCCAACAACACCAACATTAAACTCTCCCATAAACGGCGCAACAAGCGTTCCTCTGCTCCCTGTTTTACAAACAACAACAACCGATGGTGACGGCGACTATATTCGGTATAAAATAGTACTTTGTACGAACGATTTAATGACCGCCGGATGTCAAACATTTGACGAAACATTATCTCAGACGGGCTGGAGCGGACAAAATGCACAAAGTGGAACGGCATATACAAGCGGTACAACAGCAAGCTACACAGTAGTAACGGCACTCGCCTTCGATACCTATTATTACTGGAAAACCTATGCCATAGACCCCGGCGGAAGCAACACGTGGAGCGCTACTCAAAGCGCACCATATGAATTGGTTACTAAAGCACAAGTGCTCCGACCGGCAAGTTGTACTATCCAAGAGGCACTAAATGACTCGTATCTCAACATTAATTGGACGAATACCCCACCCGATGAAAACGGCTATGAAATAGAAAAGAATACCGACAGTGCTGGGTTTGTGGCACTGATTACCAAAGCGGCAGACAGTGTAACACATCAGGACACTGCGGTCGCACTTACCCACACGTACCAATACCGCGTGCGCTCGTACAAAAACGGGACGCCCACCGAATATTCCAAGTGGTGCACCACGAGTATGGTTACCTTGCAACAAGGCGCGTTTCGGTTTAATAGCGTGAAAATGAATGGGTTGAAGCTGAATTAGTTAACTTGGGCTAGGGTTAAGGTAAAGCAATTGGACAAGGAAGTTGGTAAGGGTTAGGGCTAAGTAAAAATATGGACACTAAAAAGAAAATAATTTCATTTAGGGATTTAGACGTGTATAAAAATACATATAATGCTTGTTTGCGAGTTCACGTAAATATACTTCCTTTATTACCAGACCGAGAAAAATTTAATTTATATGACCAATTAAACAGATCTAGTCAGGCAATCCCTCGACTTATTGCTGAGGGGTATGCTAAACGACATCAGCGTGCAGGTTTCCAAAAATATCTAGACGATACTCTTGCGGAATGCAATGAAACAATCGTTAGCTTAGAACAAGTAAGAGACCTATATGCTTGCAACACGTCAGAATGCACTAAACTTATCGATATCTATGAAATAGCAGGAAGACAAATCTACCGTTTAAAAGAAGTCTGGACCAAATTCACTCGATAAAACTGTTCTAGGCCAACCGCCTAACCCTAGCCCATGCCTATTTCCCATGGCCAACCGCCTAACCCTTACCTATTTACCAAGTCAAAATATGTACTTGCATTTTATTTATATGTCTTTAGAATGAAAATATGATTATTGAAAACGTACTTTTATTCCTCACGTACTTTGCAGTACCGTTAACTTTTTTTCCTTTTTTTCCAAGTGCATTTGAAACACCGAAGATGATAGTACTTGCGACGCTCGTTGTTTCTATGGTCGTGTACCACACCGTGAAATTTATGATAAAGAAAAAAGCAGAACTTCATGCTTCTGCGTTTGATACCCCCGTTTATTTACTGGTTGTTGCCTACCTTGTTTCAATAATCCTTGTTGCACCAAATAAAATGGAGGCACTTGTTGACGGAAATCGCGGGGCACTTCCTGTTTTACTGCTTGCGCTTTCCTTTTTCCTCTTGCCACAGAATAAAAAAGTAGTGCTTTATGCGAGTGTTTCTGCGCTCTTTGTACTATTTGTTTCACTTATCTTGTCCTACGCGTCCCTTTTCAAATTTCTTCCCGCCACGTTTGCGTTCATGAATAACAAGGCATTTACCCCGCTCGGTAACCTTATTGACTTGGTTTTTTATGCAGCGTTTTTCCTCGCGCTTTCTATAGATAGTATTCGAACGCTTCACAAAGAGCTTAACTTTAAAGAGCGCTTTGTTTTGCAATCAACCATACTTTTTTCGGTTCCCGTTATTATTTTGGGCGTCTTTACACTTATTAAATATATACAGCCAACATTCTTGCCGTATTCATACTCGTGGCAGGTAACGGTTGAAGGAATAAAGAACATTAAAACCATTATCTTTGGTGTTGGTCCCGCAAACTTCAGCACATTGTTCACTGTTAGTAAGCCTGTTGACTATAATGGACTCGCAGCGCTCTGGAATATTACGATGGAATATAGCCACAGCGCCCTTCTCCAGGTGTTTACCGAAACAGGGATGCTTGGTCTTATTGGCCTTGGTCTTATTTTCTACCACTTGTTTGCCGCTATGAAAAAAGCAAAAGCGCTCCTTGCGTTTGCCGTTCTCGTGGTATGGTTTGTTCTCTTCCCTCTTTCATTCAACGTGTTCTTTGTCCTTTTCCTCGCGCTCTACTTATATAGAACAACCTACAAAGTTCGTGAGCTCGATTTAAAAGGTGCCGACGTGGTTGCGTACGTACTCGGTGGAATAGTTGTTGCACTACTCGGGGCATCTGGATATTTCTTTTTCCGCTACGCTTCATCTGAATATAACTTGGGAATGTCGTTTGTGCGGGCACAAGAAGATAAGGCACAGCTTGTGTACGACCTTCAACGCCAAGCAAGCATAGATAACCCCTATAGTGAAAAAGTACGCTTTTCGTTCAGTAAAACAAATCTCTTAATTGCAAACAATATGAGCCAGAAATTGAAACTGTCTGACACCGAAAAACAGACTATTGCAACGCTCGTTCAACAAGCTATTTCTGAAGCAAAAACACTGGTCACTTTGAATAATAAGAAAGCAACGTATTGGGCAAATTTGGGAGAAGTGTACCGCAACGTACTACTTCTTGCGCAAGGCGCCGATGCATGGGCAATTTCTTCTTACCAGCGATCGTTGGCTTTGGACCCGAATAATCCAAACTATTATTTTAATCTTGGTTCCATCTATTACGTACTCGGAAATTATGATGAATCCATTCGATTCTTTGAACAAGCGGCGGCACTAAAACCGAATATCCCGAACTTTATGTACAACCTTTCGTGGGCATTATTCCAAAAGAAAGATTACTTAAAAGCGGTAAACTCTATGGAAGCCGCAGTAAAGTTGGTAGATTCAAAGACCGACGATTACAAGAAAGCGAAGAAGGAACTCGAAGAGTTTAAAGCAATGCTCCCGAAAGAAGAAGCCAAAACAACCGAAAAACAGCTGAAACCGGAAACGTTATCCGTCCCGGCACCAGCCGCTTCGGTGACACCTCAAATAAAGCTCCCGAAAGATAACGAACCACCGACTCAATAATTGGCCAACTGCTTTGCCCTTACCTTTACCCAGCAGATTCTATATAATAGTACGTATGTTCAAAACCACCCCCCTGCGGGAAGAAGTGAAAACGTTTATTCTGTTTTTGTTTTCATATGTGCGGAAAAAAACACTACTCTATGCCCACACGTTTGAATACGGGAAGTCTCTTATTGTGGCGCTTCTTATTGCCAAACGGGGAAAATATCAGAGCTCATTTCTGAATGCATCATTCTTGTTGTTCGTGGTGACCATTTGGGTTGCGGGCCCCATAATTGCCGAAAACAACCCCCTTCTCGGAAGTAATTTGAATTCGGCTTCCCAAAAAACAAGCCCCGTTGTATCTATATATTCGCTAGGCGGAACGAGTGATTTTATAACAACGCGTATTTCACGAAAACCACGCGATCGTATTGAATATTATACTATTAAAGAAGGAGATACGCTTCTTGCTATCGCCAAGAAATTTGACGTTACGGTCAATACACTTAAATGGGCAAATGAACTTAAAAATGATACGCTCGGAGTAGGGAAGCAATTGAAAATTCCCCCAGTCACTGGTATTGTTCATAAAGTTGAAAGTGGAGATAATGTATATACGATTGCAAAAAAGTATGGAACAGATGCACAAAAGATTGTAAACTTTCCGTTCAACGATTTTGTAGATCAAGATACGTTTGCTTTGGCGACCGGCCAGATTTTGTTTGTACCGGACGGAGCTCCACCGGAAGAAGCCCCATTAATTCGACCTAGTTACCAACAATACTTTGCAGGACAAGGAGGTTCGGGGAGTTTTATTTGGCCAACAACAGGAACCGTTACTCAATACCCCATTTGGTACCATATGGCGCTTGATATAGCTAACCCGTCGTCTCCTCCGGTAATTGCAGCTGACAGTGGAACCGTCTCTTTTGCCGGTTGTATTAATTGGGGATATGGGTGCCATGTAATTATTAATCACAGCAACGGATTCCAAACATTGTATGGACATTTGTCGAGCTATTCTGTTTCTGTTGGCCAGAACATTGGAAAGGGGGAAACGCTTGGTATTATGGGAAATACGGGCCGTTCTACCGGTACCCATTTACACTTCGAGGTACGGCAAAATGGCGTTTTACTAAATCCTTCGGACTATTTGAGATAGGTTAAATTGTCATTCTGATGCCCCAATGTCCGCCAGCTGGCGGATCATTGGGGCAGAAGAATCCTACAACTGACATCCTCCCCGACGCAAACGAAATATAGTTCGGGTCGACACGGGCGGAGCGAAAGCGACGGACCCCTACCGTAGGGGCGGACCCCCGTGTCCGCCCAAGCAATGTAAATATTTGAACCTCTAATGTAAATGAGGCAATCGGATGGGAGAAAAAAATAAAAGGATGGACCAGAGAGAAAAAAGAAAACTTAATAAGCGAAAATAATCCGATATGGAATGATTTAGGAAAGAACATAAGGTAGGATCCTTCGTCCGCTTTGAGTACAAAGGGCACTCAGGATGACAATCCGACTACCTAACCCTTACCCCAACCTATCCCGCTATTCTTCTTATAGCAACGGCAAACGCCGCTTCTTTGAGGTTGCATTTTAGCTTTAGCGATTCACTCCACACAGCTTCAAACGCCGTTTGTAGTTGTTTCTCTAGTTTTTGGTTTACTTCTTCTTCAGTCCACCAGTAGCCAGCTAGGCTTTGCACCCATTCAAAATATGAAACGGTAACGCCGCCGGAATTCGCCAGAACGTCGGGAATTACGATAACGCCCATTTTGTCTAGAATTGGGTAGGCATCTTCGGATATTGGCCCATTTGCCATTTCGATAATTATTTTGGCTTTTATTTTGTGCGCATTTTGAGCGGTAATTACATTTTCAAGCGCCGCGGGAACCAGAATATCTACCGGAAGTTCAAGGAGTTCTTCGTTTGTTATTAATTGACCGCCCGAAGCGTCACACACTCCTCCGGCACAGTAACACCCTGCGAGCGTTCCCTTCTCCTGTTTACATTTGAAGATTAGTTTCGGATTAAGGCTGTCGTTGGATCCCCGCGTTCGCGAGGATGACAACGTAATTCCTCCTTTACTATCTGACACCGCCACAATTTTAAACCCAAGTTCTGACGCTATCTCTGCAAAGTAGTAGCCAACATTGCCAAAACCCTGCACCGCAATCGTTGACCCGATGTCATTGCGAGTCTCTTTGTCATTCCCGCCCCCATTGTCATTCCCGCGCCCGCCTTGCCGCGAGGCAGGAAGGCGGGAATCCATCTTTGATTCTTTAGATCCCCGGGTCAAGCCCGAGGATGACATTTTTAGTTTTGAGAGTAACGCACGCAAAACAATAACTCCTCCCCGCCCCGTTGCTTCTGTCCGACCGAGCGACCCGCCGAGCGCTACCGGTTTGCCCGTAAATGTAGCCGGACTTTTATCTCCTGTTTGTTTCTCTTACTCGTCGAGCATCCATGCCATTATTTGAGGAGTCGTATTTACGTCTGGCGCAGGAACGTCTCTCCACGCCCCTATTATGGGGGAAATTGCACGTGCGTACGCACGAGAGAGTGATTCTAATTCTTCGATAGTTAAATCTTTTGGATTTACAATGATGCCACCTTTCCCACCGCCATAAGGCAAGCCAGCGACGGCACACTTTAAACTCATAAGGGCAGATAACGCTATTACCTCTTCTCGTGAAACGTCCTGGTGATAGCGGATCCCCCCTTTGTAGGGACCGAGCGTATTGCTGTGCTGGCTTCGATATCCGGTAAAGGTTCTGATCTTTCCATTCTTCATCTTTACGGGGAGCTTTACTTCAAGAATCCGGTCCGGTTGCACCAGTTTTTCAGTAACATCTTCCGGCAGACCAATTTTTGCTGCAGTTTTTCTAATAAGACCTTGAGCACTTGCGAGCATTTGATTCATATATTTTTAGTTAATAGTTAATAGCTAATAGTTAAGAAATAGAAAAAAACTATTTCCTTACTGCGGCTTTAAAACTTGTAATTGAACTATTAATCAGTTTGGCAATCTCAATACTATCATCCATTAGTTGAGTAAACAAATCACTTGTAATGTAGGCTAAATCTCGTGAAATAAATATAAGATTTTGACACTCGGTAACAGACCCTAAAGACATATAAAGAAATTGCACTTTCTCCTTCTTTCCGAAACGAGAAAAACCTTCTGCGATATTAGAACTTATAGATACACCTGCTCTGCGCATTTGACTTATAATACCGTAGGTTTCCTCTTTTGGAAAAGAGTGGGTAATTTTATATAGCTTTAATACAAACGAATGTGCCCTTTTCCATATAAACAAGTCAAAAAAACTTTTGCTCATAATCTTTTTTTGTATTATCTTAACTATCAACTATTAACTAGTAGCTATTCCTCAGAATTTTCTTCCAGAAAATTTTGAATTTCCAGCGCCGCTGCTATTCCCATTCCCACCGCCGTGCCTGCCTGGCGGTATACGTGGTCTACACAATCTCCAGCGGCAAAAATGCCCGAAACCGATGTGGCGTACTGATAGTCAAGGTTATATTGTTTTATTGTTTCATTGTTAAATTGTTCGATTGCTCTATTGTTTTTAACAATTTGGCCATTTAGCAATTTAGCAATTTTTAGAGCTTCACTTTCGCTGGTGATAACATAACCCTTTTGATCAAGTAAGACTCCCGAGCCGTCCAAAAACCCCGTTGCCGGCTTGTGGCCAATGGCAACGAAAAGACCGTCTAACTTTATTGTTTCATTGTTAAATTGTTCAATTGTTATATTGTTTTTAGTAGCAATATAACCATTTAGCAATGGAGCAATTTTTTTTATTTGTAGCCCTTCCACTTTATTCTCTCCCATCACCTCCACCACTTCGGCGTTAAAAATGATCTCTATCTTCGGATTTTGCTGTGCTCGTTCAACCATAATCTTTGACGCGCGAAACTCGTTTCGGCGATGAATAAGGTACACCTTCGTGGCGAATTTTGTTAAGGTAAGCGCCTCTTCAAGCGCCGTATCTCCACCTCCAACAACCGCTACAATTTTATTCCTAAAGAAGAATCCGTCGCAGGTAGCGCACGCCGAAACACCCTTACCACGAAGACGTTGTTCGGACGGAAGACCAAGCCACATGGCGTCCGCGCCAGTGGCAATAAGAACAGATTTTGATTCATATACTTTGCCATTTGTGGTTTGAATGTTAAACCCCAACCCCACCCTGCCCTCCCCTAATAGGGGAGGCGAGGATGATGAGTAGGATTCTGACCTCCCCTTGGAGGGGAGGATTAAGGAGGGGTTTTCTGATTTTCTATTGTTGTTTGCTGGAGTCTGACTGCTCGCCTCGCGAAGCGGGTTGGCGGTTACTTTTGACACGTTCTCAGTTACGAATCGTGTGTCAAATCTTTCCGCTTGCTTCCGAAAGTTCATAATAAGTTCTGGCCCCATAATGCCATCCGGAAAGCCCGGGTAATTTTCAACCTCGGTTGTTTGCGCGAGCTGCCCACCGCCTGTTGTTCCTTCAACGACAAGCGGAGATAAGCCGGCACGAGCCAAATAAATGGCC
The DNA here is from genome assembly GCA_964358525.1 of uncultured Gammaproteobacteria bacterium. Taxonomy (GTDB): domain Bacteria; phylum Patescibacteriota; class Microgenomatia; order UBA1406; family UBA1406; genus CAYHPU01. Next base: position 11,103 of record CAYHPU010000025.1, read on the forward strand.
GCCGAGTAACCCGCTGGTCCGCCGCCGACAATAATTACATTATCCATATAGCTAATAGTTAGTAGTTGATAGTTAAAATCAGATAATAATCTAATTCTCTCCTAGCTATTAACTAGTAGCTACTAACTATCAACTAGTAATTACATCCTCCCCACCTCTTTTAACACCCGACTCATTTCCTCGTGCGATTTCTCCGGCAGCATATCACAAATAGCGCTTTTTGCAATCTCAAGGCCAAGGTTATTTACCGCGGCCTTTATAGCACCAATTTGCAAGAGTACCGCACTACAATCGCGCTTTTCTGCAACCATTTTCTGAATACCCTTGAGCTGCCCAATAAGCTTATTTATGCGAAGAACGGTGCCTTCAA
>CAYHPU010000026.1:0-11227 GCA_964358525.1 uncultured Gammaproteobacteria bacterium
AGGAGCTTACCCATCGACTTGCGCCAATGGGGTCACTTCCAGCACTTGACTTACCGATACTGGTCAGGTTTCAGCCCTTATACGTCCCCTATGGGGGTTTGCAAGGACCTGTGTTTTAGTTAAACAGTCGGTTGACAGACATTTTTTGTATCCTAACACTTCTTGCGAAGTGAAAGGAAAGGCATCTCCCGAAGTTACGCCTAGCTTTTTTGCCTAGTTCCTTGAACTACCGTCATCCGCTCACCTTACGAGACTACTCGTAACCCACTTGTGTCAGATTGCGGTACGGATTTCAGAAAATATAACTACTATTTCTTTTCTCGGAAGTCTGGCGATAGATTTTTCCGTCTTGCGACAGAATTATCCCTGCATTGCTGCACGGAACACAACATGATCGATGGTCATGATCTATCGTTGTACCTTCGTCGAAATAATAGAACTTAACTGAAAGGGCAGGAATATTAACCTGCTGTACATCGTGCTACCCCACTAATATAGTGAGTTTGCCTTAGTTCCGCCTTACCCTACGTCGACGAACGTTGCGTAGGAAACCTTGGGTTTTCGGTGTCCGAGATTCTCACTCAGATCATCACGCGTACTTATGCTAGCATTCTCACTTCCAATCGCTCCAACCCGACTTACGTCGAAATCTTCACCGCAATTGGAACGCTCCTCTACCAAACCTTAGTAATAAAACTAAAGAATCTTCGTCTTCGGCAGAATACTTAGCCTCGTTCGTTTTCGGCGCAGAAACTCTTCTTCGGTGAGCTGTTACGCACTCTTTAAAGGATGGCTGCTTCTGAGCCAACCTCCCGACTGTCATAGAGTTTCCACTTCCTTTCCCACTCAGTATTCATTTGAAGGCCTTAGACGGAAGTCTGGGCTGTTTCCCTTTTGTCCAGGCTTGCTTATCCAAGTCGGACTGACTGCCATGTAGTACAAAGTGGTATTCGGAGTTTAATTGATAAACGTGACATAAATGCCCCGCCCATCATTCAGTAGCTCTACCCCCACTTCTTAACACATGACGCTATGCCTATACGTATTTCGAGGAGAACCAGCTATCTCCAGGTTCGATTGGCATATTACCCCTAACCACAAGTCATCCAATGTCTTTTCACCGACAACGGGTTCGGGCTTCCATTAGACGTTAGTCAAAACTTCACCCTGCTCATGGTTAGCTCACCTGGTTTCGGGTCTGCCGCGCTCTCTTAAATGGCTCTATTCAAACCAATCGCTTTCGCTCCGCCTCCCCCCGTTTGCGGGGTTAGACTCAGAGAGACACGGAAACTCACTAGCTCATTCTTCAATAGGCACGCCATCATCCCGCGCGTGGCAGGACTCTGACTGATTGTTAGCAAACGGTTTCAGGTACTATTTCATTCCCCTTCCGGGGTGCTTTTCACCTTTCCCTCGCGGTACTCGTTCACTATCGGTCACTGAATGTATTTAGCCTTTGCCGGTGGCCCGGCCATCTTCCCACAGCGTTTCCGTGCACCGTGGTACTCTGGAACATCTCACAGAGTCTTTTCTATTTAAAATACGAGACTTTCACTCTCTATGGTTGCCTATTCCGAGGCATTCTTTTATAGAAAAAACTATGCATACGAGAGTCCGAAACACCCCGCCAATAAAGTCGGGGTTTGGGCTGCTCCGCGTTCGCTCGCCGCTACTAACGGAATTCCTGTTGAGGTTTCTTTTCCTCCGGGTACTCGGATGTTTCTCTTCCCCGGGTTCCCATCCACACTTTCTTGCGAAAGCGGGACGCCCTATAAATAGAGCGGGTTTTCCCATTGGGAGACCGTCGGCTTATAATGACTGCATAACGTCTCGCCGGCGTTTTCGTGGTTTAGCACACGTCCTTCATCGGCATTCAGTGCCAAGGCATCCACCGTTTGCTTTGTTGATCCCTAAACCCTGTATCCTAATATACAGAGTCTGTTTCTTACTACTAACAAAATTACAAATTTAAGATGTTTAAAATTACTTACGAAATGTCGTTTAGAAAATAACCTGTTAAAGTGCAAAATATATCGGCTCGTGGGTAGTAGCGAGCGGTGACTAACTACTACCCATAAGCCAACAAAACACCACTGGTGGAGCTAAAGGGACTCGAACCCTCAACCTTTCGGATGCAAACCGAACGCTCTACCAGTTGAGCTATAGCCCCTTTGGGCTTTGCTTTGTTGATCAGGGTTTTTTTGGAAAGCCAAGAATGCGGCGATCCATCCTTCCCGAGTTAGATATGTTTTGAAAACATAATCATTGGTGAAGTTGAATTATGCCACACCTCAAAATACTTTGCAAGGGGAAATAATTTTGTTATTGCAATTGCCTACCATTATATATAGTATGAATTCCATGGCACCACAGAAATCTTCAAAATCAAAACGAAAAGGTGTTTCTTTTAAGAACAAACTCAAGCTCATTTTACATACCTTAGATATGAAATCAAAAATTATGGTCGCCGCACTTCTCCTTGCTATTATTGGCGGGTCAGTCGCTTTCGGCGTTTTACAAAATACAAAATTTAAATCAAATAGCCGCGCAGAAGGAACAGAAGATATCTATGCCACCATTGGGCAACAAGGCTTAGAAAACGAATCATTGAATGAAACTGAATCAACGCGGTATGTAGATTGTAAATCAAGCGGTCCCTTTGATGCTCCTGGGTATAATTTATCACAAGATTATTGTATGGATAAAACAAAAGAAAGTGGCTGTTCATCTGGCTATCTCCCAGATCCAGACGACGGCTGTATGGTTAGTGCCGTTAAATCATATTGTTGCCGTTCAAAAGAAAGTATTTCAAAAACACCGGTGATATTGGGAAGAAAAAGGTCAAATGGTCAATGCTATCAGTATAAATACGCTCCCGATCAAAAACCAGAAGGAGATATGTGGGCACAAGTTGACTATCTTATACAAACAATTGCACAAAATCGAGGAGAAGTAATCTTGACCTCAAAGTGTTCTCAGTAGAACAACTTTGGTATGCTATAATTCCCTTCTATGAATATTTTCGATATCGTTTTAGTGCACCCGGTAATTAATATTTTGGTCGCGTTCTACCAACTCTTTTCAAAACTGGGTATTCCCGGCGCGCTTGGATTTTCTATTATTGCAGTTACCTCAACCATTCGTCTTATTATTCATCCCCTCCTTGCTCATCAAATGTCACAGTCCAAAAAAATGCAAGACCTCCAACCCCACATTTCAAAACTCCAAGTCAAACACAAAGGCGACAATGCAAAATTGCAGCAAGCACAAGCGGCACTTTACAAAGAGCACAATATTAATCCCGGCATCGGGTGTTTGGTTTTTATTATTCAAATACCCGTGTTTATTGGTCTCTATACAGCTCTTTCCAAAGTGGTTATTACAAACGGAACAACTATTGTAAAAGTAATCGCGCTCCTCAATGAAACGTTATATTTTCCTTTCTTAAAAATTACCTCTTTCGATACCCAATTTTTTATGTTCGATTTGGTAAAAATGCCCAGCCAGTGGAAAACGCTCGGCTGGTGGTATTTAACTATTCCCGTTATTACTGCCCTTCTCCAGTTGTGGCAGTCGTACCTTACATCAAAGAGTATGCCGAAGAAAGAGGAAGTCAAAAGTCAAAAGTTAGAAGTCAAAAACAAAGACGGAAAAAAAGAGGAAAGCAAAGGGCCCGACTTTCAGTCCATCATGCAAAAAGAAATGATGATCCTTTTTCCCTTAATGCTCGGGTGGATGTCCTTTAATTTCCCCATAGGTCTCGCTCTTTATTGGAATATCTTTACCCTCTTTGGCATTGTCCAGGCGCTCCAAATGAATAAAAAGCCCCCACTTGTAGTTTGACCTATAGCATATTTTGTGCTATACTATTTCCTATTACAAAACTACTTGTGAATCATTCACAGTTGTTCTGCAATACCCCCTTCTCCGTATCTTCTTTTCCTCTTATCAGTTTTCTGCTAGACTAAACACATGGTAAATGCACCAGAAACAGGTTCAACAGGTCAAGACACCGAGTCATTTGTAGATAAAATGAAAAAGAGGGTGGGAGAACTGGTAACTGCGGTGAAAGAAAAAATAGATCCTGCAAAACAAAGTACGGCTGTAAATTATCTTACAGAAGAAAATCAAGAGACAGAAAAAAGGGAACGTGCTCAATTTGCAGAAAAGAAAAAAATCGAATTAAAGGACATTCATAATTCAATCAAATTAAATGGAGGCACAAACATTTCTGCAGTTATAGATACGGTTAAAGCTGCAACTACTCGAATATTTCAAGAATCTGCACAACAAAGTGAAACATTTTTTCAATTTCTCAACCAGGGGCAACAACAATTAACGAAGGATACTGCGCTCCCGTTTGCGCGGTTTGTCTGTCAGGTGGGAGAATATAACGGGTTTGTAACAAGATATGCAAGTGACGAAATAAAAAAATGGGAACTTTTTGAAGAAATATTTATTAACGAAGCGCAAATAGACGCCGCAACCGCAAAGCCATTTGTAGCATTACTTATCCAAGATTTGCTGGCGCATGCCACTATAGTGGCAGGTGCCAATAGAGACGATCTAAGAGAATTCAATGTAATTCTAAATATCCTAAAAAAGAAGAATTACCTTACAGACACAGAAGTTGAGGAGATGTCCGAAGTTATTAAAATGTCCAATCCTGAGCTTGGAGGAGATCAGGGCGAGCGTGAAGGAGACGAAGAAATGAGAAGTTTCATCAAGCTCTATGGAGAATTTGAGATCGCGGTTAAAGAACATTATCCCACAAATACAATAGAAGCCCGGAGGGTTTTGTACGACTATCTTGAGCTGGATATTCAAAAGGTATTTGATATGGGAAAAAAAGACAAACCACCAACGTGGGGTTCAATTCTCGCTGATTACGAACAAATGATGACAAAATCTGGTCACGAGTTGCCAGTAGAACTTCAGGAAATATGGCATCGTTACTTTAATAGTTTTAAAGAAACTATAGAAGTAAAACAAGCGTCAGCACGAAGTTGGGACCTGTATGGAGGCGGGAAAAAGGGAAAATCATATTTCGGTGCTATGGGGCGGCAACAATACAACTTGTCCGATTACTTTCCTAATCAAAATGAGTACGATAAATCACTTCTGTCTTTTATGTTTATAGAAAGCCATGAGCGTGATGCGTGGGATATCTTTTCTCGTTTTATGTATAAATCACACCTTGAGCATGGAGTGCAGGAACACGACAAAACTAAATACGAAAAAACAATGAACAATCTTATTCAAGATGGCGAGCATAGGGTAGATTATGGAGATTTTGAAGCAAAAATATTATCGGGAATTAAACGCTTATACATAAATGAAGCAAGTTATAATATTAAGGGAAGTAGTTTACCACAAGGGTACCAACAGATAATGTCACGAATGCAAGAAGTAGTTCGGGCAAAACGGTTCACCCAGACAGAGTTTACGTTTTTAGGAAGTAAAATTAGAGAAGGTAACGCAAGTATTATTCGTGTTTCTTCTGCATCAACCCGCGAACAAATTACGAGTGCAGTAACCGAACGAGGAGCTATGTATTATCGCCTTGAGGGTACCGATCCAAATTCTCAAACTATGGCAGACCTCATGGAAGTATTTGACAGCAGGCTCAAGAGCCTAGTCGATTTAGTTCGGAGGAGTACCGAATTCAAAAAAAACTTACGTCTTGGGAAAACAGACGATGTTGCAGGTATTGCGCGCGATGTTACAAACGCAGTGCTTTCTATGCTTACGTCAGAATCCGATATTATTATTGCGTCTATGACGCGCCGTATAAATTCGTTTCGGCTTGCAGCTGCTATGGCAGATGGTCAAATGCGTACCTCTTTCTTTTTTCCAGACGAATCAAGTGGCGCCACACCGCAGGACCTTGAAATGTATCGGGCCCTCCAAGCACTTTATAACGAGGAGGGCATAGAAGAAAACTATGCCGCTGTGTATGGTGCGCTTGCCGAAATGCTTATGTGGGGAGGAATTGGAGATATTATGCCCCAGCTTGCTCGTTATTTACCTCCGGTTAATATGAAAGTAGACAAGCTCCCAGAGGTGCTCGCAAAAATGGAAGCAGCATGGAAAAAATCTGAAGAAGAAATTGTGAAAACTGACGATTATGTTAATAAAGGAAAACGAGAAAATGGAAAAGTTAAACAAGAAATTTATCTGTGTCAAAAACAAACCGAATTTTATTCACGGTTTAAACGAGATCCACAAAATATTCGAAGAAAAATAGATAGTACTTATTTTGACGAACCGTTTCGCGCGCTTTTCCAAAAAATAAATCCTGTTTTTTTTGGATTGTGGGCAGACCAAGGACTTGGGCAGAAAATTCAACACCTTTTGTTTGCTGGCGCCTATGGTGTAGACGACGATAAGAAACCAGAAAAAGGCGTAGAGAAGTTTATGTATCAACTATGGGAGCGTTTTCATTGGACGTTGTCAAAAGAATTCGACACCGACCCACTTGAAATACTTGCAAATCACGAAACGGAGAAAGCAACATTCATAGATGGTATGGATGATAAAATCTTAGAACAGCGACAAAAAGGCAAATGGGGTATGGTACATCGGTTTATGCAGTTTTTTCCTTTTCTTGGTTTTGCAGAGCGTGGTAGTTGGCGAGACGAAGCTATCCAGCTCCAAGTAGTACTTTCAAAGTACGAGAAGTATCTTGCAGAAAAAAAACTCCCTTTTAATCCTTACGATCTTATAGATATGTGTTTTCAAATAGGTCCTCGTACAGCACAACTTATGGCAGACAAAATGGTCTTGGCAGCAAAAACAGATCCGCTGTTTGACAACCTCTATAAGGCTTATTTGAAACAAAAATACGGGAAAGATGTTAAAGATACGGACGAACTTGTTACTGAAGAGAAAAAGGATATTAAAGAATACGTCATGTTTATGATGTATGAAATGTATCCGAGTTTATTTACGATGCGTCCCGATGTTCGGAGATTTACCCATCAAAAAGATGATACGTTTCTAGAAGTATGGCGCACGCGCATAATGACCCATCTTTTTACCAGCAATCTTGAAAAGGATCAAACAGACGGTTTTATGAAACATTTTCTTCCGCAAGGCGCTGACAAACTGGAGGTCTATACAACCGCGATGGGAGATCTGTCGAAGAGCCTGCAGGAAAACGAAGTTAAAGCGCGCATTATTCAGCAGAATTTGCTCGAAGGCGAACTTCTTCTTGAAAATCACGTTATGGCAGAACGCAATAAAATTGCCGAGTACGGGTTTAAGATAGATCGTGCAGTACAGGGCGATCATGTTACTTTGCGCAAAACCCTAACCGAGTTGCAAAAGTTTCTAGAAACCGAAAAGCATACAGCTGTCCAGCCAGACAATCCAGAGAAAAGAATGGAATCCATTTTTAGAGAGCGTCCTGGTGTAGACCCTGATACGCTTCGTGCCGGTAAAATGCTCTATACACTCTTTATGAAGCAGGCACAGCAACACGGTCTAACTATAACTAATGAAAATGTTCTTTCAGTAATGCACGATTATGTGGGTCATCTCAAAGAAATTTATTATGGAGATAATGGGGACAATAAAGACGACGGGAAAGGATTTAGAAGAAACAAAAAAGAGGTTGGGCGTGGAATTGTAGGAGGGCTTGAGTATTATGATATTGGGGCAGACACAGAAGAGAAGCGGCGGCAGAAAACGTCTTTATTTGGACTTCTCGATGGGGTGGTGGGCAAATATACCGGGCCATTGGTTGATTTTACGTACGAGTTTTTAGGCATGAAAGATCCCGATACCTATAATCCGCTAATTACTGGTGGCCCCGATTCAGGGAAAAGTATAAGTATTCGTATGTATGGAGATTTTGAAACCTATGTAAAAGAAAGTGGCCAATGGAGTGAGGCAGTAGCTGTTATTAACAAGGCAATTCTTGCAACAGATCCGAAGGAACTTGAAACGCTCGAAAATGACTATCTTGGAAAAGTTTCAACATTGTGTGAGACACTCGCTTCCTACACTTCAGAAGATAGACGATATACCATCGGGTGGCACATGATAAAAATCTGGCTCCTCGTTGCGCGAGCACCTCAAAACATAGGAGCGCAATACGATTTTGGTGGAGAACTGGCACACCTTACCCACGTGGGTAAAAGTTATGCAGAATTGGTAAACCCAGACGCTCAAGGGATTCAGTCGGCTCTACGGTATACCCAAGTAAAGGCAGATAATTTTATTATTAAAGCATGTAATAAAAATATTTTGCCACGAAGTAATGCAGGCACAGATGTTTCGGTGGGACCAAAAACAATTAAAGATTTGTCAAAAGGAACGTTCCTTGAAAGTTCTTTTAAGGCTATAGATAAACAACTGGAAGATCTTAATAAAAAAGCGGAGGGACTTCCTCCAGGTGAGAAGCTAAACTTTATAGAGCGAACTCAAAAAGGGATGCTTGAAATTGCAAAAACGTTTGGGCTAAATCAAATGGGTTTATTTCCTACCTATGAGGAGGGAAAATATCGGTTTAACGCAAATCTCATGCGGAAAACCGAGGGCTTGAATAGATATCAAAATTTTATGCAGTTTGCATGGTATGCCTTAATTTTTGCATCCGTGGTTACGTTTCTTGCTATTCAACAAGGGTTTGGAGAACTTGAAAAAAGTGGGGGGAAGGCCTAGGCTCCTCCTCCAGTAATACCTTTAAATACTTTTTTAAGTGGTCCTGGCATAAATTTCTCAAGAAGATCTTGTCGCTGCTTATAATCTAAGAAATTACTCGCGAGTCCCCAACCCTGTCCAACCGCAGAAGTAACCGGCCCGGTAAGCATACTTGGCCCAACTTGAATTACTGGCTTTACATTAAACTTATCGCGTACTTTCTGTATCCACTGCGGCAAGGTTATTGAAAAGGCAAGTGCTATTAATCCCCCTGCCATCTGGGGCGCGCCTACTCCTTGGATAATAAAAGGAGCAGTCCATAGGGGTTGATTGATATTTTTCATACTAAACGTTATTGCCCACCCAAGGTACATAATAATCGCGGTTGTTACAAAACTAGACAGGTTCATGGCAATATTTTTCCACCAGTTTGAAAAAGTGTCCTGCCCAGGTATCGCATTAAAAAGAAGAAGTAACGGTGCAAAAACAATATACACCAGTATTTGGATATAACTCATTAGGAGAATGAAAAACACGCGAAAGATAGAAAAGAAAAGAACCAGTAACACACATAAGAATAAAATAGGGCTTAATTCTCCAGCAATGAAGCTTCCAACATCAGCCCCAGTGGTGCCTAAGCTAATTCCGCCGAGCGCAACAATAATTGCAATAACTATTCCAATTATCCAGCCTACCGGGTGTAAAGCAAAAGCTGCAGCTATTCCAATTCCAACTGCCCCTGTAGCACCAATTGCAACATCTTGCGGTTTCAAAAAATTAAATGCGGGAGACAGAATATGCCCAAATAGCGCCCAAAACCCACCTGTTGTAAAATCTTTTATTGCTTCTGTAACGTTTTTGTCTCCAACGGCGCTGCCAATTATACCCACCCCTGCAGCTATAGCTACATACATAATGTCGATCATTAGGGCTGCGATGGGGAAAGAGAAGGTAATAAGAATAATGGTTTTTATAACATTTGGAATGGTGTTTTCAATATTTGCAACGGTCTGTGCGTTTACCTTATGCCGAAACATAATCATAACACCTATCATGAGCATAACAATACTCATACAAAGGTATGCAAGGTCACGAAGTATTTTCCAAATGGGGAGAATAGGGAGAAGTCGGGAATATGAAATCCCTTGAGCATAGGTTTTAGGCACAAGCCCAGCGCGGTTAAAAACGTCCGCAAAATATTCGCTTGTCGTTGTGGGAGGGTTATTGTACAAAATTGCCATCATATTTCCTGTCTGGCCCAACGCGCTTTTTGCAATGTTGCGTTGAAGCTCACCGAGCGATTTTTCGTTTCCCTTAAATCCAGAAAGCGCGGTTCCTGCAGAAGTAACTAAATTTACAAAAGCGAAATTATAGCTTTTCTCAGCATTGTTTCCCTGTGCGTCTAGCGCTTTTCCTCGTTGTCCAAATCCTCCTTCATACCATTCAGACTTTGTGTTTAAGTTAACTGTTTGTGTATTCTGCGCATACACTATATTGGTAGTTAATAGCTGATAGCCAATAGCTAAGAGAAAAAACACAAAAATACCGACTTTTTTCATATCTACTAATCATTCTTTCAGCTTTCGACCCTATTGTCAACGAACTGTTAAATATCTTTTTAATACCTTTACCCTAACCTAATGACCTACCGATTGCCTTGCCCTAACCTTTACCTATCTCTGTAACAATTTAGCAATTTAACAATCGTTTTTTTGTTTATACTATTTCTATGCAAGAGCATCCCATACCACGGCAAATAACGACGTTTGAATTTAAGCTTATTGGTGAGCTTACCTTAAAGCAGTTTGGTTTTTTGGCCTTTGGGAGTGTCGTAACCCTCATCGTCTATTTTCTAGTGCCCGGTTTTTTGTATCTAAATTTTATTATTGCGGCAGTTCCTGCCCTTCTCGCGCTCGGTTTTGCGTTTGTGCCTGTTAATGAACGACCCATGGATGTGTGGCTCAAAAATCTCATTCTTCGTCTCTCGTCTCCTACTCAATATTATTTTAAGAAAAATAACCTACCACCTAAAATTCTTCTTGGGGTAACGCTCCCGCCACGGGCGCTACAACAGCAACACGTAGAAGCAAAACAGATGCTCAACGCCTATTTGCAATCAAAACCAAAAACCACAGAGGCAGATAATGTGAATTCGGTGAACGATTCGTATGAAACTAAACAGAAGCAAATGAAAGAACTACTTACCCAAACCGTTTATGTAGTGCCTCCGATTATTCAAGATACACATATAGGACCGAAAATTGCCGTTGAAGTTGAAGACTTTCAGGCATTGCCGAAAACTGAAAAAGCTACAACAGCAGCCACGTTTACGTTAACCGGTACCGTTATTTCTCCAAACGGTTTGTTATTGCCAAACGTTATGGTGTACCTAAAAAAAGGAAAAGAAGTTATTCGACTCTTTAAAACAGGTGCAGACGGAGTGTTTACCAACAACATTCCTATTCCTGCGGGGCAGTATGTTTTAGAACTCGAGGACCCTACCAAAAAATATGTTTTTGATAGACTGAATGTAGATGGCAGCAAAGAAGTTCTAGAAATTTATGCACAAAAGGCATAAAAC
>CAYHPU010000027.1:0-11220 GCA_964358525.1 uncultured Gammaproteobacteria bacterium
TTCGTCCGCCTCGGCCGACTATTTATACCTCGTCGAGACGGGCCACCCCGGCATTTTAATAATTATACCAGGGGTTGATTTGTAATTTATTAGAAACTTTTAAACACTTTAGCCAAACTTTCTCCCAGTACGTGAAGTTTGAATTCCAAAAAATAGCCATAGGGGGTCGTATGGGTTTCGATGTTATGTTCTTCAAGTGAGCTTTTTAGACTCACTATTATCCTTTGTGCAAACTCAGGGGATGACTTACTCTCAGATAAATGTGCAAAAGAGTGCAACACTACAGAATTTGCATTAGTCTTCTTTAATAACCATCTGATATTGTCTACGGCTTTTCTTCTCAGTTTATTTTCTCTGTCCTCATCCTCTTTTTCCACATGTATAAATACCACAATTCCTTCATTGGTTTTTTCTTCCTTTTCCTGAGTAACAACATCCTCCAATGTTTTACTATATGTCTTGTACCAAAACTCACCAACATGGAACATTAATATTTTCATAATAAATCTTTTTCCATTGAATACTCATCATAATAATTGCCGTCGCCAAGCAAATTCTTTTCTTGTTTCGTAGATTTGAAACCAAAAGACTCATATAACTTTACTGCAGGTAGTTGATCTTTGTTTACTGAAAGCTTTAATTTAGTTATACTTTCGTCTCTATTTAATTCATCAAGTAATGATTGCATGAGCATCTTTGAAATACCTTTACCACGAAACTCTGGTACAACATATACTCCAAAAACATTGGCTGTTTTCTTTTTTCTATCTTCATCGGATTGCCATACTCCAACCATGCCAATCAAATCATTCCCGTCAGTAGCAAACAGTATTCTGTCCTTGGCTCTTTCTTGCCATTTGTCATCTGTGTCAGCTATTTTGTCGTTATAAGAGTCTCCGAAAGCTTGTGGGTCATCCTTCAACGCCTGTAACCATAGATTTTTATATTCGTGCCACCTCTCAGGCGGAAGTTTAATAACTTGTACTTTCGCATCTTTCATAAATATTATTTTAACATCTTCGTAATAAATTCATTTTGACAACGCCGACCCATTCTGCTATAAAATGTATCCTGTTGAAACAAATAAAATATTCGTACAACATTACAGATGCTATTACGCCACTCGATGGGAGAAATCGTGACAAATTAAACGAACTCGTACCTTTCTTTTCTGAACGTGCGCTCAATAAATATAGGATCTACGTCGAAACGGAATATCTGAAAGCACTATCTACTCACAAAATAATTCGTCCTTTCACACAAAGGGAAATATCTTATTTAGATCAAATCAGCGCCTCATTTTATATCAAGGGTTATAAGAAGTTACGGAAAATTGAATCAATAACTAATCACGATTTGCAAGCAGTTGTTGTGTACATTCAGAAACTTCTTTCGAAGTCATCATTGAAGGATCAAAATGAGATGGTTCACTTTGGCTTAACGAGCGATGATATAAATAACCTAGCATACGGTCAAATGGTACAAAATGCAGTGCACGGGGCGCTAGTGCCCGAACTGCAAAAAGTTGTGGAGAATCTGCGTGATATGTCGTCTGCATATAAAAAAGTTTCCATGCTCGGTAAAACTCACGGGCAGTCTGCGGCGCCTACCACCTTTGGAAAAGAGTTGGCTGTATTTAAATCGAGACTGTCTCGAGAGCTACAGTGTTTGACCTCCCTTAAGTTACATGGAAAATGTACTGGCAATGTGGGGAATTTAAACGCGCACGTATTCGTATTTCCTCAATTCGATTGGATACGATTTAGTAAAGCTTTTGTATCTTCTCTTGGTTTCGTGCCGGATATTCTCACCACACAAATAGAACCATACGACAGTTATATTGCTCTTTTCCAGACGCTTTCTCGAATAAATAACGCTCTCAATGGCCTGAGTAAAGATATGTGGACGTACGCAATGCTGGGATACGTTACACAGAAAGTAGTAACAAAAGAAGTCGGGTCAACGGCTCTGCCGCATAAAGTGAACCCCATTTATTTTGAGGGAGCGGAAGGCGGGTTCGGAATTGCGAATGCACTCCTTAATTTTTACGCAGAGAAACTCAGCTACTCACGACTTCAAAGAGATCTGTCTGACTCCACCGTTCGGCGTTCCTTCGGTATCGCTTTTGCCTATTCGTTGCTTTCATACCAAAGCGTACGCGAAGGTTTGTCTCGCGTAGTTCCTAATACAGTGAAATTAGATGAAGATCTGAGTACCCATTTTGAAGTTCTTTCCGAGGCAGTTCAGAATATGCTGCGCGCGCGAGGAGTAAAAGCGGCATATCAAAAAGCTAAGAATTTTTTTAGGGGTACAAAGGTTACCAAAGAGTCATATCAGAGGTTTGTTACATCGTTGCCCCTTACTAATGAAGACAAAGAACTACTTATACATTTAAGTCCCCGTGAGTACACGGGAGTTGCAGAAAGACTAGCAACGTATGAAAAATAAAATAAAATACCCACTTGTCATAGTTGGCGCCCAGTGGGGCGACGAAGGGAAAGGGAAGGTAGTAGATCTCCTTGCGAAAAAAGCCGACTGTGTTATCCGTTTTAACGGAGGGAATAACGCGGGTCATAGCGTGGTAGTGAACGGCGAGAAATTTAAACTTTCACTAATACCTTCGGGAGTCATGCAGGGGAAAAAATTACTTCTTTCTCAAGGAGTTGTTATAGACCCCAAAGTACTACTCGACGAGATTTCCTTTTTTGAAAAACGGGGGATTCGCGTTGATCTTATGATCGATCCCCGCGTTCACATTGTGATGCCGTATCATAAAGCGCTTGATGCCGCAACGGAAGCGTGGAAGGGGAAAAAAGCAACGGGTAGTCTTCATCTTGGCATTGGATATTGTTATGAAGATAAGAATAACCGGTTTGGGATACGTTTCGAAGATCTCATCGAGCCGAAATATTTAAAAGAAAAACTCTCAATGCTTTTTCCCCAGAAAAAGAAACAAATAGAACTTATATTCGGGCAAAAAGTAGAACTAACCGAGGAGGAAATCTTCAAAACCTATAGAAATTATGGTCGAAAGCTAAAAAAATACCTAGGGGACGTATCGGTATTCACAACAAATGCGTTGAAAAAGAAAAAAGTATTGTTTGAGGGAGCGCATGGAACATTTTTAGACGGCGTCTTCGGAACCTATCCGTATACTGTTGCCATCCACACGGTGTCCGGGTCCGTCTTCCCGTATGTGGGTATTGCACCACAGCAGATTTATTCTATGGGAATAGTGAAGGCGTATACCACCCGAGTCGGAAACGGGCATTTCCCTACTGAGCTTCATGACAAAATCGGAGATACAATTCGAGAGGTGGGACAAGAGTTTGGCACCGTATCCAAGCGCCCACGGCGATGTGGATGGCTTGACCTTTGTATGTTGCGTACTGCACACCGACTTTCAGGATTCAACTCCATTACCATAACGAAACTGGACGTTTTATCTGGACTAAGTGAACTGAAAGTATGTGTTGCCTATACACTCAACGGAAAAAAATTAAGAGAGCACCCTTCGTCTATTCATGATTTCCCGAACTGCAAACCAGTTTACAAAGTATGTAAAGGGTGGAAATCTGATATTTCAAAAATAAGAAAATATGGGGATCTTCCTCGTGAAGCACGAAAATATATTGAGTTTATTTCTAAAGAATTACGAGTACCTATTTATATTGTATCCGTTGGCCCTGGACGCGGAGAGGAACTGTATTTATGATAAAATTTCAAGAGGCGTACACATACGACGATGTGCTTCTCATTCCGCAGAAGTCCTCTGTTGACCACCGATCGCAAGTATCTACCAAGACAAAACTTTCGCGGCATATTGAGCTATTTACGCCATTTGTCTCGGCAAATATGGACACGGTTACAAAAGCGGATATGGCAATTGCTATGGCGCGCGAAGGGGGGATAGGCATACTACATCGTTTTATGACCGTCGAAGAACAGGCGGAAGAAGTAAATAAAGTGAAACGTACCGTTGGTTTTGTGCTTGCCGCTCCTTATACCATCTTACCCGATACAGAACTATATATAGTCTGGGACATGGCACAAAAATATGGCGTAGATAGTTTTGCGGTGGTTGATTCGAACCAGAAACTAATCGGTATTTTATCGAAGCGAGATTATATGTTTGAAGAAAGCAAACATAAAAAGGCGGTAGATTGTATGACTCCTCTGAAAGACCTTATTTATGGGAAGGGGAATACAACAATTGCTGAAGCGAAAAAAATATTTCAGAAAAACAAAATAGAAAAGTTTCCACTCGTTGACAAAGAAGGATACCTGAAAGGGCTTATAACCGCTAAATCAATCGTAAATTATGAAAAATTTCCATACTCTACAAAAGATACAGAGGGAAGGTACCGAGTGGGGGCGGCGGTGGGTGTCGTTAATGATTATATTGAACGGGCGGAGGCGCTGGTTAGCGCAGGAGTTGACGCACTGGTGGTTGACGTAGCCCACGGCCATAACGATGTAGCGCTTCGCGCAGTATCTACACTCCGAAAAAAATTTAAGCACATAGACCTCATCGGGGGGAATGTTGCAACGGCGGCGGGAGCTACCGAGCTTATTTCCAAAGGAGTTGACGCGGTAAAAGTCGGCATAGGTCCGGGGGGGTTATGTACTACTCGTATTGTTGCAGGAGTGGGGTACCCACAATTTTCTGCGGTGATGGAGTGCTCCAAAGTTGGCCACAAAAAAGGTGTTCCCATAATTGCCGACGGGGGGACAAATTACCCGGGAGACATAAGTAAAGCAATTGCGGCAGGAGCGTCGAGCGTTATGCTTGCTGGGTGGTTTGCAGGAACGGATGAAAGCCCGGGAGCTCTTATTTTACGAAAAGGTGCAAAATATAAAGTGCATCGCGGGTCAGCTTCATTCCTAGCGACTGCCGACCGGACTATTAGTATGGATACTAAATCGGAACATCAGTTAAATTCAATAGTTGCCGAAGGAGTTGAAGCGCTGGTGCCTTATAAAGGGTGTGTAGAGGACGTAATATACCAACTTGCTGGGTCGCTTCGCTCTGGTATGAGTTACTGTAATGCCAAAAGCATTCCGCAGTTGTGGAAGAATGCACAATTTGTAAAAATTACCGAAGCAGGATTTCGCGAAAGCAAATCTCACAATGTAACTGAGATATAATGATAAAATATGTCTATGCATATTTACGTATATGGTATTGGTGTTACGGTAATTTTTTTAGTGTCACTCTTCTTTTTCTGGCGAGAAATCCAGCGTACTTCCTTACATGAAGAGAAAATATTCGATTTCCTTTTTGTTTCACTGATTAGCGGTTTACTGGTAAGCAGATCTGTATTCGTTTTGTACCATTTTTCGTTGTTTAAACCTTTTTTGCTCCGTATTTTATTACCTCTTACATTTCCGGGATTTGATGTCACTGGTTTTCTGATTGGTTTTTTTCTAAGCCTCTCTATTTTGTGTCGGAGAAATAAAATAGATTTTTCACTTCTCACTCGCCATGTTGTTTTCCCCCTGTTCTTAATGAGAATTTTACTCGCAGTTCTTTCTTTCGTGCTCACACTTCAGATAGCATTTGTGCCGGAGGCGTTGTTGCTGTTACTTTTTATGTGGGTCCTCACCTACATTCAGACGGCAATTAAGGAGGAGAAGTTTCCCGCTGAAGGCGTATTTTTCTTCTTCTGCACGTCTGTACTATTCACTTCGTATGTTGTTGACTTTTTTAGGATTGACCGAGTATACTTTCTGGGACAAAAAATTATAAGTGTCGAGCAAGTACTCATGGTACTTGCTATTTTATTTACATTAAAATGGTGGATTCCATTTATATTTTCAAATAAAAAATGAATACAAATAAATATCCGAAAAAAGTACTCGAAAGTCTCAAAACGTTTTTTGAAGACGAAAAAATACATATCACTATGCGTCTTGCACAGCTCGACAGTGAAGATCCACTTAAAGACCCGGATCACGCAATAGATAACGCAGACGTGTTAACAGATGTCAACGAAGAGCTTACGCATGACCAGGTAGAAGCAAATAAAAAATCTCTTGAAAAGCGCCTCTCCCAAATAGTACTTATATTGAAGAGTATTAAGGAAGGTACGTACGGTTTCTGTGTAAAGTGTCACCAGATGATAGATACCGACCGTTTGTCTTCAAATCCCTATACGGTATTTTGTATTGAGTGTGCGAAGAAGAATACGCTATAATGTTTTAATGGATGCTAGCTTCGGTATATTCGCCTCATTCGGAAGCATATTACTAATTGCGGTATGTGCCTCGCTTCTTGCCCGTAAATTTCGTGTTCCCGCGGTCGTTTTTTACATTGTCAGCGGGTTATTATTGGGTCGCTATATACCGTGGATAAATACGCACACTAACGGGCTTCAAGCAGCGTCAGATATTGGCGTTGCTCTTCTGTTATTTACTATTGGAATTGAACTGCCGCTTGCGCGCTTTTTTCAGCGGGGGAAAGAAGTACTTGCGTTGGGGTTTCTTCAGTTTGTGGGAATTACTTTTTTGCTGTTTATTCCTTTATTGCTACTGCTCAGAACTCCTCTCGTTGCGCTTTTAGTTGCTTCTGCTCTTTCCTTTTCGTCAACGGCAGTTGTTGGAAAACGGCTTTCAGAAAGAGGAGACAATTCGAGCGCGACAGGGGACTTGACGATTGGCATATTACTCGTGCAAGACCTTATTTCCATTGTGCTTATCTCCATTCTCTCTTCTACGTCACTCATTTCTTTTTTCGTTGTCTTGCTCATTTTTATTGGTGTCTTTCTACTTTTGAAACGGCTACCTTTGTTAACCGCTTTCGGGCTTGAAGAGTCTACTCAACTCACATTTGCCCTGTTGTTTCTTTGTTTTTGGTTTTTCGGCCAAGTAAAACTTCCACTTCCCACGGCTGGTTTTCTGTTAGGAGTACTTATGGGGACACGGATTGAGCATATGGCGCTATTCTCGCAAATTCGTACACTACGGGATATTTTGTTGGTTGTATTCTTTTTTATGCTCGGCGTGAGTGTTTCGTCTATCTCATTCGCACTCGTATTTGTAGCTCTGTGTGTTGCGCTTTTGGTTATGGCAGTAAAGTTTACTATGACGTACGTATTTGTGACTATCCTAAAGATGCATCCAAAGCATTCATTTTCGGTAGGTTTTGATCTTATGCAGTGCGGGGAGTTTGGTTTTATTATTCTTTTGCTTTTATTTCGAGGTGGTATGTTATCCGCGTATCAAAAGGATGTGTTGCTCATGACAATAATGGTGACACTTATCGTCTATGTGTTTAGCGACCAACATCGATTGTGGTTTTATCAATTAGTCAAGCGGCTTATCCCGCTGTGGTTGTGGCCACGCGCTTTTCCTGTACAGGATCTGGATGTTGTAGAAGAGAGAATGGAGAATCATATTATCTTGTGCGGATATGGCCGCGTTGGCTCCTACATCGGTCACACGCTTCATATTTCGGGTATTCCGTTTGTCGTTATTGATACCGATGCACATCATATCCAAGCTTTACTCCACAAGGGAATAAAGGCGCTCTATGGGGATGCTGAGGAGGTTGAACTGCTCCGTAGGGCAGATGTTGCTACTGCACGCTTTGTTATAGTTGCCGTACCGGATCATGTTGAGCAGGAAAATATTATTCTGTTGGTAAAGCGACTGAATCCAAAAGCTACCATTGTTGCCCGTTCACATTTACAGCGTAACATTCGTCATCTGCGTACACTCGGAATAGAGTATATTGTGCATCCCGAATTTGAAGCGTCGCTTACTATTCTGAAACGGATATTGAAGCTCTATAACCAAACGCATGACGACATTAAAAAGCACATACACTATCTCAAAATTGAGCATGGGATGGGGGAGGAATAAAAGCGTTTTTTTTATAGTTCTGTTGTTCGTTGGCGGTTGTTTGTTGTTTGTTGCGAATAGTTATTTCAATTCGATAAGTTCATCACTGCGTGAGCGGATCACTATTGGAGTCTATGGGGAAATTCCGTATGTAGTGTCGTTTGATAGGAAAGATTCTATAGCAACCGTGGTGTATTTTGACTCGCAAAAGGAAGTAAATATGCCGGGACAGTATGGATGGTATAAAATTAGCAGTATTAATTATCTGGGAGCAATAGAGCACAAGCAACCACAGATTATTGCCAGTATGTTTGAACAGCTTGTGGGAGTTCCGGTTGATATTGTTATGTTCCCGCGTACCGGTAAGCTTTTGGAACCATCGGAGGAAAAATTTTATCCCTATTTCATGCGCACCCGAATGCGGCAGGCACTGCTATTTGACACTTATACGAGCTCCGCACGAAACATTTTTGACAGGTATGAAATGCTTCAAATTTTAATGACCCAAAATAGCCAGCTTTTGCTTATAAATGGAGATAAAGGTCAAGAAATATACGAAGCGGAAAAACTTGACACCTTTTTGAAAGGGTATTTCTATCAGGACATATTACTAGCTTCTCACGCAAAAGTAATTCTGCATGTCACGGCGAAGCAATACAAGGCGGCCACGCGCTTTTCCCGTTTGCTTGAGGGACTTGGTCAGAAAGTGCACTCGATTGAAGTTGAGGAGAAGGATACAAGTAGCTGTACTCTACGGTATGGTGCGCAGGAGCGAGACGTTGCGAAGTTGCTGCGCGTGTATATGCCGCGCGGGTGTAGCCTGGTCGAGGTAGAGAAAAAGGACATTATTATTGATATGTATTTCGATGATAGTTTTATAGGAATTTATACGTAGAAAGTGGTGTATAATTTTTGTAATGGTTATACCAATTGTAATAATTATACTTATTTCTTTTATTCTATCTCTCTGGTCCTTGCGCGACTTTCGAGGCGAAAAAAATACTGCCGAAATTCGGAGAAAACTAAAGCAAGAACGGATTAAAGGGGGGATTGTGTTTATGAAAAACAGAAAAGTGAAGCACTATTTTTCATAGTCATCATCGTCGTCGTGATCATCATCATTTTTTTCCTCCTCTTCTTCGTCTTCTTTTAATTTCTTTTTTTTGTCAGAAGGGAGTGTTGGCTCTAGCAAGGCTTCTTCGGTGAGATCAAGCTCCTCGTCCTCTTCTTCCGTAACTCCCTCGGCTTTGTCATCGTCAGAAAGGCTGTCGGGATGCATAATCATTGAATTTTCGAATATGAAACTTGATACGTGTCGAAATTTACGCTTTTTTTCAATTTCACGAATAAATATCTTAACCTCATTTTTGTCTATAGAAAATATAAACGCTTCGTAGGTGCATTCTCCCAATATAAACTGAACGAGGCGTTTTGAAATATCGTCGGGCAAATATCCAATAAAATTATCCGATTCGTCCCGTGCTTCAATTTTATGCTTTCGAATATTAAGGTCTATTTCTTCTCCAATATTGAGGAGAGAAATGTGTTCGGGCTTTCCCAGGTTGGATAGTCGAACAGTCTTTGTTTTCCCCGGTTCCTCTATAAATTCGCTGACGGGAATAATCCGTCCCTTTTTGCGATTAGAACTTTTCTGTGACTTAATAGAAAGTGGCTTGAGGAGGTCGAGTCGCTTTATTGCAAGAATATTATTGGGGTCGACCGAGAGGGTTTTTCGGTAGTACTTTGTCGCGTGAACTATGTCTCCAATTTGCCAATACGCGTGTGCGAGTTGCATTAAAACATCGGTGTCCTCGGGCGCAAGGGTAAGGATTTCGAAATTAAGGTCAATTGCTTCCTGGAAATGGCCGGCGATGGCCTTTTCTATAGCCTGATCTTTTAAGCGGTGAATTATAGAATTTTCCATGTGAGTGTAAAGTATACAGGCAATACATTAAATGTCAAAAGTTAAAAAATAGCGAACCAGTAGAGTTTTTGATCGGAGGGAGGCTTAGATTTAACCTTCATAGTAAACCCATCTTTTGTAAGATTTTCTATCCACACGTAGGTATCGTAGGACGCGTTTGCGTTTATTCCAGCGGGTGCGGTCTTCCATGTTTGTTTAACTTCTGCGGCGTCTTGGTCTGGCTTAATTACTACAGAGCCCCGTATTTTATTGTTCCCCTGGATTACTCCCTCTTTGATAAGTACGTTTCCCTCCGTATCCATTTCAATTTTGTTATCCATAAATTGAATGGGTGCCGTTGTGTTATTTTGTATGGAGAGGGGAACGGTAAGAGACGAAATTGATACTCTATCTTTTGCAGTGCCGTCTATTGAAAGAAGACCGGTGGTAAATATGCCCGCTATTCCAACGTCATATAAATTTGTTCTGCCGGAAACAAGTAGCGAATCTAAAGTTGCGGAATTGGTAGCCATTGAAAGTTCGGCCGAAGAGGTGGCCGGCTGGAGGAGGGGAGAGGGAGGGGTAAAATCCGTTGGCGGACGTACGAATACTTTCTCGAGCCCCTCTATTCGCTCCAGGAGCTTAGACAAGGTTGCAGCTATTGAAACGTCAACATATGACGCCGAAGCCGAAGCACTCTCAGTTGTCTCTGGCAGAAATATCCGATTATTATCCTTCTGTGAAAGTTTTACTTTAATATCTTTTGCAATAAATTGGGAATCGGTATCTAAATATCCGTCTGCGTTAAGTGTGCCGGTATAGTAACCAAGGTTGACAAAGACCTCAATTTTAGGGATATTGCTACATTGTTCAATTGCTAAATTGTTACACGATTTCCAAGACTCCAATGCTTTACCAATGGTGTATCCGGCTTTTGTCGCCTTCTTTGCAAGTCCTGGTTTATCTGAAGAGGTCAAAAAGTCTCCGACGGCAATTGGCTGACTGTCCGGATCTATTTTCACCGGTACCCTTCCCGAAAGCGCGAGCATTCGCTTGTCTTTCTTTCCCGTGTCTCCGTCTATACTTCCCAAAACAACACCAGGATTAGTAGAAATAATCCCGAGAAGTTTACTATCATAGGGCTTATTTGCCTTCATTAACACTCCCTTAGTGTCAACTAGTTGGTTGTTGTCTGTTACTGGTTGGATGTTAGCGATCGCGACCACATCTCCCGCTTCCATATCTTTATCTCCAGAAACATAATATTCAGCAAGGTCTGCAGAGGAGGTATTGGTTGAGCCAAGGTAAAGGGTGCCGTAGACACCAGAGTCTGAAGGCGCTTGAGCATAAGAAGAAATCGAAGTAGCTGTAGAGGTAGTTGGAGAGGTTGTACCTGAGAGAGTGCCAGTATACTCAGTCCGAATACGTCCCGACCCCCCTGCGCCCCCATTTACACTTGTTGCTCCAACTCCTGC
>CAYHPU010000028.1:0-11175 GCA_964358525.1 uncultured Gammaproteobacteria bacterium
CACTACTTTTTTAAAAAACTTTAGCCTACTTAACATAACCTCTCTTCTTAATCGGGTCATGAATTTTGTGTTTGTTATATTCCTGGTCCGTACCATTTCGCAACAAGATTTTGGCGTCTACACCCTTATTTGGGCACATATGGGAATACTCCAGTCGTGGCAAGACCTTGGAACTACTTCGTTTGGAATTTTACAGTCTGAGGAGAAAAATAAACGGGCACTGCTTAACAACGTATTTATGCTCCGTACACTTTTCGCAATCTTTGTTTCAATTGGAACAATTATCCTTGCTTTTCTGTTTCGCTATCCGCCAACTGTAATAGGCGCAATAGCCGCGCTTACCATAATTTATTTCAGCAATGCTATCACCGGTTTTTTTATGATTATTTCGTCTCTTGCTAAGGAACTTATTACTTCGTCTGTCGTTGGTTTTAGTATAAATTTACTCCGAACCATTGGCGGAATTTTTGTTCTTTATTATTCCCATTCTGTATATACATTTTTGTATTTCGCCGCATTTGTGTATGGAGTTCACGGCCTTACTGCTTTCTTATTAATATATACGAAACACAAACTTTCATTCACCCTATCGAAGCAAACTACCATTCACATACTCAAACAGTCTCTTTTATTCTCTTTCATATCTTTTTGTGCATCTCTTTATTCCAAAATAGATCATATTTTGCTTCGAAACATCTCTGGAGAAGCCTCACTCGCTATTTACGGCGCTGCCTATAAGTTCTATGAAGTTGCGCAAATTATTATCCCCAGCTACAACTTTTCCGCAGTCCCCGTATTCCGATCTCTGTACATAAAAAATAAAAATCAATACAGAAGAAAAATTATCAACGACAGTATTTTCGTTACTGCGTTATCTTTTTCTATCGTTATCGCCACTTTTCTTCTCGCAAGGCCGCTTGTTTTAATATTCCTGTCAAAAACATATGCACAAGCAATTCCGCTTCTCTCTGTTCTGATCATTGGACTACCTTTTCTTATGCTAACGTCTGTATTTCTAAATTCGCTGTACGCTATGCAAAAACGTCTTATGGCAGTTTTCAGCTTTGTAACACTAGTTGTTATAAACATCGTTGCTAATATTATTTTTATTCCCGTTTATGGCGCTATGGCAGCCGCTTATATTACAATTTTTAGTGAAATATTTAATACGGTGTTTTTTGGAGGTTATTTATGGTGGACGTTACGGCATGAAAAAAATTAGTGTAGACGGTGGAGCTTTATCGAATAATTCGAAAAATCATTTTGGGAATTTTACGGTTACTCAGGAATTATTGAGAGCACTGCCATTAACAGATCAGAAAAACAAATATACAGTATTCATTCAAGAAAAAAAAGGTACGGATCAGGCATGCCTGATCCCTACAGTCATCGACTACAAAGTCTTAACACCAAGAATTGGTTGGATGAAGGTTCGTATATCGTTGGAAGAAATAATGCATCCATCTGATGTTTTTTTGGGACTTAACCAATCGCTCCCACTTTATACTAAAGGTAGAAAAATTGCATTGTGTCATGGGCTTTCATTTCTAAAATATCCAGACTTATATCCAGACAGCCACAATCGCATGAAATCAGAAATAGTTCAATTGAATCGACGCGCTGACCATATTATAGTTTCGTCCACCCGCATAAAACAGGAGTGGAAAGAACTTGTGGGGGACTCAAAAAAAATAGTGGTTATTCCTTTTGGAATTCCACATGAGTTCCTACAACTGAAACCTTCGAAAACAAGGAAACCGTTTTTGTTATTTGTTGGCATGAACCACCAAATTAAAAATTTGGCTTTTATTATTAAAGCCATATCAGAACTGAGAAAGGTAGATGGTTATCAGAAATTCAAATTAACACTGGTTGGTGTGCCTCATCTCTCTGATAAACCCAAATACGTGCAATGCATTCCACATGCCTCTCATAAAGAATTGCTCGCATTGTACAGGTCAACTTCATGTCTTGTTAGTGCCTCACTGTATGAAAGTTTTAACCTTCCAGTTTTAGAAGCTTTATCACAAAATACTCCTGTGGTTGCAACAGATGGAGCTGTTATTCCAGAATTAAAAAAATATGTGACTCTTGCAAAAGATAATACAACTGATTTCGCCAAAACAATTGCAGAAGTTATCAAAAAGTCACTTACAATCAACCAAGACCAATTAAGAAAAGAGTTTAATTGGGAGAGATATGCAATTTCGTTAAGTAGCCTACTTAATAAGTAGGCTACTTTTAGGAGAAGACAATGAAAAAAATTAACGTAGCACTTATTCGCGGGGCGTTTGCTCACTCATGTGAGTTACAAAATTATGCGGCACTACCAAAAAAATATGATCTTACTTGTATAACCTCTCAAAATCCTCTCCAAGAAAATCTTCCTTTAAGAAACATTCGACTAACTTCTTTGACCGATCTTCCTATTCCGCACAAATTATTGAAGCCCATTGCAAATAGAACTATTGGTGATATGCATGTTCTTTTCCAACTTGAAAATGAACTTCGGAATTATGACATCATCCACACTGCAGACCCCTACTATTATTATAGTTACCAAGCAGCTCTCGTAAAAAATCAGTATCCCAAAAAAAAACTTATTTCAACATATTGGGAGACAAAACCACACCACAATGAAACCGTAGATAAGAAAAGAAAATTGAAACAGTTTGTAATGGGTTCTGTTGATCATTATATAGTACATACTGAAAAATCGAGGAGTGCTCTTGTATCTGAAGGTATCACTCACGATAAGATAGCACTCATTCGACTTGGGGTGGACCTTGATCGATTTAAACCAGTAGCAAAACAAGAAGATATATTACTTTTTGTTGGCAGGCTGGTTCCCGAAAAAAATCCAATTGCCGTTTTAAGTAGTTTTATTGAACTTAAAAGAGAATTCCCTACCTATAAATTACATTTTTTTGGTGAAGGACCGCTAAAATCAATTTTACAAAAGCGTGTTTACGAGCTTGGTCTTACAAATTCTGTTTTGTTTTTTACACATGCATACGAAAATATACACAAAGCATATCAAAAAGCATCTATATGTATGTTTCCTACTCAAAGCAATTCAACATGGGAAGAACAATACGGTTTTGTATACATAGAGGCTCTTGCGAGTGGTTTGCCAGTTATTTCAACAGATTGTGGTGCAATTCCTGAGATTATGGGAGACGCGGGGATGACTGTTTCGCAAAATAATCAAGAAGCCCTTGCTGGCGCACTTTTACGACTTGTTCGCAGTAAAAGTCTCCTCAAGAAACATGGTACAATGGCTAGAAAGCGGGCAGAAACTTTTTTTGACGTAAAAAAAACCTCTCGCGAAATTGCAAAACTATATGAAACAACTCTCGGCAGTACTACTCACTAAAAATGAAGAAAATAATATAGA
This sequence comes from uncultured Gammaproteobacteria bacterium, assembly GCA_964358525.1. Taxonomy (GTDB): domain Bacteria; phylum Patescibacteriota; class Microgenomatia; order UBA1406; family UBA1406; genus CAYHPU01. Next base: position 3,398 of record CAYHPU010000028.1, read on the forward strand.
AAGAGCAATAACGAGTATAAAGATTATAAATTTTATAACCGTTATAGATGATGGCTCAACAGACAAAACTATAGAAATAGCGGAACGTCTGGGAGCCACAGTTGTGGAACGCCCCCTAGCTGGAAACTACGCCGCACAACGAAATTTTGCTTTACAAAATGCTTCGACAGACTGGGTACTTTTTTTAGACGCGGATGAAGTAATTACACCAGAACTCGCAAAAGAAATTGAAAATTTACCAGATGACTCACCCTACTCAGCATATTTTGTAAGGCGTCTCGACACTTTTTGGAACACAAAAATGATACACGGCGAAGCGGGAAATTGTTATGTCCCCCGACTGGTTAACAAAACCCGGGGTAATTTTATACGACCTGTACACGAAGAATGGAAAGGCGCCACACAAACACAAAATCTTTCTTCAACACTCAATCACTATCCACATCAAACCGTGAAGGAATTTATAGAGGAAGTAAACAAATATTCCGATTTAAATGCAGAACATTTTTTTAATACAGGGAAAAAAACGAATGCATTAGATATTTTATTTACTCCCCTTTTTAAATTTGTATATACCTATTTTATTAAACTCGGTTTTTTGGATGGAGCGGCTGGATTTGTGTATAGCTTTATGATGAGCTTCCATTCGTTTCTTTCACGTGCAAAATTGTATATCCGTACTCAAAAATGACTACCTCCCTGTGGCAACTTATAATCCTTTCCCTACCATTTGGAGAACTTTTTCGAATAACCATTTTTGATATTGTGCGTATTCGCTTACTTGATGTTTTGTTGGTTCTTGTTTTTGCGATTTCATATTTCAAAAACGAATTCGAGCCAACGTTTGCACACCCGGTGTGGCTGTTACTAGGAACATTGATACTTTCTGTTGCAATGAATGCGTTTACAATTACCACGCCAGCGCTCTATTATCTCTTTCGTACAATACTTTATCTACAATTGCCGATTGTGTTTGAGCAAATGAAAGAGGAATATAAAAAAAAACTTATTAAAACTTTGAAAATTAGTTTCATCATCTTAATCGTTTCGGGACTAATACAATATTTTGTCTATCCTGATCTACGAAACCTTTTTTACGCGGGATATGATCCGCACTTAAATCGACTATTTGGACCACTTCTTGATCCAAACCTTATGGGAATTTTGCTTGTATGGGGAACATGGTTTCTTTTTCCTCACCTATCGTATCTTTCGGGCGTCTTTGGATTACTTCTTACCTTTTCACGTATTTCCTGGGGAATTTTTATTGGAGGAATTCTAATATTTTTTGCTCGTCAACAATATATTGGATTTTTACTGGGATTCTTATTCATTATTGGGATATTTTTCATACCAAAACAATTTGGTGAAGGTAATAATATTTTACGAGTTAACAGTATAAATGCAAAAGTGGTCAGCTGGTCGGCGGGAATAAAAATGTTTTCTGCACGACCACTATTTGGAATCGGATTCAATAATTTAGAACTTATGAAAGGAACTCAAAGTAATATTCCTGATAATAGTTTGTTCGGATACGATAGTTCTGTCCTCACAATTTTAATTACAAGTGGTATAGCGGGAACGTGTGGGTATTTATTATTCATGTGGTACTTATTTATGAAGTCGGAGAATAGATTTCAGAAAATACTGGTACTGTCTTTTTTTGTTCACGCACTTTCAACTAATAGCTTTTTTACCCCGACAGTATTTGTGTACTTTATACTTTTATATTATTTGTAAAACCCCACCCGGCCAAAGGCCGTCCTCCCCTATTAGGGGAGGCGAGGAGGGGTTTATTTTACATACGTGATTTTGAGTTCTTGTTTTGTAGTGTTTCCTGCAATGTCTTGCGCCGCAACAACTATTTGGTTGTCTCCCTCATTCAAAGAATAAGGAAAAGAGAAGGAGTTGTCTGCTTTTACAACGACTGGCATATCGTTTACGGTAACAAATATTTCCTTCGTTACTTTCCCCTCGATAGAAAGATCACTAGAATAGACCCGTTGGCCGTTCTGTACATTTGTAAGCTCTAGTTTTGGTGGCTCTTTTATATAGGCAATGGAATAGGCGGTTGATTTATAACTTTTTTTTCCAGTATCGTCTTTGGTTTCAACAAATACTTCATTTTCGGGCTGAGTAAAACTAAGCGAGAATTCAAAATTACCCTCATAATCCGCTTTACTGGTAGTTACCTGCTCGCTATTATGAAAAACGAGAACATCAACATCAGGATTTGACTTCCCCCTTATTACAAGCTCTGCGGTATTTGTTGCATGAGGAACCGCGTCAAGCAGCGGATCTGTCATTATAGTTACTCGCTTTGAGTTATTTACGTATTTTGTAACTCCACGATCCTTACCGCCCGTAGCTACAAAAAAAGCGGTGTCTATAAAAAGTTGAATGCCAAAACGAAAGAAAAGGAATAGTAGAATAACGACAAGTACGCTATAAAATACCCATAAGTTTTTTGATTTACGTCCACGCATATTTAGTTGTTTGGCCGCATTTTAATTAAATAAGTATAGCAAAATCCAAAATGTGAATGCGGCACAAAGGGCCGTAACTATCAATTTTTATAAGAATGTTGATAGACGAGCCCTTAATGCATTTCCTTGTGATACAAAGGTTTGTCCATGCGGAGTTTGAAACCGTATTTTTTTACTAATGCGTAGACTTTAATCGAAAGTTCCTCTCGATAATCTTTTTTTTGTGAACCGTAAAATTCTTCCCAAATTTTGGGGTCCATATCTTTCAATTCTATTTTTAAACGATTACGAATGTACCCTGATAAATTGAGAAATTCTACAAAGATCTTTTTCACACCCACATTATGTACTGATGAAAATAAGGTATCGAGCGCTTCGTCACTCGCGACAAAATGTGGAAGAAGAGGTCCTATGAATGCATAGGTTTCTATACCTTCATCGTGCAATTTTTGTAGTGCCGCAAGACGAGCTGACGCAGGTGGCGCGAATTTTTCAAAATAGCGAGAGATTGAATCATCTGTCGACGTTATAGTCATCCCCACCTCAACATGAGATAGTCTCTTAAATATATCAATATCTCGGAGCACCATATCTGACTTCGTGAGAAATGACACTTCACCTTGAAAGTTGGCGTCTACGAGAACTTGTAAACACTTTCTTGTTAATTGATATTTCGCTTCCATTCCCTGATACGGATCGGTAACTGAACTAAACCAGATCACCTTGCCTCTTCCGTTATTTTTTAGTTTTAAAATCTCACTTTTAAGGAGTTCTGGTGCATTTATTTTTGCGAATACAAAATTCCCCCAGTCTTCTGTTTTCTTACCCACCATCCGCCCCATAAAACTGGCGTAACAATAGACGCACCCAAAACGGCAGCCGGTGTAGGGGTTGCATGAATAATCGTAATCTGCCTCTTTGAGAGTTGCTTTACTAAGAATTGTTTTTGCCTTTATTTCTTTGACTTCGAATGGAGATGCCATATTTGATTAATACACCTTTATTGGTTCGACGTCTTTCATTTTTCCATCTGCATATTCGAATAAAACAGCATTCACCGTTTCTGAAATATTTGCAACAGCATGAGGAACAAAGGGTGGAACAGTGATCAAAATGATCTGACCGTTTGGATTCATAAGGTGCTCGTGTTTCTCACCCTTTTCATCTAACCACACGAAAAGTAAGTCACCGATACCTATATACCATTCAATACGCGGATGTTTATGATTACCTCCGGCATTCTTTGGCGGAATATGTACTATCTGGTTATCTTTTATGAGTGCTTTGTCTAGTGGAATATCATCTGTATTCAAAACCCACACCTCCGTACCTGGTTTCTTATAGGTGTATTTTAAATTGAGAAAAGTTGGTTGCTGCATAGAATATTTGCTAAACAGATCATATCATATTGATATTCCTTGAATATTTTTTTTTAATTTATCCGCGTATTCTTTTCTTTCATCTGGTTGTGTCCACCGAAAAGAATCTGTCAGTTGATATAATTTGTCATTGCTGTATCGAGGAAATACATGGGTATGAAAATGGAAAATATCTTGCTGGCCCGCGGGCTCGTTATGCTGTCGAGTTGAAGTACCATCGCATTTATAGATCTCTTTAAATGCAATGGCAACCTTCTTAGACATTACTGAGATTCGACTTAGAAGATCGTCGCTTATATTATAAATATTCTCCACATGCTGATTGGGAATAATTATTACGTGTCCGGAATTATGTGGCCACCATTTGGGAGCAATATACGCAGTTACGAATTCGTCCTTGTAGAAGACGTCGGATTGTTTGGTAGATTGGTCATTTGATCCACTTACTATACCGCAGAACGGACATTTATAGTCTTTCGGTTCGTGATTGTACATTCTGGAGTATTTATATGATTCCGCTCGAACCTATTTTATCAGAAATTGCTAAAAATTACCAAAACCACTGCGGCTCCGCGCCCCGCAAGCGGGGCAAGTAAAGCCCGCAAAAACTTCTTTTATTTTAATGGGCGCGCGCGATTTTTTTAAGGAATTGTTTTGCGGGCGTTACTTCTGTGCTTAACGCACAGGTGGAGCCGCTTTTCACTCTTATCCCGCCTTCGGCGGGAAACAGGCGGGCAAAAATTCCCTCCCCCCAACCCCCTTCCTTTTTGCCCGCCTGTTTTTGGACTTTTTTTGAGAATTTCGGCGGCGGCGGTTTTGAAATAAGAAAAGAACGAATAAGAATAATGTGCTTGCCACCCACCCGTGCGCGCGCATTGTTTTTTCTCCCCTTTAAAAAGGCCACTCAAAAATTTGACAAATTTAACAGCCTAATATAGACTATAAGCATTATGATACGCAGATTACTTCAGACAACTACCACGACGACTACAACCACCTCTGGTGGCTGACGTTTGTTGTGGAATTATTTTAAGATCATAAACACAACCGACCTCAGCCAAGAGGTCGGTTTTTTTAATGTCTAAATTCACTACTTATGAAAATACTTAAATTCGGCGGCTCATCAGTAGCCAACTCAGAAAATATCAAAAAGGTTATTCAAATCATTTCTGAATCCTTAGAAAAGGATAAGGACTTGATTGTTGTCGTATCCGCTCTCGGCGGAGTAACCAATAATCTTATAAAAATAGCCTCATTTGCATCGGAACAAAACGGCGCATATAAGAAATTGTCGGAGGCCTTTATTAAGCAACACAATGAAGCGATAAAAAAACTTATTAAATCAAAGAACCTAAAATCAGTCTTGTCGGAAGTTGAAAGGAAGTACGACGAGTTAAGCGAATCATTACGAGGAATTTATTTGTTGGGCGAGCTTTCTTTTCGTTCATTGGACAAAATCATGAGTTTTGGCGAGCAGTTGTCAGCTTATATTATAAGTGAAGCGATAAAAGCCCAAGAAATCAACTGTAAATTTGTTGATTCACGAATTTTGATAAAAACTGATGACAGCTTTGGTTCAGCAAATGTGAATATTAAAAAAACTTACGCGCTTCTCTCGAGTCATTTTCAGTCTAGTCCAGGACTTTCCATAATGGGAGGTTTTATCGCCTCTACAGACGATGGGGTTACTACTACGCTTGGACGCGGCGGCTCTGATTATACTGCTTCTTTAGTTGGGGCTGCGGTTGATGCCAAGGTTGTCGAAATATGGACTGATGTTGATGGGGTGATGACAGCAGATCCGCGCAAAGTCGATGATGCTTTTCCGCTTATCAAAATAACTTACGAGGAGGCAGGCGAACTTGCTCATTTTGGTGCAAAAGTTATTCACCCAAAAACTATGAAACCGGCGCGCCTGAAAAATATACCCATTGATATAAAAAATACTTTCAATCCGCGTGGTGCGGGAACCAGAATAAGCAATGGAGAATCCAAACAAGATTTTTTGATAAAAGGAATATCTTCGCTTGGTGGCGTGGCTCTGTTACGTATTCAGTCAAACAATGGAAAAAATATTGGCGAGATAGCAGCGAGAATATTTGATATTTTTGCCCGGTTTGGAATTGAAATCCTACTTATTACACAGGCCTCGCACGAGCAGTCTATTTCGATTGCAGTAAGTAAAAAGCAAGCCGCAAAAGCAAAAAATGCTATTGAAAAAACTTTTGCTCTGGAGCTAGAAGCGCGTGAATTGTTCCCTATTTCCATAGAAGAAAATCTATCTATAGTTGCAATTGTAGGAAAACAAATGAAAGGTGTGCCCGGCATTTCAGGCAGGTTGTTTAGCACTCTGGGCATTAACAAAATCAATGTTGTAGCCATCGCCCAAGGATCCTCCGAATTGAATGTATCGGCCGTCATCAGCTCAAATGATGAGATAAAAGCCCTTCAAGTTATCCACAAAGCATTCTTTAATTTAGAGGGTTGTCATATCAATTTGTTTTTAGTTGGAACTGGATTAGTTGGTTCAACTTTGCTAAAGCAGATAAAAAGTTCAAATGCTTCTATCCGTCTTTGCGGTTTGGCAAACAGCAATAGCGCGCACTTTGACAGTAAGGGAGTCTCTATGCAAAGCTGGCAGAAGGAATTAGCACAGGGCAAGTTGATTAGTATAAGAGATTTTGTTGAGCGTATGGTTGAATGTAATTTAACAAATAGTGTTTTTGTTGATTGCACGGCAAGCGAAGAAATAGTTTCAGTCTATGAATCTGTCATGAAAGCCGGTATCCCCATTGTGACTCCGAATAAAAAAGCCAACTCTGGTTCGTTTGAGCTATATCAAAAATTGCGTAATTTAGCCCAAAAAAACAACGCTCCATTTTTGTATGAGACCAATGTGGGCGCAGGACTCCCTATAATTCACACAATCCAAAGCCTTGTTTCCAGCGGTGACGAGGTTATTAAAATTGAGGCAGTACTTTCTGGAACATTAAGCTATATTTTTAATACCTTTTCGTCGAGCAGTGAAGTGTTCGATCAGATCATCCGCAATGCAAAGGCGAAGGGATACACCGAACCAGACCCTCGTGACGATCTCAATGGCATGGACGTAGCGCGAAAAATTCTTATCCTTGCCAGAGAAACCGGGCTCAAATTAGAACTCGAGCAAATTCGTGTTAAACCGATATTGCCCCAAAAATGCTTTGCGGTGAATTCAATTGACGACTTTTTCGTTGAGCTGGAAAAATTAAATGACGATTTTGAGAAGAAAAAAACACAAGCCCTTAAACAGAATAAGGTGCTTCGCTATATTGCAACGCTAGAGAACGGAAAGGCCGAGGTTAAACTGCAAGCAGTCAGTCAAAATCATCCTTTTTTTCAGCTTTCTGGAAACGACAACATCATTTCCATAACAACAAAACGTTATAGCAATACTCCTCTTGTTATCAAGGGGCCTGGGGCCGGTGCCGAGGTAACTGCTGGTGGAATATTCGCAAATATCCTTAGTATTTTTAAATAATTTTTTATGAAAAATGTAAACAATAAAATTTCAGTGGGTATCCTTGGCGCAACTGGTATGGTCGGCCAACGCTTTATTTCTTTACTTGAAGATCATCCGTGGTTTGAAGTCGTCTGTGTTGCTGCTTCAGAACGATCTGCTGGAAAAAATTATGCAGAGGCAGTTGGTGATCGGTGGGCGCAGAAAAAATCAATACCGAAAAAAATCGGTAAACTCTTGGTTTACTCCGTTGAGCACGATATAGAGACGATTGCTGGGAAAGTAAAATTTGTTTTTTCAGCTATTGAAGCAGAAAAAGAATTTATCAAACACATAGAAGAGTCATACGCTTCGGTGGGTATTCCTGTTGTTTCAAACAATTCCGCCCACAGGTGGACAAAAGATGTGCCGATG
>CAYHPU010000029.1:0-11149 GCA_964358525.1 uncultured Gammaproteobacteria bacterium
CTGTTATTGGGCCAACACTTGAAAAGAAAGTTGTGTTGTGGAAAGCACGAGTGCTTGATAATGTGCCTCGATATCAACTTGCGAAGAAATTTGAGTACATAAAATAACATTGAGTATCTAATCCTTTGCGGAGAATTCGGTGCCGTTGGTGCGGAAACCTTTTGTGGTGAATTTATTTGAATCTACAGCAGCTCTTTCCTTGATAGCGAGTACCGCAACGGTGGTTTCGGGTTTTTCATCTTTCGCGGGAATTGTTTCAGTACCTACGTGCAATAGGTACTGGCCAGGAAATTTTCGTGCACCTCTATGGTCTGGAGTTATTATACCTATGCCTTTAGGTTCCGGAATAACTTTCCGAGCAAAGCCAATAGACAAGTTTCTCATATCTCCTTGAAAAGCTACCGAGTGAGTAATTGCTTCAATTTCTGAATCGGGCATGGTAATTTTGAATGAGGGCTCATAGACTGGGTTTACTTCAAGTGCAGAATTAATTTGTACTCTTTTGAAATCAACAGAAACTTTTTCATTTTGCAAGATAAGGAGAAAACCTTTCCAGAATGACTCATTCACTCGATGTAGCTCTACTGAGGCATTTAGGAGAAAGTATTTTAAAAGTGCTATTTTGCTTTGAACAGCTATTGTTTTAAATTCTGGTTTTAAAGGATCTGGTACAAAATCGGTGAAACGTTGACTAAGGGTTTTGTTACCTAAAATATCTAATTCAAAGGCGGTTTGTTGTGGTAATGTGTCTGATTCAGTAGCTAAATCTAAAAGCGTGGATAAATTCTAGCATATTGTAAAATGGGTGTATGGAAGAAGTGTTATTGAGTGATACCCCGATTGATTCTATAACAACCGTACGAAAAGACGTGGTACAAGTTAGAGATGCTCAGAAGTTCTTTATATCTTTAGGCCTTACAATTGGAGACGATGGTTTTGTTGTTGTTCATGAAGACGTGACCCTATTAGAGAGGTTACATACGTGGCATGAAGATACAAGTTCTGGAGGTATTGATATGCCACCAGTAAACGAGTTTTACAAAAAAGTATTACTTGCCGTTTCCCTATGGAGACAAAGGGATGGCTCTCAACTAGCATATTTACTTGGTAAAGGGGTAGGAGTTGAAATTGCATTACGGGGAAGTATTGCAGGGAAAGTGAAACGCAATGTAGTCTTTCCTTACCGGTCTCATAGCGACTTTGAGCTATATGCTGTAAATACTGACCTTGATTTACCATACTCAGTGGCTTTCAGAACTGTTTTCGGCAATCAGGAATTTTTTCATCCCAATAAGACAAAGGGTTTAAAAGACTTGCCGCCTACACTGTTGGAAGATACACATGAGGTTGTGGATTTGGGAGGAGTTAGTGTGCTAATACCTGAGCTTGAGCTTTTATTCTTGGATAAATATATGGAAAGAGAAAATACACCACGAAACGAGGGAATTGACGCTATCCTTTTAGCAGAGCAATATGAATTGGATGTTGAGAGGATACACTTATATTTAAATGAATACGTAATTAATCCGGGAGTCGTTGAGTTGGAGCAAATTACCAGTACATATTATGATGATGAACTAGCTGCAATAGCTCGGCATTTCAGTTGGGTTAAGAGAGATTTCGCTTCTGCCCCACTAGGCCATAATGAAGTAGTTGTCGAACTCAATAGAAGAGTTTTTGAGGCGTTTGATAGTTCTGAGAACAGAGGAGAAAACTACTCAGGTATTAGAAGAGATTTATGGGAAGCTTTAGAATCGGAATGGGTTGATCAAAATGGAATAGTAATTAACGAAGCCTATCTACAGAGGCTTAAAGACAAAGTAAATGAATATAGAGAATCTATGAAATCTAGATATTTGGCAATACATGGGAAAATAGATCTTATGTTTAGTGATATTCAAAAAAAATATTCTACTGTTACTGCCTCCTAAATTCTATATACTGTTCTTTATGCGTCGACGGGGAATTTTTGACTTTAATAGTAACTGCATAATTATATGATTGAGGAAACTGCTCCTGTAATTAATAAACGTGTTTCTCCGGGCCTAGTGGAAGAAGGAGAAATATCTCCAGCCCATTCGTTTGGAGTGGAGATGCTCTCCGACTTCCTGCGGAAAAGAAAGGCCAAAGAACTCCTGAAAAGAACTAAATTCGGTGGAATAGATGATCTTATTCCTACAGACATACTCGCAATAGTAAGGCCGCACATTGCACGAATAGCACAAACTGAATCCTTTCCACCTGAGGAATTCAAACTCAATAAAGACAGTCTAATACTATGTCAGGGTTTGGGAAATGGAGTAATGATGCTGTTTAGCATTAGCCATGAAATTCGTCTTTACCAGGCGCCTCGCTGGAAAGTAAACAATTTCTATTGTATAGATAGTGAACAAAGTCGAGGAGTAGATATGTTATCTCTATTGCCGAATGTTGGCTGGTCTATGCGGGGAAAAGCATTTGAGGCATTATTGGATAAGACAAGTGAAATATGTATTCCTGATATGCTACCCATGAGTTACTATTATTTACCAGCGAGAGGTGAAGCTGAAAAAGTATTGCGTGAAGATATTCAAAGAGAGGATGTCAAACTATATATGGTTGCTCCCGCTCATGAAGTGTTTCATGCCATGGAGTACTTTTATTACAAACTTTTATATCGCTTAAAAAGAATGACAAGCTTAAATCCGCATTCTTCATTGAGGGGGAATCCCCAAATTAATTATAGGGATGAAGTTGCGGCAGGTGAGTTCGCGCTTAAATTTCTTGAACATTGTAAAAATAATGGGGTAGATATTGCAAGAGGGCACTCTGCGGAAGAACTAAAGGAATACTCTCAAAGTTTGTTACATGATTAAGGTGTGGTGTCCCTATTCGTAATGGTAGATAAAATTGGATCCCGAAACTCCGCCAGCTGGCGGATCGGGATGACACACGTTTAGATCCTTCACTGCGTTCAGGATGACAATATATCAATATTCTATATACTAATAATATGCGTCGACGGGGAATTTTTGACTTTAACATTTTTAGCTATTTTACACGCCTGGGCCAAGACCTCGTAAGCGCGCCTGCCTTTTTGGGTATAGACCTGGGGACTTCTCAAATTCGCATTTACCTTCAAGGAAAGGGCATTATCCTCAAAGAAAAATCGTACATTGTCCAAAATATAAAGACAAAAGAATTTATTGTCTTTGGCGACGAAGCGTACGATATGCTCGGGAAAACGCCGCCGAATCTGCGGGTGTTTTGCCCTATGGAAAAGGGGAGGGTGAGCGACTTTGACGGCGTTGTCTACTTGCTCCATAAGTGTATTGAGCGGGGGACAGCACCTTACTTTAGAAACTCGGTGCTTTCACGTTTCAACGGGTTGATTGGTGTTCCTCTTGGGCTGACGGAAGTTGAAGAAATGGCACTTGTTGAAGTGGGGCAAAAAGTGGGCGCGCACAATGTGTTTTTGGTTGAAACGCCCCTGGCAGGCGGGTTTGGGAGTGGGGCGCCGGTAATGGAAAATACGGGTACTTTTTTGGTAGACCTCGGGGGAGGAACGATAGAGGTATCTTTAATTTCCCTTGGGGGTGTCGTCCTTTATAAAATTATGAAGCTCGGGGGAAAAGATTTTACCGACGCACTAATCAATTACGTGCGACTGCGATATGGACTACTGATTGGCGAAAAAACGGCGGAAGAGGCAAAACTGCACCTCGGGTCTGTCTTAACCGAAAAGGAGCGGGTGCTGGAACTGTCGGGCCGCAGTATTGAAACGGGTATGCCCAAAACCACGCAGGTAAAAACAAATGTACTCTTTGAGGCGCTCTTCCCGTATTTTAGCCAGTTGGTTGAAACAATTCGGGACACGTTGGAACAAACACCGCCCGAGCTTATTAAGGATATAAATACGAAAGGCATATTTTTGTCGGGCATGAGTAGTCGTATAGAAGATATTGACAAGTTTTTAGAAAAGGAGCTGAAGATTAAAATTGTTTTGCGTGACGAGCCAGAGTACGACGTGGTGCGGGGCTTGGGGTGGCTTATTGAGCACCGCGACATTATGAAAAAGCTGTCGGTGAAGTTTGAGAAATAGAAATGAAATTATCACTTGTAAAGCGCATTTTACTGCTGGGAAAACCCTATGTATTGTTTCATACGCATGTTGCCTCACGGGAAATAATTGAGCGAGCTATACGCAAGAACAAAAGCATGGATTTGGATATCAGCGTCGATTCTACGGGAAATCCGTATCTGGGACATTCACAGGAATATTATGAGATAAGTGGGGAAAAGAAGGGCAACTCAATATCTTATTTCTTGGCATTGGAGTTGCTTGCTAAATCTAAAATACCAGTGATTATAGACTGCAAAAATCATGCTGCATGGCACTATGTAAAGATGGCGGTAATGAAGCTTGGGGACTGGCGGTGTGTGGTGAACTCGTTCGTTACGGAGTTGAAATATAGCCACGTTGATTCGGGCGTGGATTATCTTGCAGAATGGGTATCAATTGACAGATTAAGGGAAATAAAAGAGATGTTTCCGCTAGTAACAACTTCTGCAAGTTGCAAATTTCTTCCAAAAGACATTTTTACGAATGGTTTCCCCACAGAAGAGGTGTATTATTTACGCGAGAATCTCATGCTAAATACTGTAGATACGGTTTCATTTAATGTGCCAAACGAAACTATTTCGAATTCAGTACTACAATATTTTCTGGAAAAGGGAATTATCTCTCATCTGAACGTTGACTTAGCTGATACTTCACTGCTATCGTCGGTTTATATGGGTGAGACAGATAACCTGAAACGAGCTTCTGATTCAAGTATTTTAAATATGATTGAGTAAAAGCGTACCCCTGTAGAGAAGTGGTACTTGGGAAAGTTAGCTAAAATGTCCTACTCAGAGGATCTATATTCGGCAGTTTTGCTATACGCGTTCTTAGCAATCCAAAATAACAACTTTACAAATCTGACAAGTAGCCTACTTATAAGTAGGCTACTTAGAAACTACTGATCATTCTCAGACAGAAGGCGGGTATTTTGAATGTATTTCTTCATCCTCCGATTATACAGAGGAGTGAACGCATAGATGTCTTGGTAGGTCATTGAGACACCAGTCCAATTTCTCATTATTTAGTTCTTGTGTACAATTACCGTGAAGTGCCAAATGTGTCGTAGCTTATTCACTCTTCGGGTTGCAAACTGGCGTAAGATGGGTATAGAAGATACATGAGGTAAATTGAAAGAGGTTGCTATTTAGTTCTTGACAAATATAAATTTTGGGTGTATACATACATTATGTACGAAAGCACTGTCTCTATTCAAGGCCAAACTACTATTCCCGTTCAGATTCGGAATCAACTGGGGCTTGTTACTGGGGCCCGAATGATATGGGAAACTATCCAGGACAAGTTGGGTGTTACTTATGTTCGAATTACACCTGGCTCTGCTGTCGCTATCAAATCGCTCCGCGGCATTGGTAGAAATGTATACAAAAAATATGGTACCGGTCGTAACTATCTTTTACAGGAGAAAGCTTCATGGGACAAAAAATCTACCTAGACACAAACCTCTTTATTGCTTTTTTTGAAGGGAGTTCGCCAGTATCTGTGCGAGTCGAAAGATTATTTTTGGATTCACTAGAGAACGATACAAAAATAGTAGCTTCACCCTTAATTACTATGGAGTTATTAGTTGCTCCACTGCGAGCGAAGCACGAACAGCTAACGAGTGTTTATAAGAGTTTACACAATCATTTTAGAAACATTCGCTTCGTTGATTTCACAATAAAGATATCGTGTTTGGCGGCCGAATTGCGGACAAAATACAATATATCTACTCCCGATTGTATTCACCTCGCGACAGCCATTGAAGAGAAAGTAAATACGTTCTATACTGCTGACAGGGGATTGCTGAAGGTGAAAGAACTAAATATAGAGTTGGTGTAAAGAAAGTTTCAGAAATAGAAATGAAAAAAATCGTAATGCAAACAAAAACGAGGAAACGGAACCTGCGATACTTTTTTTGGTCGATGAGATCGCTGGTATCAAATACTAAGATTGTTGTTGGTATCTTCATTTTCGTAGTGGGCATTATTTCGCTTTTTGTAATGCGATCTATTTCATTCAAAACAAAAAGCAGAGCTGAAATGTACCAAAGCCCGAGCGTGGCTGCGGCGTACGCGAATGTAGATATGAGTGAAAATGCGGGAAGAGAATTAGAAGAGAATGGTACGTTATTGAAGTCTTTGAAAGTGCCTGTTGGAAGTTTAGCTAATGAATCTGAGGGAAACAGTGTTCGTGGAGAAATAAAATCCGTTGAGCAAGAAATTGGAGTAGTTATTGGTATTTCAAAACAAGTAGTGAAAGATCACTGCGATGGAAGCGAAGAGAGCAGAATAATACGTTCTGACACGTTGCGGTGTCCTATTGTAGAGGACTACGCACTACGCGACCTAAAGAATGCAAACGACTTACTTCAGAGTACGGGAAAAAGATACCTATTCAGTTACTTTGACACGCCTTGGAATCAGGCAATTGAACAAGAGGGTGCGTGTGGAAAAGCTAGCGGTGGACAATATTTACCAGAAACTGAATGTTCATTAAAAAATAGTTTAAATAGCAACAGCATATATATTGCAATTTTATATGTCTCAAACAGTAAAGAATCCGGCGGACAGTCAATAAGTAGTTCGATACGATATACTGCGCCTACTGCTGTACACGAGAAAGACGGTGAAATTAGTATAGACTACTGGAATTTAGGCGATTCAACGAGCAGATCTATAACTCATGAACTAGGCCATTCATTAGGGCAAACTCATACTTTTCTTATGGAAGAGTATGACAATGAAATTGTGCCGGTTGGGTTTTCTTATCTCGACGCGATCTTCTATGACAAAAAGTTGTATAGCAATGATCTGAATTTAAACAGTTCGGTAGACAGATCTGTTTATGACTGGCCACTCATAATAGCTAAACAGTGCTATTATTTAGCCAAAGACCCGGGATGTCACCACCAAACAGTAGCTACGGGTGATTTTATTCCACAGGCATTTGAAATAAAAATAGAGTCGATAATGGGTAATACGCTCGAAGAACCTATTCCAAATGGTGACTACATAATATTTGCAGCAGAACATAACTACACTAATACGAAATTGCTTAAAGAGAATATACTTCAGAGGGGCATTATTAAAAGGGGAAAAATTGAATTACAGGATCCACAGAGTAAAATGTCGCACAAATCTCTCTTACTAGTAATTGTGAAATCGGAGCAGGAATACTACCGGGGATGGGTAATTCAATCTGATTGGCAAATGTCCCATTTTATGAACAGAATGGTTTTACCAATAAAAATGATGCACGAATATCGTGAAGATGTAATTAATAAACTGGGTACATATTTTATTGATGCGCCTACAGAACTATTATAGAGAAATTATGTAGATCAATTAATTTAAAACGACAAATGATTTGCAAACTGTCGGTGAAGTTTGAGAAGTGAGAATAAGATAAAAGGAGATTAAGAGTAGTTTGGGGTAGTTAGGGATTTTGGGGAGGTAAGGGTTTGGGAAAGAAAAGGGCGCCTTAGGCCGCATTCATTGATAATATGACTTTCTATTTCAAAGGAGATGCGGCACAAATGGCCGTAATCGTCCCGCTAAGCGGGGCGAACGAGCCCTTAGGCAGTTAGCCGTTAGTCAATCACCACTTGTTGGCGAGATACGAAAAATGAAAAAAAATGTAAGGCAGATACGATCAAAACGAAAGAATGTGCGATATTTTTTATGGTTTATAAAACCGCTCTTTTCAAACAGCAAAATACTTATTGGCGTTATCGTCTTTCTTCTCGGGGTTGTGTCACTTTTCGCTATGCGATCTGTTTCATTCAAAACAAAAAGTAGAGCTGAAATGTACCAAAGCCAGAGTGTGGCCGCCGCGTACGCGAATGTGGATATGAGTGAAAACGCAGGAAGTATGTTTGGGGAAAGCAGTGAATACATACAATCTCTTGACGATTCTTCTGGAGTTGATACTCAAGAAGCCGCAGATAGTACGGGTCGCGCAGACACAGCGATAAAACAGGTTTTAAATGTCACCGTTGGTATTTCAATGCAAGTTGTAAAAGATCACTGTGATGGAAGTAGTGTTGACAGAATAATTCACCCAGAAACCCAGAGATGCGATTTAGTTGAGGAATTAGCAGGCCGAGATTTGAATGCAGCTACATACAGTTTTAAAGATACAGGAAAAAGCTTTGTGAGAAAAGAATTTGTGTTACCGTGGGATCAAAATATTGATCAGGGTTGTGGCAGAGCCCCAGGTGGTCAAACAATTCCAATCGCCCAATGTGCTGACGCTTTTAAAGAAGATACTCTTTTTGTTGCAATTTTTTACGTTGAGGGAGCTTCTAATTCGGGTGGTACTGCTGGAAAGAATTATGTGCATTACGTTGTGCCAAGTGTTAGGAAAGATAGTAAGGGTGTTATATCTGAAGATTACTGGAAATCTAGTGCTTACCTAACTGAGTCGGTTGAAACGCATGAATTTGGCCATCTATTTGGTCAAAATCACTTTCCTACACTTGAAGCGGAAAGTAATTTTATTATTGGAAAAAGTTTTTTGTTTTCTGATTTAGGTGCTTACTCGGTAAGAAAATACGATGGAGACTTGTACTACGGTGTTCGAAGGGGAGACTTAAACCTTATAGAATGGCCCTTACAACTTTCCCGACGATGTAAGTATGTGCCGGGAGGTAATTGTATTGAAGATTCGTACAAATATCTTCATAATACCTACATTATTGGTTTATGGATAGATACTATCCAAAAAATAAACCGGGGAAAGTACGTTGTCTATGGATCACAAAGCTATAATAAAATAGACTTTAGCGACAAAATATTAGAAGGAGATCTAGGAGACGACGCTATATATGTTTCTAACGCCACGGAAGTTTTTTATAAAAGATTCTTGTTTTTAACTGTGGTTAAAGCACCAACTCGGTCGTACTATTGCTGGTTTACTGAGCCAGATTTGGCAGTTGCCTATTTTAATGACAGATATTATGTGCCGTGCAAATTAACACCGATAGACCTTACGAGCGACCAAGAAAGAAAAATATTTGGAAATTAATTATGTTTGAAACTGGAGAAAGTATAGCCACTATAGCGACTGACAGTGAAATCGCTACCCAAATTGCGGCAATAATAAAGAGAGGGGTACTACTCGACGAGAAACTTGTGGAGCAATTAGTACGAATATCAAACTTAGAAGAGTCACGTTTAAAACAGCAAAGAGAAAAAGATCCAGAGTCTGTTCAAGGAATGATTGCAACGGACCTCGTTGATGCGCTTCTTATGGCAAGCCAGTTGCCACAGCTTGTTCCTTCCGCTGCAAATGGAAAATGGGCAGAGTTGGGAGCAGGAAGCGCAGTAACTTGTATTGCTATGGCGCTTTGTGGAAGGAAGGTTACGGGGATAGAAAGAAATCCATTACTGGTAAAACGTGCAGAGCAAAATAAGCGGGAAATTGAAACAGCAACTTCTAAGGTTCTTGATTTGAATTTTGTGGAAGGGCGTATACCAGAAGAACCAACCAATTCTGTCTCTCCCGAATTAGAAAAAGTACTGCGAGAAAGCGACGTTATGTACGTCTATCCATGGAGTCACGAATGGAAAAATAGAGTACGGTTATTTCAGCGCTATGCAAAAAAGGGCGCACTTCTCATTCTCTATACAAAAGAAGAACCGGTAACATTCACCGTTAAAGAAATTCAAGAAATGGGGCTGACTCCTATTGAATTGCCCAATGGAAAGGACTTTGGAATGCTGGGACTACGACTTTCCGAAAATTCGTGGTGGAGTGTGTGGGAAAATAAATAGCTATAACCCAAGAAATTTTGAGAGAGGCTTCAACCTAGAAAAATCATGTGCCATGGAGGCTTTGAAACAAATAGGGGACCAACCGGAATAACCGGAAACTCTATCATTAATTCGCTGGTGACTTTTTGTTGCTTCATGACAAAGTTTTAAGTTGTCCCCGATGTCTTCGAGTCCGGCGGTTAAGTGGTGTAAAAGCGCAAGTATAATTAATTTAGGGTCGGAACTTACAAACGCGGCACGTGTTTCTTGAGCAAGAGGGCGAAGGTTGGCAGTTACTGCATTAAGTACATTTAATAGTGATACCATTGAGATTGCGAGTAGACCGGCCCAAATAGGAGTTGGATGTTCAAAGGTTTCGTTACTTTCAGCAGTGACGTTTCCAACAATTATAGAAATTATCATAGAAATCCAGTCATATTTGTCGAGCGGTTTTTTTTGCCTTCGCATTTTTTCATATATGAAGAAAAGTTTTGGATTCATACCTGCCTCAACTAATTGTGCACGTTGTTCGGAAGTAGCAGACTCTAGAGAATATACTGGATCGAAACTACCGCGGCCAACGCTTGCTTTTCCTGAGAAACTAAACTTTCCTGTTCTCTTGTCTTCGCGGAATATCCAACTCGCCGTATTTGATCTGCCAGAAATAAATCGGGCAGTGGGGTGAATGTCGAGTTCTGATGTGACACTATTTATGTTCGAAAGTCTCTTGTTTGTAGAACCATAACCGCGAGAGATATTAATACGTACCAAAACACCTACTTGGTCACAGTATAGGCTGAGTCTATTTATTTGACCCTCTTTCTCGGCGTACGCATGGGTGATTTTTATCCACGGTTTTTTGGGATCGTTCACTTCTTCGTATTGATAGAATATTTGCACATCTTTCCCAAAAATGGCGGTTATGAAAGGGTTATGAGATTTGGGCCAACTATCTGGGAATCCGGTATTTGAGTTATCTTCCTGAGATTCATCTCGTGGAGCAATTGAAATTAGTAAAAGACCGGACAATAAATGAAATGGAACCCCGATACCTTCGTGTGACATTATGCAAGTATACTATAGGATTATGGTGAAATCAAGAAATGGGGCAGTTGATTTGACTTTCCATCTCTCTCTGTAGTATATGCTTGGATTGATAGAGAAATCTAAGCGCTGGGTTTCTCACGTTAATCCAACTTCTTCTTCAGTAGTAGGACAGGACTTTGGGTGGAATTATTTCTGTCCAGAATCTTGTCTTACTATGACAAGAGAGAGAAGGTGAGAGAGATGGCTAAGA
>CAYHPU010000030.1:0-11057 GCA_964358525.1 uncultured Gammaproteobacteria bacterium
GGGGAGCCTGCCCGCAACGCTTCGCGTAGCGAGGCGGGCGGGGTGCAGGTGGGGTTGTTTCGAAATTCGTGCTTTGGAATTCGAATTTATATTTGATATGAGGCATAGTCCCCATAGGGGTTTTCCATGGCGAGCATTTCTTCTTTTTGCATTTTTCCAAAATACCAGCGGATGAGGCGCATTGTATGATTTGTGCCGCAATAAGCAACATTTATTTTTTCTGTTTTCATTTTCTCTTCGAGCCATTTGCAAAACGGTTCTACCCGTTCTTCCCATACTTGTTTGAGGCTTTCTCCCTCGGGAGGCG
This sequence comes from uncultured Gammaproteobacteria bacterium, assembly GCA_964358525.1. Lineage (GTDB taxonomy): Bacteria > Patescibacteriota > Microgenomatia > UBA1406 > UBA1406 > CAYHPU01. The sequence continues at coordinate 308 of CAYHPU010000030.1, forward strand.
GCACGTCCCAGCTTCGTCTCCAGAGTACCGCTTGTTCCGGAAATTCTTTCATAATTTCTAATTTATTTTTACCTGTCAAAGCTCCATAATCACGCTCTTTAAGATTCTCTTGGGGAAGGTATAGTATGTTTGGAAACAATTTTTGGAGGGGCGCAAGTGTTTGTTTGCACCGAATTTGTGGAGGACTGAGAAAAAGATCAATTGATTTATCTCTCAAAAGATCTGCCAGTTGGTGTGCCTGTTCTTCCCCTTTTGGGGTAAGTGATGGATCTCGACGGCCAGAGAAGATACGCTCTGCATTGTCGGTTGTTTCACAATGGCGGAAGATATAGAGAACTGGTTTAATCGAATCATCGACCTTTGGTAGAGGAGCGCTTCCCTGGCCGGGATTTTGTAAGGAGGATAGAGCTGCGGAGGTAAGATTGTCAGTGGATGGCATAGTGACAATATACCAAATTTCTAATTGACCTAATTAACCTAATTTCTAAAAAAGCACCAATTACAATTGGGTATTTTTTAGATCAATTAGAATAATTAGAAATTAGGAATTGATATTATCAAACCCCATTCGTCTTATACGGAAATTCGTAGTAGAACAAGTTATCGGGGTGGAGTTCTTTTTCGCGCGCCTCGATTTCGAGTAGACGGTTGTATTTTGCAAGCCGTTCGGACCTGCTCATTGAGCCTGTTTTGATTTGTCCGGCATGTGCTGCTACGGAGAGATCTGCAATAAACGTGTCCTCTGTTTCTCCGCTTCGGTGAGAAATAATAGTCTGCAACCCCGCATTCTGTGCCATTTTTATTGTTTCTACTGTTTCGGTGAGTGTGCCGATTTGGTTTACCTTAATAAGAATAGCGTTTGTTGCTCGAAGCGCTATTCCTTGTTTGAGACGTTCAACATTTGTGACATACAAATCATCCCCCACTGTTTGTACTTTTTCACCCATTTGTTTTTGCATGTCCACAAATCCTTGCCAGTCGTCTTCTGCAAACGCGTCTTCAACAGAGCACAATGGGTATTGTATTTTTAAATCTTGATAATAAGTGAGCAGTTCAGACCTAGTAAATTTCTTTTTATCACGCGTGAGGTTGTACACATCCTTTTCAAAAAATGAAGAAGCCGCAACATCTATTCCTAAACCAATTTCTGTTCCGGGCACGTACCCCGCTTCGGTAATAGCATCTACCAAAAACTGCAGTGGTTCCCCGTTTGCCTCTACTTTCATAGTAAAACCCCTATACGTAAATCCTCCTTCGTCTCCCACTCCGGTTGGAAGGTCTTTTTTTGATAGTTTTTTTTTCATAGTATGAAATACTTCTGCAGTTGCACGAAGTGCTTCTGAGAATTTAGAAAACCCATACGGAAGCAACATGTATTCTTGAAAATCACTCGACTGTTCGGCGTGTTTTCCGCCGTTTATGACGTTTACCATAGGGACCGGCAGAACTATTTCTGTCGTTCCAAAAAAGTGTGCCAGGTATTCGTAGAGCTCTAGGTGTCGTGCAGTTGCGGCTGTTTTTGCAACAGCAAGAGATACTGAGAGAATGGCATTTGCCCCGAGTTTGCTTTTATTTTTTGTCCCATCTTCTTTTATCATTTCATTATCTATTCCTTCTTGGTTAAATATATCGTGATTTTGAAGCAGGTCATTTATTACCGAATCTACATTGTGTTTTGCCATTAGCACACCTGTTCCATCATATCTGTTGTGATCGTGGTCTCGTAGTTCGAGCGCTTCGTGAACACCAATTGAGGCACCTGAGGGGACTGAGGCGCTTCCTTTTGTTCCGTCTTCAAGCTCCACAGTTGTTTTGAGAGTGGGCACTCCGCGGGAATCGAGAATTTCGAGCGAGCTTACCTTTTTGATACGCATCTACATTATAGTAGCATATTGACTAAGAAGGGTAAAGGCAAGGGTTAGGCAGTTGGCTTAGATGACAAATTGCACAATAAGACGGGGCATGCGATTGTGGTCCACTAGTGTATTGAGGACAAGAATGTTTCCGTGTAGTATCATTTGGCGGAAGTACTTATCCTTCATCATAATCCTCATGCGATTAAAGAGTTCGTAAACTCCATCCACAAACTTAAGTGTATCACTCAGTTCAAGTAGTATTTTTTTATCTTTGGTTGCATTCATAATGAGTTCTTGAATATTGGATTTACGCCACGCAAGGAGTTCGGGGTCGTCCCATTTAAGTGATGAGAAAACATGTTTAAGTGGCAAGTTTTCGAGCGCTTTCCAGCTTTCTTCTCGTAAGTTTTTGAGAATTCCTTTGTTTGAGATAAATACGGGCGCAGATGAAAATTCCTCGCCTTTGAGCGGACTTTCTTTTACTGGATCTTTTACTTTCCCCGCTCTTCGGAAATTACGAATCAGATCTATTGTAAGTTTTGTATTGGGAAGTAGCGCATTCAGATCGCGAGAGAATACTGCAAATGCGTCTATTGCCGAAAAGGGAGCGTATCCACCATCTGTTATAACTGCCATTTCTTCTTGGTGCGAGTCGTACGGCCATTTAGTTTCGGCACCCGCAATAGAAAAGCGAGTTACCAAATTCTTTAGTAAAAATTTAGATTTTTGTTTTAATGTTCGTTCTGAAATTGTTTTTCTTTGAAGTGAATCTGTCGTTCCGATTACCCAACCAGATAGCGCGTACGCCTGGGTAACTTTTTCAAGTAAACCAATGTATGTTTCACCTTTTCCGTCGTTATAGAGTTCAACAATTGCCTGCCAATTCTTCAAAAGAGAAACCGCATAATTGTTTCTAAAATCTGCAGAGCTAGGCGCTACTACTTTTGTAAGAGCTTTAATTATTTTACTGTCCTTAAGCAAATCAAGTGTTCGTACAATGCGATTCGATTTTGCGAGCTGTTCAAGAACTTCGTTAGTAAACCCGAATTTCGCAACATCTTCTTCGTCGACATGAATCTCAAGGCCAGCAATAACACCACCCGTTGCAGGATCGTATGAAAAGAAAATAGGGATAATTTCTGCAACCTCTTTCCCCCCGTCTTTAAGTGCTTGGCGAAGCTGAAGAATACCCTGCGCTGTCATAAGTTTGCTAATAATATCGGCTCGCACTCCTCCGTCTACTTGTTGTCCTCCTTCGGTAGCATGAATTTGTGCGCGTGCTGCACAACCAATATGTGAGTCTAGCCCGTAGAAAATAGTATCTCCCGCTTTTTCTTCAAGTAATTTAACAACTTGCTGAACAACAAACGATTCGTGATCTATAAATACCGCGCTTGGCTCTTGGCCTTCCATAAAGCCGGTTACCGCGCCAGCAGGAGCGCGCAGAACACCGCCGACGTGCGGGGGCTTTGAAAACATTACTGTTGGCATGTTGCGGCCGTCTACACAGGTTACAAAAAAGTCGTGGTTACCCGCGCCAATATAGTGGCGCGCAAGGTCTTGTGCTTCTGCTATTTCTTTACTTCCAAGTTCTTCTGCTCGCGCAATACGCGCCTCGTAGTGCAGTTTTGCAAATTCTTCTACCCATTCAAAATTCTTTTGGATAGTTTTTCTTAATTTTGGTTCATTATAGTGAGCCATGCACCGCACCATTTGGGTGGAAATAAAATGATGTAACTGGTACTCAAGCGTTTTAGGAAGTGCTGTTTTTTTTGACATAGGAGTCTATTTTACACCAAGAGCGGCAAGATTTTTGGCCAATTCTTTAGTATCAATATCTACTGTTTTAATGAAAGTGAATTGAAACGTAGAGTCAACTTTTGGATCGGTACTGGGAATGACTTTCATTTTCCAATAATTTATTTTACCTGGTTTTTCTGTATTGAATGAAGCGACAACGGTTTCACTTTCCCTGTCACTTCGAATGAAATTTCCATTGGGATCAACAAAAGATACTGCCTGATCTTTTTTTGTAGAATCAAAACGATCAAAATTAAGATCACCATTTTTATCAATTTCTTTAAACGGAGAAGATGTTAATATAAGGAACACTTCAGAGGAATTCCAAGTAGCTATGGTGTCTGGCCCAGTTCCTCGGGTTGGAAAGGACACTCTCAGTAGTTTGCCAATCTGGCTTATTTTAAGTCCTTGCCATGCTGGATCTTTTCCACTCCACTCTGCTCGAATTGCGGCGGCGTGCTCATCTGCAATTGCTTGCCTATTGATGTTAAATGAGGTAACCGGAAAGCCTCTAGTGTCATTTAGTGTTGCTCCCATAAGGATAGAAGTTAGCCGGCCGCGGTTTAAGACGTTGTCACTTACAAACGAAAGAACATCATTTGCAGCTAATGCGAGCCCAACAACCTCAAATATTTTTGCGCCTATTTTCAGCGTAGTAGCGGTTCCTTTGGTAAACTTAATTAGCGCTTCGAATTGTGCTTTACTGATAAGACCAGCGTTGAGACGAACTTGCAGGACTCTTTCTAAGTGAATAACCACAGAATCGGTAAGACCAAGTCTCTTATATGTCTGGCCGCCGTTTTGGACTTCGTACGTAAGTTGCCCTTCACGACCTAGTGCAGCGGCTTTTTGTAGGTCAGCAAATTTTGCAAACGTAGCTTGGTTTTCCATTTCCATTAATTTGTATCCACCGGCATCGTTTGTGACGAGTTTGATGATGACACCTTTGTCTTTGAGAAATTGAGTAAGTCCGTATTTTTCTTGATTAAGAGCGAGTTCTGCTTCTATTGCTGCGAGCTCTTCTAAACTGTCTGCGACGATAGTAAGCACACCTTCGTTGGGAAGGTGTCCAGGCCCATATGCCCCACCACCGAGAAGTCGTTTAATTTCTTCTGGTGTAATTTGACCCTTTTTCGAGAAATCAGTTAAAGACTGAATGAAGAGATTTCCCTTTTCTTGACCGTAAGTGCCGGTTAATGAGTCGGGTGTAAATTTTCGTGAAAAAGACCATATAATATTTTGTGGTTTTTGAGAAGTAAGTGCCTCCGCAATAGGACGTGGATTGTGTAGAATTTTTGCTATTGCGTCGAGGGTTTTGTATTTGCCCGTGTCGGTTATTATGGTTCCGTCGGGCAATGCGATACCACGAACGAAAAATGTACCATCGGCATGTCCTTTGACGCCGACGAGTACCGGGTGCCTATTTATTGCGGCTTGAATACGTGCGCCTGCGTCTGCCCACTCTTCGGCTGTACCAGCGTTACCCATTTTTATGAGGCGCTTAATTTCTTCTATTGTTCCTTTTGGAACGTTGTGGTGCAGAAGTGCCTCTTCTCCACCATCACTTAGAAGTACGCGAATCCCGTCAAGTAAGCCACATTTTTCTGTACCTGGTAAGCAACTTTGACGATGGGTTATAAACATACTATAAGGTGTTCCGTCGGGAAATTTTGTTGGTTGTGCCCCAACAGCGCGAGAAGAAACGATTCGTACATTTTTAGCGTCGGCGTACGTAAATACTTCCGGAAAATCATCAATTTTTATAACCGTGGGCATACATACTCGAGCGTCTGCACAGTCTACCGCTGGCACAACATCGTAAAGTGGTAATGCGTTGCTAATCTGTTTCATTCTTCGCATATCTATGGGAAGACCGGTTATTACAGCTTCGTCATTTGCAGCGAGTGTAAATTTAATTATTTGAGTTTGGCGTGGAGAAGTGGAAGCAAAAACTTCCGCTCCTGCAAATACATTTCCTGGAATACGAGAAAACGCTCCATAAGTCATTGCGGCATATTGAAGACTTATTTTTTGAGCAGGGGTTAATGTTGCCAGAATCTCTGGTGAGAGTGGAACAGGGGTTAATGAGATGTTTTTTTGCTCTAGTGCTCCGCTGCTGCAGGCGGTGAGGAGGAGTTCGAAAATTCCTAAGATTGCAGCGATTTTTAAAAAATCTTTCCGAGTAATAGTGGTAGAACAAACAACTCCTTGTACCCAGTCTATAAGCTCATAAATTGTACTTGATAACTTTGTTCCCAGTGACATAAGGTTTTCGACAGTGTCGACAATAAGAGATTCTTTTCCTCTGATCCCCTGTCCAGAGAATATTGCATACAACGAAACTAGCGAAGTGAGGTGGTGAATTATTCTCCTTCTTTGATCTTCGGAAAAAGTAGAGAAATCTAGTTTACTAAAGCCTTCTCTATATCTTTGGCAAACTTCTACAACAAATTGAACGGCAACCGCATTGGGAATAGCCTGTTCTGCTGTGTTTGCAATTTTGGCAAGCTCCACCGCTGAAGCAGTTGTTGCTCCACTAAATTCCCTCAATTTTGTAGCTACCCAAGCGTGAGGATCGAAAGGTTGGAATAATGTTTTGGCCTCAAAAGACATAATATATATGTATAAATTTTAGAAGCTTATAGTATACATTAACTATAGGATAGGGTCAACGGAAAAGTGAAGCTGACGGTCCAAATTTTCTAATAAATTTATTTCTTCTTTTGGAAGAAATGTTCTGTGGCCTTACTAAGTTAGTCCTACTAAGAAAATCTTTGTATTCAAGCGTTAAGAGTTGATGTGTCCCCTCATCAAAAACTATTGCAAGGTCTTGTCCATTTTTTGTCATAAGGTGCACTATCCATTGTTTTTGTCCTTCGCCAATTAGTTCACAAAACTGTTCTGCAACAACTCTGCACTTAACGTTAGGGTTATCAAAGAATCCTTTTAAAGGAAAAGATGATAGGGCATACGGTGGAATTTTGAGATTTCTTGAAAGTTGCACCACGAGAGTAAGTATTAATTTTGATTCTTGCTCGCTACCGTTTGCACATTGATCAGTCAAATGTATTGAATCAAAAAAACATTTAATTTGTTCGGATGATAACAAAGGGTATTGCCCCTTAGGCATTTGGGTGCGTCTTCTGAGCTTTTTCATATCGTGAAAAAAAGGAGAGTAAACTTCTCTTAAATGCTTAAGCTCTTCTTGTTCTTCAGCTGAAAGCGAAGACATCCTGTCGGTATTCATATGTATTATGAGTAATTCAGCCTATTATAGCAGACTAGGGGTGAGTAAGGGAAGTTAAGGGGAGGTAAGGGAGGTTAGGGTGATTTGGGTGGTTGGGGGGAAGGACCGAGATTGCCACGGCCCTTCGGGCCTCGCAATGACACCTACCGTGTTATACTATCTCCGTATGTTAGCGTATTTTACGGCTTCAGTTTCGGCGAAAGAGAAATTTCTCGACAACTACTTGCATATAATTTCTCTTCTTAAAAAGTACAAGCATACGGTTATTGCCGACCACATAATAAATGCGACAGAAGAGAAAATTCGGCTTTATAGCAGGGACGAGAAAGTAAAGTTTCACGACAAAGTAGAAAAATGGATACAAAGCTGCGACTTTGTAATTGCGGAAACAAGTAACCCCAGTACGAGCGTTGGGTACGAAATATCTCTCGCTCTTCGCTATGGTAAGCCGGTTCTTATACTTTACAGCGTTGGCGATCCACCCTCTCTTCTGGGGCAACACAAAGATGACCGACTGGTGTGTGAAAAATATACAAAGCAAACCGTTGAAAAAGATTTAACAGACTTTATGCTATACGTGGAAGGAAAAGCGGATTTACGGTTTACCTTTTTTATAACGCCCCGCATAATTGCATACCTAGACCACGTTGCAAAAACACAGAAGATTCCAAAGTCTGTGTATCTTCGAAAGTTGATAGAGGAAGAGATTAAGAGAAATAATTTCTAAATCCGAAATTCGAATCCGCCAGCTGGCGGACGAAATAAATCAGAAATCCTAACCAAATGGGAAAACCCCACCCTGCCCTCCCCTATTAGGGGAGCCTGCCCGCAACGCTTCGCGTAGCGAGGCGGGCGGGGCGAGGAGGGGCAAAACAGAAATCATCATTCATATCGGTGCTGTATTGGTGAATGTACCTATCCAGTATTTACTTTTATAAAGAACAGTTTGTAGTTATGGTGGATCCCCGCCTTCCTGCCTCGCGGCAAGGCGGGCGCGGGGATGACAGAATATAAGTACTAGTAATTAAATTGATATATATATAAAATTTAATAGACACAAAAAACAAAAACACAGTATGAAGAAATTATTTTTTCTTTCACTTGCGGCGCTGGGCATTGTATATGGTGATATAGGCACTTCCCCGCTCTACGCCATAAATGAGATATTTTTTGGCCACGCACGCGAAGCTATTACTCGCACAGACGTTTTAGGAATTATTAGTATTGTATTTTGGGCACTAACTTTAACAATTTCGGTTGAATATATTTTATTAGTACTACGGGCCGATAGCGACGGCGAGGGCGGGGTATTTGCACTCTTTAGTCTTATTAAAGGAAGCAAGGTGGTGAATAAGGTTACTTCTTTTTTGAGTATACTCCTGGTGGTTGCCGCCGGACTTCTTCTGGGCGACGGGATTATTACTCCGGCGATTTCTGTTATTTCTGCTGTTGAAGGATTAAAAGTGGTAACTACCACATTTACTCCGTATATAGTTCCGATTACCATTGCTATTCTTACCGGACTTTTTGTCATTCAACAATTTGGAACCCACAAAATAGGCGGACTATTTGGTCCTATTATTTCTCTATGGTTTATAGCTATTGGCCTACTTGGCGGATACCAAGTATTGCAAAATCCGGCGATTTTACAGGCAATAAACCCACTCCACGCTATTAATTTTTTTACCAGTCACTCGATACGCACCATTTTTTTGGTAATGGGATCGGTTATTCTTGTTGTTACCGGAGGAGAGGCGCTCTACGCCGATTTAGGACATTTTGGACGTAAGCCAATTCGCTTAAGTTGGTTTATGATTGTGTACCCTTGTTTGCTCTTGAATTATTTTGGCCAAGGAGCTTTTGTGCTGAGCGGGAAAGTTGCTATAGCAAATAACATCTTCTACAGCATGGTGCCAAATATACTGCTCATTCCTATGGTTCTTTTGGCAACGTGCGCGACGATAATTGCTTCACAGGCACTTATTTCTGGCGCATTCTCCTTAATTTCGCAAGCAATTTCTTTACGGTTACTCCCCTATATGCCGACTGTTCATACTAATGAAGAACATCATGGACAGATATATATTCCTGCTGTGAATTGGGCACTGTATGTTGGGTGTGTGCTTTTGGTTCTTATTTTTCGATCGAGTAGTAACTTGGCTTCTGCGTACGGACTCGCAGTCTCCATTGTTATGTTCATAACTACTCTTTCTTTGTTTGTTGTTTCTCGCTATGTGTGGAAATGGAACGCGTTGGTGTCGCTTCTGGTTTTTGTTCCTTTTGCAATTATGGATTCTATATATCTAAGCTCTAATTCTCTAAAACTATTTGAAGGGGGGTATATTCCACTGGGGATTGGAATCGCGGTGCTAATTATTATTACCGTTTGGCAGTGGGGCAGAAGGCACGTTGCAAAAGAATATGACAGATATAAACGAGGAACCATTGAGGACCTTATGAAACTCAAAGAGAGTAGCAAATATCCGGAAATTGAGCGCTCCTTTATTTTTATGGTTCCTAAAAAAGTTACTGCCGAAAGCGGGATTCCAACTTTGATGCAAGTTTTTATTGACCGGTATGGTTCTATTCCAAAACATATTATTTTCTTAACCATAGAAATACTGAAGTACCCGCACGTGCGGAGCAAAGACCGGTATGAGATAACTAATTTTGGAAAAGTAGGAGCTCGTGAAGATTCGGTAGCGTCGGTCGTTCTTCGATTTGGCTATATGGAAGATCCGAATGTTGAAAAGCGGCTTGAGGAGCTTGCGGAGCACAAGGAAATACAAATTAATACCGATAAACACAGCTGGATAATTGAAGCAATGCACGAGCGCATTTCGCAAGACCACGTAAAGGGAGTGTGGAGCAAGGCCGCGGCAGAGCTCTATAAACTAATGGCGCGGTTTGCGGATACGGCGGATGTATACTTTCACTTGGGGAAAAACCAACCCTTGTCTGTTGAAATTATGCCAGTCAAATTAAGGTAAGGGCTAAGGTAAGGCAGTTGGCCAGAGAATAATTATTGCTCAATTGTTATATTGCTATATTGTTGAATTGGGATTTATTTGTGATTTGGAATTTGTGATTTGGAATTTCTTTCGAATACGCTATCATGAAAGGTATGTCTTCCCTTATCCATGTTTACCACCATTTTCGAAAGTACGGGAAGGAACACCGTATTTTGTATTTGGGAGCAAGCGTGTTTTTTTTCTGGGCGATATTTGATGGCATAGTCAGCTATGCGGCGCCAGTTTTAATCGAAAAAACGGGTGTTTCGCATTTTGTAATGGGACTGGTATTTGCAAGCTCCTCTTTTTTTGGCGGACTCCTCGATATTGTATTAAGCGAGCATTTACGCACCTCACACTACCGACGCGTTTTATTTTATATGCTTCTTTTTTCCTTTGCGGCAACGATATTTTTGTTTCAACAGTCCCTTTTTATGCTCATGATTGCCATGTTGCTATGGGGCGTGTATTACGACCTGAGTACGTTTGCGAGTTACGACTTTATAGCACGTCGCATTCCGAGAGAAGAATATGCGAGTAGTTTTGGTATCATTGATGCGTTTATTTCTCTGGCCTATGTTATTGCACCTCTTTTGATTGGATCCGTTTTGGATCAATTACTCACATGGAAACCACTCGGGATTTCGTGGTTTGTACTGGGCGCCGCTTTTGCACTGTACCTCGTGCTTGTTTCTGTGACGAAGAAAAACAAAGACAAAGTTCACTTTCGAGAAAAAGAGAAGTCGCAAACTTTGCCACAAGTTTTGAAAGCATGGCACGCAGTTTTTAAAGACATTGGACCATCGCTTCTTCTTCGTTTTATGATAACCATGTAT
>CAYHPU010000031.1:0-11015 GCA_964358525.1 uncultured Gammaproteobacteria bacterium
CTTAAAAACTATAAGCTCTATTTCATCCTATAGTTGACAATACTATCCTTCTGCTGTATACTACAGGTTATGAATTTAAAAAACTTCCTTTTTGCTACAGCGCTTACTATTGCGCTTTTAATTCCTTCAAAAACCTTTGCACAATATGGTACCTATACTCCTTCTTACTCACAGTTAACCGTAGATAAACAAGTCAGGAATCCTGTAACGGGTATTTACGTAGATAACCTTGGTTTAAATGACGCTCATTATTTTGCAGAAAACGCAGTCTTTTTCCGTATTACCGTACAAAACACGGGTAACACGGTACTTTCCCGCATAACAGCAACAGACTATTTACCTGCGTATTTAAGTTACGTTTCTGGTGGTGTATATACCGCAAACACCCGTCAAATTGTCTTTTATTTTGATAATGTTTCTCCTGGTGAACGTCGTTCTACTATTTTGCAAGCACGGGTAAACCGTTTGCCCGATCTTCCTGTTGGAAAGTCTCTTTTATGCCCAGTTAATAAAGTAGTAGCATCTGCAGTAGAAGCGGGAACGGTAGAAGATACCGCGCAACTTTGTATTCAGAAAACCCTTATGGCAAAGGGCGTACCCCAAACAGGCGATCCTATTGGTTTACTAATGGGCTTAGGTTCTTTACCTATGCTCTTTGCTGGCTTCAAACTCGGAAAGAAGAAATAAAGTACTCCTTGACACAAAAAGTAAGTCGCTGTATACTGAGACTTACTATGTACACCACTACAATTACCCGCAAAGGACAGGTTGTTATTCCAAAAGCTATTCGAGATTTCTTTAATATTAATCCGCTTCATCGTTTTACGGTACGTATTGTAGAGGATTCTATTGTTTTAGAGCCAGTGCTCTCGACAAATGAGGCGTATGGTATGTTCGAAAACAAAGCCGTTAAACCCCTTACTTCAGAAGAGGAACAGACACTTATACAGAAGGCACGAGCGAAGAAATTTAAGCTTGTCTAAATGACTATATTAGATACAAGCGCATTGGTGCGCTTTGCTACAAAAGACATTATAGAGCGTTCTAACAAGATAAAAGAACTAATAGACTCTTCAGAAGAGCTGCGAATTCCCGATGTTGTTTTTCCCGAACTTGAGTATGTTTTAGCCGGTAGTTATGGCGCGAAAAAGTACAAGCTGGTTAAGCTTTTTCGTTTTCTTACTTCGCCGCGATTTATCACGAGTAGTGAGGTAAAAAAGGCGGTGTTTATATTCAGTAATAACACGCTCGATATGGCAGATTGCATTATCCTAGCAAGCTGCGCAAAAGGTGACTCGCTTGCAAGCTTTGACAAAAAACTCCTCAAAACATACGAAAACGAGAAGTAATTTCCTTTCCCCTTGAGGTTCAACCTCAAAGAAGTTGAACCTCTCAAGAACAAACCCATAGCTCTTTGGAGTTGTGCCGTATTTCTCCTCATGTGGACAAGTTGTGGGTGAACTCAATTCAGCGCTCCCCAAGGCTTACTATATTCCTGTCTTAGCTATTAACTATTAACTATTATCTACTGTATTTTGTGCTTGACAACTATCCTATAGTTCTGTACTATTATAGTAATCTTGTGGTTCGGTACATATGCTGTACTAACGCTGCAAGAGGAAAATGTTCTTTAACAGGGTTCAGGGTAAAAAAAGGTGGAGCGCAGCAGAGGGAAGTTGAGTGATGAGCTCGGCTTCTCCCTCATGCGCTTCACTCGTAACATGCAAATGTTACGTTTGATACGCATACCGGCCCAGGAGGTCCGGAGAAATGAATGCAAAAAATTTTTTTGGAATCGCTGGATTGATGATTCTCGGGACAGTAGTATTTCTAGGAGTTATGTACGCACTCCCGAGGATCCAGCTTGCGGCCGAAGTGCCGCCAACCGCAGTTAAAATCGCGGCCGAACCCAGCGGTGCTGGGCAGTTGACAAAGGTAGAGTGTCTGCAATTGGGATCCTCGGCGAGCGATTATAGTCGCTGTCGGGAGCTTTTGGGGTATGACCCCCTTCAGCCGGTGACGAAGCCGACTGATGCGCCCGCCGCTCCCAAAGCTACCCCCGCAGGCGTCACCATGAACTCTAGTGGTGGCGGCTCCACGAAGACCCTTCAGCCGGTTAATACGACGGCCCAGGGGGCTTGGAGCATTAAGTACTTTGAGGGGTCAAAGACTCCCACAGATTTCACATTGTGGAAGTTCGCTAACATCAACCCCACCAAATGTACTTTGTTTCCAAATGTTGATAATCCATGTAACGAAGCGCGGGATGGCCTGGAATTCGGTCAGCAGCTGAGTTTGTATGCCCAGCACAACCAAGATGCCGATTTTAATACGGCGGCTGGGCACTACCGCTTGTATTCAGGCAGCTACTCCATCGATGGGGTGGCTTCTTGTGAAAGCGGAAAGGAAGCCGATGGTTGTGCGATTTTTGTCGTCAATGTTGGCAACGTCACAGCGATGTGGCGAAACCAAATGTTTGACGCCGGTTATACTTTAACCGGACGCTATTGGAATGGAGACAAACTCACCACAGCGATGTGGGCGGGGATGTCTCACATGGCGTACAACATGTTGAATAAGAGTGGCGACTCTACCAACATGGGCGCGAATTGTTCCGTTCGCCAAGGTTGCCAGACCTTGCACATGACTTTCGTCATCACTTCTGGCAACCAGGTCCTCGTCATCGGGACCTCTATAGTTAAAAAATGATGGCAAAAAACCTGAACCCTGACCTGAGGGGGCCGCCGTTTTGGCGCGCCCCCTCAACAGGATTTTCTAATTGTAGGATTCTTCATTCCCAACGAGCACATTACGGGTTCAGAATGACACATTATTTCCTAACATTATCTATAATGTATCCATGTTCTTACGTTTTATCCGTACCTATTGGCCAGTTCTAATCTTAATCTGTATTGTTGTCATACTTGCCTTAGTTAACACAACTTCTAATACCTTTCTTACTGGCTGGGATACGCTTCATCCGGAGTTTGATTTTGGGCTTAACTTTAAGCGATTATTTTCTGGCGTGTGGCGGGGAGAGCAGGGTTTTGGAACAGTTGCCGGGCATTCTCACATGGCCGACCTGCCACGAGTTTTTCTTTTATGGGTATTCCATTTCCTACTTCCATTATGGAGTTTACGGTATATGTATATCTTTTTATGTTTGCTCCTTGGCCCGTTGGGAATGTATTTTTTTATCCGAGAGGTTTTTTCCCACAATACTCACAAACAACTAATTGCATTTATCACTAGTTTGTTTTATTTATTTAATCTTTCAACGGTGCAGCAATTTTATGTTCCTTTTGAGATGTTTCCAACACAGTACGCTTTTTTACCTTTTATACTTTTGTTTACTATTCGGTTTCTGAACCATCATTCTAAAAAGAATCTATTTTTCTTTGTGCTTTTCAATTTGTTAGCAACACCACAAGCTTATGCGGCACATTTGTGGTACCCATTTTTTGGAACATACGTATTATTTATATTCTTCTATGCACTTATTCACCGCTTCCATTTTTTGTATGTAAAATTAGGGTCTATTCTAATTGGAGCCGTATTGCTTGTTAATGCGTTTTGGCTTTTGCCGAATATCTACTTTATTTTAACGACAAGTAGCGTTCCAAAGCTGGCAAAACAGAATAGATTATATTCTCAGGAATTCCGCTTGCGCAATCGTGAACATGGATTCTTAAAAGATGTTGCTCTTGTACGTGGCTTTTATTTCAGTTGGGAAGCGTACGATTTCACCGCTCGAAAAAATGTATTACTCATGCAGGAGTGGCGCAATTATTTAAATAATCCACTTGTTCTTGTTCTCGGTTACACCTTCTTCGGCGGGGTTATGTGGGGACTTTTTTACAGTTTCTGGAGAAAGAATAAAATGGCCCTATCATTTACTCCCTTTTTTGCTATTCCATTCGTTTTCTTGATGAACAACACATTCCCTTTTAATATTTTCTTTGAATTTCTACTTCGTTTTTCACTTTTTGAAGAAGCGCTTCGATTTGTTTTTACTAAATTTTCTATCTTACTTATTTTTGCATATGCATTTTATTTTTCATTTTTTATTGAATACTTGCTTCATACTCGGAAAACTATAGTTCGAATTTTTTATGTACTTCTTTTTTGTATGGGGTTCATTGTTTACGCGTATCCCATGTTTAAAGGCGAGCTTATTTCTCCAAAAATGCGCACTCAGATTCCTAAGGAATATTTTGTATGGTGGGATTTTATGAAAACACAGTCCGTTGGGCGCGTACTACCACTTCCTATGCACCAATTTACCGGGTGGACTTTTTCAAAATGTGGATATCAAGGAGCGGGTTTTTTATGGTTTGGGTTAAAACAGCCACTTCTTGACCGAGATTTTGACCGGTGGGGAGTTTCGAATGAACAGGCGTATCGAGAAATTAGTTATGCATTGTATACGAAAGAAAGTACCTTATTTAATTCTCTTATCAATAAATTTAACATTAGATACATACTTTTCGACAATTCTCTTTTTTACCCTCAAAGAGAGGGAAAAGAACTTAATTATAGTAAGGAGACAAAACAATTTATTGAAGATGAGTTAGGACTAGAAAGTGTGTGGTCGATGGGAAGTTTAGTACTCTATAAAATTCCACATAAAGCTAGTAAGGGTTCATATTTAATAAATCCGTCACGGGTTGTCAACACGTACCGTTTTACTGCGGTAGACGAGGCATATCGAGCGTATGGAAATTATATTTCTGGCGAATCTGTAACAGATGGTATCCGTTTTCCTTATCGAACTTTCTTGAATGATCATGATTTACTTTCGAACGATATTTCTATTGATATATTCGGAAATAACTATGGAACAGATGTGTATGGAAATAAACCTCATACGTACAGAATTCAGATGCCACAGTTTACGAGCGTAGAAAAAGTGGTCTTTGCAGATGTATACAGTTATTTTGATTCAGGTAATAAACGTACAAAATTAAGGTTTACATACTATGTTCCGAGTATTGTGTTAACTCGCGAAGAGGAGCTAGATGTGACAAATTTACTAGTAGAGGGGGGGCTTGTAATAAATGGAAGAACATATCGAATTCCAAGCAAAGGGTATGAAAAACGGTGGATTTATCTGGACCAGGTATTGTTAAACATTGAACGCGAGAATGTGGTTTCTGGTGTGAAGTTTATACCAAACATCAAAGCCGCCGATGTATGGCTCAACAAAGGAAGAAATATTATTGGTGGACCATTCCCGAAGCGACGATTAAATATAAAACCCAATGAGTTTGTGAAACGAGGAAACGAACAACTTAAGAGTGATGTACGTATTGTTCCTGATGGGAACAATAAGATAGTTGAGTATAAAACTCTCGATGGAATAGCTACAAGCGTAGTAGATTTAACTTCTCTTTCGCAAGATCTCGGATATGCTTTTATGTTTCGCTCTAGAAATACAGAAGGTCTTCCGCTTCGTATTTGTTTGCTCAACGTCCAAACGGAACGGTGTGATATTAATGACGAACTTGAAAAAAACATCCTATGGCATAATGATTTTTTTGTTGTTCCACCAATGAAAAGAGAAGGAGGATACCAACTTATAGTTCAAAATATTTCCTATGGTGGTTTCGTTTCAAATAATGAGCTTTCGCATCTGTCTATTATTCCATTTCCGTATGAATTTTTAAGCAAAATACAAGTAATTTCGGTCGAAGATCAAATTAAAGAGGCGGTGATATATACGACAAATACAGCATACAAAAAAAATATGAAGGCGTACCATGTTCAAGACAATAATATTTTATCTCACCTATTTCCGTATATATTTGGTACAGAATTAACCGATCATGTTCTTGTTAATAATTGGGCGAATGGGTGGGTACTTCCCGTCAACAGCCAACAGTCAGCAATTAACAAACAACCAGAAATAATCGTATTTTTTTTACCACAGTATTTGGAAGTTGTTGGGTTTGGAATAATTACCGGGGTGTTTGGTTGGTTTGTTGCTGTGGGGCTACAGCAATATATCCGGCGGTTGCCTCAAAAGCACGCATCCACGAACAGTGAGGAGGAGTAATAATATTTTGAAAAGCACCAAATTGTTCTGCAGCTTTAATAAAGAGTCCTTGCTTTGCATCTCGAGCTAACCGAGTAGCGCTCACTCCGATTGCTCGTTTCATGTAAGGTTCTTGAATAAGCGTCAGGAAATAATTGCAAAATGTTTTAAAATCTGCTAATGGATGAGTTCCTTCGACTTTTTTGTACACTTTTGAAATAAACTCTCTCATAGTATTAAAAAGTAGTTGAGGCGGAGCAAAAGTTAGGGTTGCCCGATGAAGTGGGCGAGACGCTACAAGCTGAAAGTTTGGAGCACTTTCTCTATTGCTTTGAGCAAGAAACGCGTGGTACGCAAGGTCGTTTGAATCTGAAAAAACAATATCATGTTCCGCGGATCCTTTAGAAAATGCAATCGCATCATTCAGTAGCCACCGTGCAAGTGCAACACCAGTCAGCATCTGAAAATCTAGATTTTCCTCAGTATGTTCCTTCTCAAAAGTTGCTGCTATTTTGTCGTCAAAATCAATAATTTTGTCACCCGTTGACTTAAATTGTTGCATGAGAGTATATAAATCTTCAGCCGTTTTATTTCCACTTTTGGCATCGTGCTCAATTGCTTTCAACATTTTTGGATTATTGATTTGATCGAGAAAAAAACCGGTCACTGATGATTGTTTTTCGTAATACTCTATAGTTTTTTCGAGTGCAAGTTGTTCGAGTGTTTCGGGACGTGCAGAATAAAAACTCGAAAGAGTTAATTGTTGTAGTTCCGAGATGATTGCCCAAAAAACTGTTGTTCGAGAGAATTGATATGAATCGACAACTCCATTTGTAGAAAGTAAATCTTTGTATGAATTGGGCTGAGAAAATCTCTTATGTAAATAGGTTTGTATTGCTGGATAAGATGAAATTCTTTGTGTAAGACGGTCTGAATATGCTTCAAACGCATCATAAAGGTCAGCATAATTTTCTAGAAGGTCTGCAGATTCGGGTGCAAGTTTAGCGAGTTGGTTAACGGCAGACGTGTGTATGTCTGGCGCTGTCTTTCTAAGATTTTTTATTCCTCGACCTATCATTGCAATTTCTATATCGTGAATTCCTATGGTTACTGGTCCTTCAAGGCGTGCATATGAATAGTATTGTCCCATCTCGAGCGTGCGAAGCGCAGAAATGGCGAGCTCTCCAGCAGTACTGCCAATGAGCGTTTCTCCTGTATGAGTCGCGGTTCGAACAATTTCATCTTTTACGTCGCCACGTAGCTCTTTTACAGAGTTGTTATTGTCTCCAGAAATTTGAAACATTAAAAGGGTTGCTATAAAATCTGTTTTCATTTCGTCCGCATGTCTTTTTAATTTGGGAAAGAAAACCTCTTCGCAATATTTTTCAAACCTCTGCGTTTCGTCATCGGTTTTTGAAGGGGTATAATAGATTGTTGCTACACGGGAAACTCGTTGAGCAATTAAATGAAAGGATTCTGGGTTTATTGTCTTAGGATATTCCTCTGCGAGACGAAGCGAAGTGTACATTCTATCAGTGCTTTGTCGGGAGAGCACATTTTCCGGATCTGGAGGCATATAGTGGTCCTTGTAATCGGGTAATTTACGGCTTAATATAAAAGTTATATTATCTTTTATGGATTGTGGAGTTACTTTCAGAGAGATAGGTGCTAACATCGATATACCCAGTCCGACTCCCGTTAGTTGCATACCTAAACGCTTAAGTGGTTGTTGAACTTCTTCCATGTACTATCAGTATATCGATATTTTATTTTCGGTGGGGAGCTGGTAGACCATGTTCTTGTCAACAACTGGGCGAATGGGTGGGGCCTTCGCCAAGGCTACGGCCCCCAAGGGGGCGCTTCTATCGTAATCATCTTCTGGCCTCAATACCTACAGTTTCTTGGGTTTGGGTTACTGATCATCAGTTTCCTTGGAATCATCTTTTGGCCCGCTCGCCATCGCTAACGCTCAGGCTTTAGCGGGCGAGCCGCAGTACCTAGAATTTCTAGGATTTGGTGTGCTCGTTGGAACCTTAGTGGTAATTCTCTTTTACAAAAAGAAAAGTATATAATTGCGTTATGAACACATCGGATTTACTGAAATCATTATTAAGCAAGGCCAGTAAAGATATTCAAACAGCAGAAGATTTATTTAAACTTAAACATTTTGACTGGGCGTTGTTTATTTGGCACTTGGCAATTGAAAAAGTTTTAAAGGCAAAAATTCTTTCGGTTGGCACAGAGGTTATTTATACACATAAATTAGCCCGATTAGCCGAACTCACTTCCATGTCATTTACGGTAGAAGAAAAAGAACAACTTAATGAAATAACCACATTTAATATTGAAGCTCGTTACGATGATTACAAATTGACATTCTACAAAAAAGCGACTTTAGAATACTCACAAAAATGGATAGTTATCTGCAAACACCTATACAATAAAGTTATCTCATCACTATGACACAAAAAGATATTCGAAAAATTGTTTCAGATTATCTAACAGATATTAAAAAAAGTGGAATCAAGATCTCTGAAGCATATCTTTTTGGTTCTCGAGTCAAAGGCACGGAACATGCAGGAAGCGATATTGATCTTTGTATCATCTCTGAAGAATTTGGGAAAGATCGGCAGAAGGAACGAGTTAATCTTATGAATTTACAAAAGAGCGATAATTATATTATTGAGCCACATCCTTTTTCCCCTGCCGATTTTTATAGAGGCGTTGATTTACTAGCAAAAGAAATACAAAGAACAGGAATTCGGCTTCAAATGTAGTATTCTTTTTAGGTCAACAACTGGGCGAACGGGTGGGGCCTTCGCCAAGGCTTCGGCCCCCAAGGGGAGCCTTTGGGCAACAGCCAACCCGCTTTGCGAGGCGAGCAAACAACAAACAACAACCAATCAGAAATAATAGTCATCTTTTTGCCGCAATACCTACAGTTTCTTGGGTTTGGACTACTTCTTCTCACTTTCCTAGGAATTTTCTTTTACAAAAAGAAAAGTATATAATTCAATCTATGGAAAGAAACAATCTTATAAAGGGTCTTCTCCAGAAAGCTGAATCAGACATCAAAACGGCTCGCGACTTATTTAAAACGAAACACTATGATTGGTGTTTATTTATCTGGCATCTGGCACTTGAAAAGAAATTAAAAGCAAAAATCCTTTCATTGGAGAAAACTATAATTTATACTCACGATCTAGTGAGGCTTGCTAAACACTCTCTTGTTCTGTTTTCTGAAGAGGACATGAAACACTTTTATGAAATAACTACTTTTAATATTGAGGCGCGTTATGACGATTACAAGCTGTCCTTTTACCATAAAGCTACGTCTGAATACACGAAACTATGGTTTGTTCGGTGCGAGAGTTTGTTTAATAAAATTATTATTTCAAAATGACTTTACAAAAATCGATACAACTAGTTAAAAAATATATTCGAAAGTTACAAACCAACGGAATAAAATTGCAAGCGGTATATTTATTCGGTTCTGTCGCAAACAAAACGAATACAGTTTCAAGTGATATAGATGTTTGTATTGTTTCAAAAACTTTTGGTAAAGACAGAGCTTCTGAAAGGGTTAAATTAATGCTTCTTCGAGAAGGGATAAGTGATTTATTTGAACCCCATCCACTATCTGTAGCGGAGTTTGAGAGTTCTATAAACCCATTTAGTCTTGAAGTTAAGCGCAAAGGAATACGTGTTTTATAGTATATCTAATAACAGCTAAATATTTGCCTTTCGCGCCATTTTTAGCGCCTCCCATGACCTTTTTTTTGAGGCAGTATCTAATTTAATCCATTTTTCAACTGTAGATACTGCACAAGGGTTCGTATCTCTAAACGATCGTTTAAATTATTTAGAGACGATCCCTTAGGATCTAATCCTCAAAGAAAGTGGAGTAATGTGACATTTCGTGTTGCTAAATTTGTGTGTTTAAGCTATTCCAATCTTCTGTTTCAAAACAATCAATGGCATGATAGATTGATCTGATGAAAAAAAACATTGTTTCGTTTGTTGTCAACCTATGCGAAAGTATGGCAAAACAGGTGCCGGCACTCCACGATGGTTCTGTACTTTGTGTAAACAAAGTACTGTCTGGAAGCGTGGCGACTTAACAGATCTCTCGCTAAAAAGAGAGTTTGCCCGGTGGCTACGCGGCAACGGTTCGTTATCAGAGCTTGCCCAAAAAAGAAAGACGAGCGCCAGAACAGTAATGCGTTCCTTTCGAAAACTTTGGAAGATTCAACTTCCAAAACAGCCACTCGTACCCACTGGCTATACGCTCATCTGTGACGGAGTATATATTCACAAACGAGAGTGTTGTGTACTAGTGGGGACAAGACAGAGCAATGTCCTAATGTGGCGGTTTGTTCCCTATGAAACCAGCACTACGTGGTCATTGTTCTTTCGAGAGCTCCCTCAACCAGAAGCGCTTGTTTGTGATGGACAGAAAGGTATGCTTCTTGCTGCTCGGACAATCTGGAAAGAAGCACGCATACAACGTTGTTTGGCGCATACTATGCGCTCACTCCATACCTACTTAACTAAGCATCCACAAACAATTGCGGGAAAGAATCTACAAGAGTTGGCACAGGAGCTTCCCCGTGTATGGACACGGAGACAAAGACGACGATGGATACATTCCTACTTTCGACTCTTTCACCGACATTCCCTTCTCTTAAAAGAACGTAGCTACATAAAACATACCGATGGAACTATTCAATGGTGGTACACGCATAGAAATCTTCGCTCAGCGTACTATGTCATTAAACACAGCCTTCCCTATCTGTTTACGTATGTGGGACACTGTGCCATTCCTCGAACCAGCAATTATGTGGAGGGAGGAATAAATGCACGACTCAAAGAATTGCTTCGCAGACATAGGGGATTAACTGTCGAGAAGAAGAAAGTGCTTACCTCCTATTTTCTATTATCAAAACAACGGTAAAAAACAACACGAAATGTCACATTACTC
>CAYHPU010000032.1:0-2640 GCA_964358525.1 uncultured Gammaproteobacteria bacterium
TAAATCAGTTGTCATTCCCGCGAAAGCGGGAATCTATTTCAGTTGAGTGGATCCCGGATCGTTGTCCGGGATGACAAAGGAATGAGAATTTATGAAAAGAATACAATTATCTCCGCCACAACCCCGAGGAAGAGAACACCCTGCACTACTTTAACGAGTAACGAATTCTGACCAGGTCGGAGCTTCTCGTACATTCGAGCTATAAGAATCGCTATGCCACCTAAAAATACTCCTCCCGTGAGTCCAATTATTTTACTGAAGTTTTGTAGTCCTAAAAGAAACAGCAAGAGTGGTATGAATGTTGTAACAACAAGAGATGACCGCCGATCGAGCCCCATGTCTTTATTTAAAAGGTCGTACCCCACCCACGACAACATAAGGTATGGCGTAAGCACTGCAAATACTCCCGTGATATTCAGTAATATTTTTTGAATGGTGAATGGAAATGAAATAACTGAACCCGCAAGAAGTGGCGCGTTTGCAAAGGCAAAAAGAATATATAAAACGACAATAAGAAATTGCGCAGCATACATGGTAAAACGTAATTTCTCATCTTTCTTGAGTTCGGGAACTATTGAGAAACCAGAGAGCGCGAAGAGAATAGTGCCATAGCCAACGAATGGATTTGAACCAATAAGCGGCACGGCTAGATCTGTCTTATTGTACAACAAGTGCCCCACCGCCATTCCAACTATAAAGATAAGGAGCACCGATTTAATAATGGTAAATACCACGTCCCACGCTTCAATAGTTCGGCCAGATAGTAAAAGTACCGCGGCTGCAACTCCAAAAAAAACTAAACTGCCGGTGAGAGGACGAATAGGCACAATGCCCGCCAAAAAATCCCCACCTAAAATAAGATAGGCAAGAGTAGCTCCATAGGTTGAAAACAACAGTAGAAACACGGCAATTTTGCTTGCTCTAAGACCTAGAATGTTTTGTGCGTAGCCGGCAAGTTGGTGACGCTCCTGCGTCGATTCAACAATTTCGCGATAAAAAAAGTTTACTTTCACGAGTAAATATCCTATGACAATAACAAGCAGCAAAAACGGAACGGTACCGGCACTTTTCAAGGCAAACGGGAGAGAGAAAATCCCCGCCCCCACCGTAGTACCAATAATGAGAAATAAATTCTTGTGCTGGTTGGACATTAATAATAATAGTAAGGATAAAAGAGTAAATAGTAAAGAGGGTTATTGTATAATGTTATACGATGCAAGAAAATGGAATTACCTGTGAATCTGCCTTTAATCCTTCTGGATTTATGAATGAGCATGGTATGAAACGCTGTAATCTTCTTGAAGCAGATTACAAACTTGGAACTCCTATTGTTGGCTACAAAAATCAAGATGGACACGCACTCTTTCTCTATACGGCTCATGAAATAGCAAAATGTCGAAGTTGCGACGTAGACAAAGGAAACCATATTATCGAGGAAGTGGATCACACAGGCAATACTGAGAGTTATGCTCATTACTGCAGAAATTGCGTTCCCGATAGTATGTGGCCACAAGGAGATTAAAAAGGATGAATTATTTTCGTTCGTTGAAGTGAATGTAGTGGAGGCCGTATCTTAATTAATTCAGGAACATAAATCTGAGGATGCGGCACAAGGGACCGTATCCATCAATTGATTATAAATTATTGATGGACGCTCCCTAGAATACTTTGGAGTTCGGCATCGGAGCGGATGATGCGGTCGTAGTAGGAGCGTTGCCAAATTTGAATGTATTTATTGTGCGGGCCGGAATACCCGGCCCCTACAACATGAGGAACCGAGGTATATTTATTCTGTAGGGGCGAGGTCTTCTCGCCCGCACAATGGCCTTTGAATCTTAATAATTCCATGAATATGATTCGACATTATTTTGTACTCACCAATTTCTACATTTTCAAAATGTTCCGGAATCTTCTTCCAGTTGCTATCAACAATCTTTCCAACATCTGACAACTTCATTTCAAGGTAATTTTCCACAGTACCAAAATAATAGACGTTATTATGTGTGCAAATAGTAACGTAATACCACCCAATAGATGAATAATCAAAATTATGTAATCGGTTTGGTTTTCGAACGATAAACATACTTTTATACCCTTCTTATTGTATTTTAACCCTTCTACTTCTATAATGTCTTTCTAATGTCTGACGTCCATCCGCCAGCCGGCGGACTAACGTCTAGATATTCGGGCACGTAGTCTCAGTTGGTTAGAGCGCTGTCCTGATAAGACAGAGGTCCCAGGTTCGAGTCCTGGCGTGCCCACCAAAATTGGCTGTTAGCAGTGTAATTCACAACATTATATGCCGGAGTGTTCTGTTGGAGGATTCCTTGAAGAAATATGTTTGGAAAAGAAAGCGGAAGGAGTAAGATTTCCTGAAAATGATTTTCTTGATGTTGAGGAATTCTGCGCGTGTATTGATAATGATCTTGACTTATATACACAATCAATAGATGCGTTACTACAAGTGCACTCCGTTGATGAATTACTTGTCTATTATCGTTCTGCCATAAAGTTTTTTACCGATGCACAAGGTTGTCTCAATAGTGAAAACATGTTGACTTTTCTTCGAGGGAGGATTGAAGAGCTTGAAAAAATGCAGGAAGCTGACTCATGAGATAAGATATTGCTCCGGCGTGGACT
>CAYHPU010000032.1:2740-10878 GCA_964358525.1 uncultured Gammaproteobacteria bacterium
CCCGAGGATGACCCGCCTTCGTCCCGCAGAAGCAGGACTTCGTCGAGGCAAGCTAACACCCATTTTCCGAGTTACCACATCCTTGTTAATGAACTATTGAATATAAATTGCCTGTAGTTATTATAGCCTATAATATGTGTATTTGCTACTCGTTTTACCCCACCTGCACCTCCCCTTGTAGGGGAGGTCTGAAAAAAGGAACTTCCCGCCCCTTGCCTCTTCTTGTAGGGGAGGTCTGAAAAAAGGAACTTCCCGCCCCCCCTTGCCTCCCCTATTAGGGGAGGATTAAGGAGGGGTTTACTAATTCAAAAAATATGCTACACTATAGGCTTGTTCCTGAGCGCATTTTTGCAAGCGCTGAGGGACAAAATTGTTTCGGAAAGGAGGCTCACATGAGGAATTTTTTCGAGACAAAAACGGGCCAACTACTTGTTGGCCTATTCCTGGTTTTGGGCGCCATCGTTTTGTTTTTGACGACGCCCGCGGGCAGATGGATTTTGGATCTGCTCGCAAAAATAAGTATCAAGGGCGCGTAATGCCCTTCGATACTACAGAGGTTCCTCTCCGGAGGAACCTCTGCTAACTTTTCAAGATAGTTTGGGCGAGAAGACCTCGCCCCTACAATGAAAAATGAGTACTATTAAACACTTCCCATCACCTCTTCCCTCTCCATCCGGATTCGCAGAGAGAGCAACAGAAAGCACATGGAGAACGTAAATAAGTAGCTAAACGAAAATCCCACATTCCGCCACAGAGCATACACAACCGCAAAGATTACAAGAAATACAAAAATAATTCCTTGATGAGCAAAATTGAATTTCTTGCGATACACGTGTAGGGACAATATAAATAGCAGCTGAAAAATAGCGCTACCCCAGAGTGGCAGAACCCACCACGCATCAAATAGAATACAGAAGATGGAAGTTAGAATGAGCGCTTTCTTTGGTACGAAAATATAAAGATATGCCGAAAGAAAAAAAGGAAAGAAAAAAAATTGCGAGAAAACAAAAGATGAGAAAAGTAACAATAAGGACAAGATGACAATTATCATAAAACTAAAAACACGGTGTTCAACTTCATTTTATCTGGCGTATATTCCACATATGCTTTCTTTGTCGGTAATCGCGCATTTTTTTCTATCCGATTAACTTTTCCCAAGACCGCTCGAAAGCCTTGTTCTCGGTTAACTACATACACCAGCTCGCCAACCGAAACCGCTTCTTCTACACCCGTTTCAAACACCACCGATTCATTAAATTCTCCACGCACCTTTCCGGTCACTCCTCCAGCCGTCTCCCCCTCTCCCGCAAAATGCGCACTTACTGGTTTTTGAATAACAATCATATTTTCATTACGGCGAATTACGGTACCAACAAACACGTCTTCAAAAATAACAGGAATATTCATTATTGAACGTGCAAAACTATGGGAAGATGCGACAAATAATTCGGTATCAGTGCTCCCTACAACAGGTACTGGTGTTAAGGCAGTTTTCTCCGGAATACTACCAAGCTGTTTTCGCATCGTTATATTTTCCCGTCTCAGTTTCTCTATTTCTCTGTTTTTAGATTCAAGCGATACTTTCATCTGCAACAATTTCTGTTGCGAAGTTTTAGGCACATAACCGGATAATTCACGAAGCGGAATAACAAAAGAAGAATTAATGAATGTGCGCACTGGCGCAACGATGTTTAATGAAAAAATAAAATACACAGCAATAGCGGCGAGGAGAGTAAATAAAATTGTGCGGGTAGACATGTGGACTCACCGAGAATCGAACTCGGATCTCTACGTTGCGAACGTAGCGTTCTACCATTGAACCATAAGCCCGATTTGGCTTTTAGCTACTAGCTATTAGCTAATAGCTACGAACTACAAATTGTATTATACTAGGTTAGTTACTATTAGTTAATAGTTAATAGCTGATAGTTAAAGAAATAAAATGACAAAAAAATCTAATTCCACCCTAACTATTCCAGTATTATTCTTCTTCCTAACTATTAACTATTATCTATTAGCTATTTCACCGTTCCCTGCCCATGCCCAAATTCCCTCTGAAAATGTAGATATTGTGTGTCTGAAGGCAGATAAAGTAAATGACGTGCAGGAAATAGTAAAACTTTCGGGCACACGGCTGAATCCACTCAAACGAGTAGAGTTGTGGCGCGATGTTGCAGGTGTTTTTACCTGCGCAGTAGATAGAAACGGTGTTTCTACGTGCGGCGCTGGCGCGCCAACCGCTGGCACTGGTTTCCAAGTATTAACGGCAACACGAGATCAGATAAAACCAAATGCAAATCAACAACTTACTTTAGACCAAGTGAAAAGTACCGGAGGACGAGGAGATATTCGCTCTCGACCAGACGGAAGCGACCAAAGCGGTACCAACAGTACTCCGCACGTATTCTATGCCGTACAACAGGTTGGAACTACCGAACTTGACGCCAATAGCGTTGCGTTGAAACTGAAAAATTTCAATATAAAAGTGGGGGTGGAAACGCATTGCGTAACAATTTCGTGGACAGAGACAAAGCGAATATTTGATCCCTACGGTCGCGTATTCGATGCTATTTCCCTTGAGCCGATTACAGACGCACAGGTAGTTATTTATGACTCGCAAAAGCGCCAAATTCCCAATCGACCTGGTGTAGTAAACCCCCAAATTGTCAATAAGGCGGCGTGGTTTGTCTATTTAGTACCAGATGGGACATATTATTTGAGTGCGTCCCGTAGCAGTCTTTCTTTTCCTGTCGACGCCGCCACTATTGCTCGCTTAAACGGCGCACAGGCAATTTATTCTGACTTGTATGCGGGTGAGCCCATTGTCCAAAGCGGCGGAATAATCCAGCACCGCGATATTCCCTTAATGCCCGCCGACCCGCTGCGTCCTACTAATACACGTCCTGAATTTGCGTCTACCCGTATTACCCGCTACCAAGTTTTGAAGAAAGTGTACCACCTTATTTTTGGCCAGGTTTCTCACCCTTTTTCTTTTGTATCTGCTCGCTTTTCTGGCCGCGAACTTGCAAAAGTGCAGTCGGACAAGTTCGGTAACTTTGAATTGCGACTGGTAAATGATGAACTGGACGTACAACAGCCGGTAGAACTTATTGCAGAAAAAGTATCTTTGACCAGCTTGAGAACCACTTCAATAAAAGCGCCGTGGTGGAATATCTTCTCATTTATTCCGTCTGTTCGTGCACAGAATACTAATACTACATCGTATCCGGAAAAGGTATATCCGCTTCCGAACTTTATACAAGGAAAAATTACACTGCCAGCGGGAAAAATTCCTCCTGGCACAAAAGTGGAACTTTTTATTCCCGGCATGATGAATGATCGCGTTGCGACAACGACAACCGTACGAGACGATGGAACTATTTCTGTCGATTCCCGCAGTGTTCCCCCACTTCAATTTGAAATGAGAGTGGTAGACGCAAAGGGAAACGAGTTAAAATCGTATTCACCCCATGCATTCGTTGCAGAAAATAAATCCTATTTGGTGCAAAAAAAAGTTAATTTACTCGCGGTACAGAAAACGGCGGCGGACTTTACAACAACACCAGTGCCTACACTAGAGAATAATGGAGTTATGCCGACCGGAATATTAAATGTTAGTGACAAATCTGCAATTAAATCACAAGTTTCAAATACCAAATTACCCTCCTTCGCTAAAGCTTCGGCGGGCAAGCAAACTCCAAATAACTTGGAACAATTTAACAATCCCCAGCAATTGAGCAATAGTAACAATCCGATCATTGTAGTTTTGTTTGTTGCGATAATTGGCGCGGTGGTGGGGGGAGGAATTTATTTGATGAAAAGGAAACAAGGATAAACCCCACCTTAATCCTCCCCTATCAGGGGAGGCTGGGAGGGGTTCACATCTGTTTGCAAAAAAACTGCGGAAAGCGCAGAATGAAAATAGCTAATAGTTAGTAGTTAATAGTTAAGAACGATCTTTAAGGTCATGAAATTTTTTCGATTGATTTTTCTCATCCTAGCTATTAGCTATTATCTAGTAGCTATTAGACCTGTCTATGCTTTGTCCTTCGACATTCAGGCAACAACAGGAACGCTCACCCGAAACCAGGATTACGATTTTACCGTAACCGTAGATACCCAAGGACAACAGCTAATAACCACTATGGCAGATGTTACATACGATTCTGTTGTCCTACAGCTTGTATCAGTGACCAATGGAAATTTCTTTACCAGCATTTCGTACACTCAGACGAGTAGCACTACTATTCGTTTAACCGGCACCAATACTGCAGCAAAAAGCGGTGCGGGGAGCTTTGCGGTGGTTAAATTCAAAATAATAGCCACATCGCCAGGCTCTACAACGCTCTGTACCGTTTCGCCCGTTGAGCCAACTCCGACACTCGCGCCGACAGCTATTCTTCCAACCAGTCCACCGGTGGCAACAAGCGCCCCTATTCCTACCGCCATTCCACAAGCGGGCGCTTTAACATGGCAAATGGGAGCACTGATTGCGCTGGGGCTTATAACATTAGGAGTGGTGGGAATGATGATACTGTAAATTTAATAGCTAATAGTTAGTAGTTAATAGTTAAGATAATAAAATGAAAAAAAATCTCTTGTTTCTCTTAGCTATCAGCTATTATCTATTAACTATTTCTCCCGTTCTTGCCCAGAAACCCGGCGACACCATTGAAAAAGGAGGACTCAAAATTGTTTGCCTAGCTCACACCGTGTCTACCGGCTGCCCAGACCACTGTGTAAAACTTGAAGGAGGAGGATTTGTCCCCAACAAAAATATAGAAGTCTGGAGAACAACGGACGGTGGCAACTGGGCATGCGCGCTCGACTTTTATAACCAGCCCGTCTGCTCTGGACCTAATGCGGGTGAAATGTTTAAGATTTTCGACCAAAACCTCCGCGCTGGAAATATGACCATGAGCACTACCGCAAATAAATTTAGTGTGAACCCTGTAAAAAGTGCAACGGCAGCTTCACAAAACCATGTATTCTTCGGCGTACAAGTAATGGATATTCAGAGCAACGATGCAGCGGGACGGGCACAAAAACTTTCTCAATTTATTCCTCGTATTGGTAAAGAAACAAACTGTACGAATATTCAATGGGACCCGTTTGGTATTGTGTTTGACGTAACTACCCTTGAGCCAATTCCTGGAGCTTCAGTAACTCTATTAAATGCACAAAAGGTGATTGTCCCGAGTTCTCCTGGTATATCTAACCCACAAAAAACGGGTGAAGCAATGGATAGTAAAGATCTCAAAAAGGGCTGGTTTGAAAATGGCTTCTTTAATTTCTTCGTGCCGGCGGGAACATACTATTTAAAACCGTCTGTTACCGGCTACGAATTTCCCGTGGATGCTGCTACTTTTGCCAAACTAGCTCGATCTCCGTATGTAAACGTGTACAAAGACGCTGACACAAAAATTGTTGAAGAAGCGGGCAAGGTAGTACGAGCAGATATTCCGATGACGCCCTCAAAAGGTACCCGTCCTGCCAACAACCCACCGCAGGTTAAAATAAGTCAGCTCCTCCAGTATTGCGTTGGCAATGTGTGTTACCAAATGGCAACAGGAAAATGTAGCCATATAAGTTGCACGGTAACGGCATATTCGGGAACTCGACAGGTAGACCAAAAGAAAGTTGACAATAAAGGCGGTTTTACCATGCTCATTCAAGCGAGTAAAGTAGACCCGACGCAAAAACTGAATTTTCAGCCAACAAAAATTCCACTTGTTTTGACTTCGTCTCGTTCGTTATTTTCATCATTTATTGAACCGATTATGAACTTTTTAAGTCCGGCAACTCGTGCCGAGGACCACCTTACCGGACAAACGGTAAGCATGGATCCCGTGCCAGCCTATATTGAAGGATATACGTATGACACACGAGGAGCGGTGTTGCCCGAAGGTAAAGTACAAATTGTTATTGAGGGAATGGGAAACCGTAGTGTATTAACAGCGCAGGCGGATACAAGTGGGTTTGTACGAATTCCCCATTTCTTCACGCCACCGACGGGATATAGCCTAGTAATTTATGATAAGTTTGATAATAAAGTTGCATCTATTTCGCCGTCTACATTTATTGCCCAAAACAAAACATACTATAAAACAAAGGGGGTGAATGTACTACAGCCCACAATAGTAGATGATGTGGTAACCAGCACCTATTCGGCAGTTATTAACAGTCCAAAGCAAGTACCGTTTGTGAAGAGTGGGATGGCAGGCCAAGGCAACAGCCAACAAACAACAATCAACAAACAACCCAGCTCTGGGAAACAATTGAACAATTCTAACAATCGAACAATTCCTCAGAACAATTCAGGTTCGAGTATCCTGTTCTTTGTTTTAACCATAGTTTTTGTTGTTACACTGGGCTCTGTTGGATTCCTCATTCTCCACTTGCGAAAAAAAGAAGTTCAAATATAATGAGTACTTCCTTGTGTCATTACCGCTGTTTATAGTGTCATTCCCGTCCCGTAACGGGGTACGGGGTAAACTCCGGCGGGAATCCAGGGCTTCTGAACTGGATCCCCGGGTCAAGCCCGAGGATGACAAAGAGGGGTCCGGGAACGACAGACGGAAATAATTAGAAATTTTTGCCAAGCATGAGAAATTTAATTACCATCGGCGATTACTGTAGTGATGACCTGGTAACCCAGGAACTTCGAAGTGTTGTAATTGGCCATCTTACCACTCCCCTTGCGTCGTCAATTACCTTCGTTAATTCCCTACCTCATACTATTCATACTGCTTTTCTTTTGAGACAGATTTTGAACACCGAAATTCGCCACGGAAACCCACAAAATACGGTGATTTTTGTCAATACCGATCCGCGACTTCAAACTTCTGAAGGGGTTGAGAAGGCACAAGGAGCACAGTTTTATGTTATCCGCTTGAAGTGCGGCGCATGGGTAATGGGACCGAGTGCACGCTTTAGTTTTTCGATGATAAAGAATGATATTGAGAAAGTATACTTTTACGATAGGGAATTTGATAAGGGAACACAGTTTCGCTCTCGAGAGCTTTATATGCCTGTTGCCGCACTTCTTATGGAAGAAAAAGAAGACGAAATGGCGCTTGAAGAAGCGCGCGTTGCGGATATTCCAGACTTGGAGGGATTTCATGTGGGCCACATCGATAATTATGGAAATATGAAAACAACAATTCCAAATTCATATATGAAAGGAAAATTTAAATATGGAGATAAAGTGACTGTTTCGGTCGGAAACACCGAGCACGAAGCGTACTATGTGAGTAACATGTTTGGCAAAGAACCGGATGTATTGGTAATAGCTCCCGGAAGCTCCGGAATGCCAGACGATCCGTACCTTGAACTTATTGTATGGCAACACATGCCGCTTTCATCGGCTAAACTTTTCTTCCCCCACGCACTACCGGGAAAGGAAGTGAAAATTAAATAAGACATTTTATTTGTTTGGGCGGACACGGGGGTCCGCCCCTACAGTAGGGGTCGACCCCTGTGTCGACCCGTACCATTTCGGGATCTCTTTCGATTTGTTGTAGAATAAGATAATGAAGTCGACTCAAGATAAAATCCGCATTCGGGAAGAAGTTACTTCATCTATTCGCTCATATCTAAAGAGTAGAGATTATCACGAGGCCGATGTACCCGTTCTCGTCCCTTCTCTCATCCCTGAAAGTTATTTGGAAGCATTTGAAACAACAATTACTGGACCAAACCCCACCCCAGTGAATATACTGGCCTCCCCTAATAGGGGAGGTAAAGGTCAGGGGAGGATTAAGGGGAGGATTAAGCCTGCCCGCAATGCCTCGCATAGCGTGGCAGGCGGGGAGGGGTTAAATCCAACATCTGCATATTTGACGGCTTCTCCTGAGGCATTTCTCAAGCGACTACTGGTCGAAGGCTCCGGAAATGTGTATTACCTTGGAAAAGCATTCCGTAACGGCGAACCATTTGGCCCGCTGCACAACCACGAATTCACCATTCTTGAATGGTACCACGTGGGATACGATTACAAACAACTTATGAAAGAGATTGAGGAAATGATTAGGCATATTGTACGGAACAGGCATGCCTGTTCCGTATTAGAAGAGTTTGACCTCTCTTCGCCGTTTGAATATCTCACAATTGAGGAAGCGTTTGATCGCTTTGTTCCA